>JAUIIQ010000229.1 GCA_030431585.1 Gammaproteobacteria bacterium | reverse complement strand
CGAACTCCAGTACCTTGCCCAGAATCGGGGTTTCCGATTTGATCTCCTGTTTTCCGATGCCGGCAATATCGCGGCGCAGCAGGCGCGCCATGATCACCACGTCCGCCTTGCTCTGGTGATTGAACACAAACACGGCAGGACGGTGAGACCAGAGGTGCTCTTCGCCTTTTACATCCAGCTCCAGACCTATCAGCGCGCTGGCGGTGTCTGCGAACAGGGAGAATGAGAAGTTGATGGAATCGCGTTTGGACCCGGTCAGTGCGTAGATGGGCAGGCCGGCAATAAAGCTGGTAACCAGGCTGCTGGTGGCCGCGACTGAGCGGATAAACTGGGCTACGCTGGGTCTGCCGCGGCTGCCAAAGCGTGCCACCGGCCAGTGCCGCTCTTGCGCAAGCCGCTCGAGCTTCTCGCTGGGGTTAAGCGCACAGGGGTGCCCAACCCGCTCCAGCAGGAGCAGATCGTCGGTACTGTCGGAATAGAAGAAGGCGTCATCCAGGTTGCCGTTGACCTCGGCGGCCAGTTCTTCGGCGGCGTCTACCTTACCCTGTCCGAAGCAGGTTGGGCTGACGACCGAGCCGGTGAATTTGCCATCTACAACTTCCAGCTTGGTGCACAGCACGTGGGCAATGCCCAGGTCTGCAGCAGCGGGTTCCACCTGATAGGGCGTGGCAGAAGAAATGATGGCCACAGTATGGCCCCTGGCGAGATGCGCGTTTACCAGTGCCCGTGATTCAGGGTAGATGCGCCTGGCGATCTGACGGGTATAAAGCTCTTCTCCCACCTCGTAGTAAGTGCTCTCGTCGATGCCGCGCATGAACTGGGAGTTCACCGCCATCATGCCTGAAAAGCCAAGATTACCAAGACCGAAGTTGGTCATGGCGCCGACGATCTCCAGAAACTCTCGCGGCGACACATCGCCGCGGCGCAGTTGCTCGCGGATGAAGACAGTTGCTGAATAACCGGCAATGATGGTGCCGTCGAAGTCGAATACTGCGGTAATCTCTGGCCCCTCAGGGGAGGCTTCAATGTCCTGCAGCAGTTGTTGAATGCTGGCCATGGCTGTTCCTTTGATATTACGCCAAGCATAGCGCATTGCTGCAAAAAGAGTGTGGGATTTTGGGCATTGGTGGGTGAAAGTGGCTGCCAGTGTTGCCCGGTGGGTTTTTATACCCCCTGAACGTGTTCGGCATAAAAAAACGCCGCGGAGTAAAGCGACTCAGCGGCGTATGAGGGGTAAAGCGGTTTTAACAATGCCCAGGTTGATCTGGTTCCGGCCCGCTACCGGATCTTTCACGTTCCTCTGGCTGTGGGCATCTCTGACTAACACCCACTCGCTTCCCCAAGAGGCAGGCGGCTTGTGTGGTTGCGCCTCACCCCATGCGTGCTGCGCAACGTACCACCTGAATTTTCAGTATAGGCAGGCTGTCCGAGAGAGCAAGAAATTACCATATGATATTTTATTATTTCACGTAATAACCAGAAGCTATATCTAGGTGGTGGATGGTGGGGCCAAAGTGACCGCTATCGGCAGTGCGGTGGCAGCGGCAGAGTTGCCGCCAGAGGTGTCTTCCTGGCCCCGGCGCGGCCAGCGCCGGGGTAGGGAGACGGGCTTGTTCAGCGGGCCTTGCGAAACAGCAGTGTCATGCGATCCGATTCGCCAATCGCCTGCATTGCGGCTTTCTGCTGGGGGCTGTCGTCGCTCACCCGCAGTGAGGGGGGTAGGCGCCAGACAATGTCTTCCAACCCGGGCTGGTCCTTGTCATTGGCGTTGATTTCACTGCTGGCCACCAGCTCAAAACCGGCTTCCTCAAACATCGCGATCACCGCCGACTGCTTGAGGTAACCGCGGCTGCCATCAGCGCCAGCATCAGGCTGGGACTCAGGCAGACGATGCTGCACTACACCCACCATGCCGTCGTCCTTGAGCATGCCGCGCACCGAGGCCAGGGCCTGGCTTCGCGTACCTGCGGCAGCTTCGAAGCGGTTGAGGTTGTGCAGGGCACGGATCATCAATACCCGGTCTACGGTGCCTGAGGCTTCGGGCGGCACCGTGTTGAAGGTAAAGCCTTTGGCCTTGATGCCGTTGTCGGTGAAACTGGCGACCATGGCCGGGAATTTACTACTGGCCGCCAGTTGGCCCTTGATGAACTCCTCGGTGGCGAAGCTGAACATAGGCCACATACGGTCTACGTAGTTGACGCCGTAAAGTGTTCCCTGGCTGCCCAGGTAATTGGCCAGAATTCGGGTGTACCAGCCGCCGCCAGGCAGGGCCTCGGCAACTGTCATGCCCGGCTCGACCTGGAAAAAAGTCAGGGTTTCCAGCGGGTGACGGGCAGCGTCCCGGGTGCGGTCCTGTTCACTGCGCGACTCGATAACCTGTACCAGCGCAGGATTGGGCTCGCTGGCAAAAGCATGAGGTGAGATGCCCGCTAACAACAGGGTCGCAAGAGCAAAGGTGAAAGCAACATGGCGCATGGTAATGTCCTCCGAAGGGTGATCAGATTTCGCCGCGTTCGCGCAGGGCCTGGCGCAAGGCAGTGGAACTGTGGGTTTTTTCATCGCCAACGAACTCGATGCGACCACCGCCCGCTTCAACCGCAAATCTCTCCGGCATCTGCTCCAGGTTGTAGTCAGTGCCCTTGGCCTGAATATGTGGCTTGTACAGCTCTATGAGCGGAATAGGGATGGCCGCGTTGAGGGGTACCACATAGTCAACCGCCTCCAGTGCGGCGATCACTTCCATGCGTTCTTCACAGGGGTTGATTGACGTTTCCCGGTTTTCGTTAGTGGCGATGGAGGCTTCCGTATTGACGGCTATAACGAGCACGTCACCCAATGATTTTGCCGCCTCAAGGTAGCGCACGTGACCCACGTGAAGCAGGTCGAAGCATCCATTGCCAAATACGATCACCTCGCCTTTGGCCCGGCGTGCTTCCAGCACAGGCACCAGATCGTGCGGGTTGCCAAATATTTTCTCGAAACTGTCCATCAGTCGAATGGGTAGTGTTGCTCGCAGGGTTGGAGTGTGCGCAGTGTAGCCGGGAATGGCAGCGGAATATATACTCCGGGCCTTGTCCCCCTCCGGAAATGTGCCCGCAGTATGCAGACTCTGCAATTCCAATACGAGCCGCGACGCATCCTGCTCGTTCTGCCCACCTGGGTGGGTGACGTGGTGATGGCCTCGCCTTTTATTGACGGCCTTTTCCAGCGCTTCGACAACGCTGAAATTACCCTGCTGATGAACCGGCATCTGTATCCCTTGCTGGAGGGCAGCCCCTGGGTGGAGCGCTGTGAGTTCTGGCCGCGACGCAACAAAACCCCTGAAGCAAAGCAGCAGCGGCGCGAGCAGCTGGCAAGACTGCGTGCACAGCAGTTTGATCTGGCGGTGATGTTGCCAAACTCCCTGCGCAGCGCCTGGCTGTGCTTCCGCGCAGGCGCCAAGCGCAGGGTGGGTTTTAATCGCGATGGTCGCAGACTGCTGTTGACCGACCCTGTTGCCGTACCCAACCGCATAAAAGGCGGCTATGAGCCGTTACCCCTGTGCGACTATTACGCTGTACTTGCCGGCGCCCTGGGTATGCCGCACCCGGGCGACGCGCTCACTCTTTACCTGACGGATGAGGCGGATGCTGCAGTTGAACAGCGCCTTGCCTCGGAGGGCGTGCGCCCGGAGCAACCCCTTGTCGTGCTGTGCCCCGGCGCCAACTTCGGCGCGTCAAAGTGCTGGTTTCCGGAGCGTTTTGCCGCTGTGGCTGACCAGTTGGTGCGCCGCCATGACGCGGCTGTCGTCATTAGCCCCGGGCCCGGTGAGGAGCCGCTTGCGGAAGCTATTGTTGCGGCGATGTCGGAGCGCAGTTTCCTGCTTACGGCGCCCTGTCTGACGCTGGGTGAACTCAAGTCGTTGCTTGCTGATGCGGACCTGCTGCTGGGCAACGACACGGGGCCGCGTCATTTTGGTCGCGCATTCGATACGCCCCGTGTCACGGTTTTTGGGCCCACCGAGCAGCGCTGGACTGATACGTCCCATGGTCATGAGACTATCGTCAAGGTGGACGTGCCCTGCGGGCCCTGTCATAAGAAAGTGTGTCCGCTGGAGGAGCAGGTTTGTATGACCCGGGTGACGGTGGATGCGGTGGTCGAAGCGTGTGAGAGGGAACTGCTGGCCGCGCTTTAGGTTGGTTTGGTTTGGGCGGGCCGATCGCAGGCTACGTGGGGTTGCGTTTCGGGGACCGCCAACAAGCGGCATCCATGCCAGGCTCGGGCTCCCGGGACGCCGGCCGGACCATCCATGTGCTCGCACGCCCCCCGAAACACAACCCCACATACCCAGCGCTCTTTATCGAAGCGGCCTGTACATTAAGCTTTTGGCGTGCTCCATCCTAGCGACGTGTCTGGGCCTGACTCCCCTCCCGGGGGCGTGCGAGGCCAAGGATGGCCGAGCCCGAGCCTGGCATGGATGCCGCCTTTTGGCGGCCCCCGGGAGGGGAGTCAGGCCCGGGCGCGGCGCGTCCGCCAACAAACCACACCCAGCAGCCTGCAATGCCCATCACAAGAAACATGGGGTAAAAAAGGAAAAGCAGTTCTTACCGAAGGCGGCTGAGCAATAGCACAATCAGAGAAAGTAATCCGGCTCCGCGGATTCGTCCCAGTTCAGCCTGGCCAGCTCATCCGGGTTGGCGATCAGCGACTCAATCCACCAGTTCACGTCATTGTAGAGACAGGTCACTTTCTCGCACTCAACCGTGGCGTTGAAGTTCTTCACCAGGTCAGCGGTGACACCGCGGGTCGCGTCGTAGGCCTGCACCCCGGCATTGGCGTTCTTGTCGCCGAGGCGACCGTGGTCCTGGTTGCGGTACACCGGGCAGTTGTAGAGACCCAGCGGAGAGAGTACCTGGCGGAAAAACTGCATATGGCATTGCTGTGGTTGCTTGGCCAG
>JAUIIQ010000228.1 GCA_030431585.1 Gammaproteobacteria bacterium | reverse complement strand
TCACGATCTCCCTGTCTTCATTGGGGATTTCAATGCCCACCACCGATTTCCCGGGTATGACTTCAACCACGCGCACGGAAATCACTGCAAGCGAGCGCGCCAGGTCCTTGGCCAGATTGGAGATACGTGACACCTTCACTCCCGCCGCTGGCTGTATCTCGAAGCGCGTGATAACGGGGCCGGGGTAGACCGCTGTGACTTCGGCGGTCACGCCGAAATCAGCGAGCTTGAGCTCCAGCAGTTTGGAGAGCGCTTCCAGCGCTTCTCTTGAGTAACCTTTGCTGGGGTCCTTGACCTCCGCGTCCAGCAGTTCAAGCGGTGGCATCTCTCCGCTGACTGGCGCGTCAAACAGTGGCTGCTGCTTCTCTTTCTCTATGCGTTCGGATTTTTCTGCCCTGGGCTTCAAGGGCTTTATCTTGGGAGGTTTACGCTTTTTCTCTTTCTCAACATGCTCTTCGATGACCACCTTCCGCGCTTCCACAGCCTTTTCGCGTTTGCGCCGGTCGCGAAAGTCATCGACGGTCTTCTGCAGCCAGGCACGGGCCGTTTCGTAGCCGCTAATCCCCCACTGGCCAAGTCGGTCCATTACCTTCAACCAGCTCAGGTCAGTAAAGATGGTCATGCCAAAAAGAAACACGGACAGCAGGATCAAGCGGCTGCCAACGGCACTGAAGGCCACGGTGAAGGAGTCACCAATCGCCTGGCCGAGGATGCCGCCGGCACCTTGTGGCAATGGTGAGCCGCCGGTGTCGTTCATGGCCGCCAACGCGGTCCCGGCAATCATCACCAGCACCAGGCCAAGTGTACGTATGCCAAATGTCAGCCAGTCAAAGCCCTTTTCCTCGTTGCGCTCCAGTAAAATGATGACTGCCCGGTAGGCCAGCAGGATGGGGAACAGGTAGGCCGCGTAGCCCACCAGCGAGAAAAACACATCGGCCAGCCATGCCCCGGTGGGGCCGCCCAGGTTATCTATACCCGCCCCGGCACCGCTGGCTGACCAGCCCGGGTCCTGCGGGCTGTAGGTGAACAGCGCGAGTAGCAGATACAGGCAGACAGCACTGACGCCGATAAACGCGCCCTCACGCAGGCGCGGTCCCATGAATGATTCTGTATTGGTCGTGTCTGGCACGGTTGTCCCGATCCTTACCCGCAGTTCTGTTTCACGCCTTTACAGCGCCGCTATGACGCCCATAGCAAAGCTCAATTGTCGCCTGATTCTGTATTTTATTCAAAGGCTTATAGCTGCTTTTTAGAATTGCCCTAGCCTTTGCCGGATATAGGACTTTACAGTACCATAGTCCGCCTCACTATACGGGCGCAGTTTGCCACTTGAACCGCCCTCAGACCAGAAGGAAGCACAACTGATGAGCGAAGCACGCCACATCCCCCTGATTATCCTCGGCAGCGGCCCCGCCGGCTACACCGCAGCTGTCTATGCCGCGCGTGCCAACCTGAATCCGGTTGTTATCACTGGTATGCAACAGGGTGGCCAGCTCACTACCACAACGGAAGTGGAGAACTGGCCCGGTGGCCACGCTGAGTTACAGGGGCCGGAGTTGATGCAGGACATGCAGGCTCACGTTGAGCGTTTTGGTACAGAGGTGGTTTTTGACCACATTGACTCCGTGGACCTGAAGGCGAGGCCGATGACGCTTCAAGGCACCTCCTCATACACCTGCGACGCACTGATCATTGCGACCGGCGCCTCCGCGCAATACCTCGGCCTGCCTTCCGAGGAAGCGTTCATGGGCAAGGGTGTGAGTGCCTGCGCAACCTGCGATGGCTTTTTTTACCGCGGGAAGAAGGTCGCCGTCATCGGCGGCGGCAACACGGCCGTCGAGGAAGCACTTTACCTGGCCAATATTGCCGAGCACGTGGTGGTGGTCCATCGTCGCGATGCCTTGCGCTCGGAAAAGGTGCTGCAGGATCGCCTGTTCGCCCGCGAGAAGGAGGGCAAGGTCACCATCATGTGGGACCATACACTGGATGAGGTACTGGGCGATGACAGCGGCGTAACCGGCATGCGCGTGCGTTCAGTAAAGGATGACCAAACCACGGACGTAGACCTTTCCGGGGTGTTCATTGCAATCGGCCATAAGCCCAATACAGACATCTTCGCTGGCCAGTTGGATATGAAGGACGGCTATATCGTCATCAAGAGCGGCCTGGACGGTAACGCCACCAGTACCAGCGTACCTGGGGTGTTCGCCGCGGGCGACGTGGGCGACCACATCTACCGCCAGGCTGTCACCTCAGCTGGTTTTGGTTGTATGGCGGCGCTGGATGCCGAGAAGTACCTGGACAACCTGTAAGGAGCGATGTCCTACGCCCTCCCCCTGCTGCATGGCGATGACCCGTTTCCGCCCACCAGTCAGGCGCAGGAGTATCCCAACGGCCTGCTGGCTGTTGGCGGGGACCTGTCTGCAGCGCGACTGATTGATGCCTACCGGCGAGGTATCTTCCCCTGGTATGAAGAGCCCCAACCGGTGCTGTGGTGGACGCCGGAGCCTCGCTCGGTGCTGTTCCCGGATGCGCTGCATATTTCCCGCTCCCTGCGGAAGACCCTGCGTAGAAATGCGTTCAATCTTTCCGTAGACCAGCGTTTTGAACAGGTTATGCGCAGTTGCGCACAACTGCGTGGAGACGGCCTGGGCACATGGATTGGGGAGGATATGCTTGCCGCCTACTGCGACCTTCACCACATTGGTCACGCCCATTCGATAGAGGTCCTGAACGCCGAGGGCGAACTGGTTGGCGGCCTCTACGGTATTGCCCTGGGGCAAGCCTATTTCGGGGAATCCATGTTCAGCAGAGAGACTGATGCCTCCAAGGTGGCGCTGGTGGCACTCGTCGACATTATGCGCCGAGGCGGCTTCAGGCTGATCGACTGCCAGGTTGAGAGCGAACACCTCAATTCAATGGGAGCGAGGAACATCAGCAGGCTGGACTTCGAGCGCCTCCTTGCCCAAACTACAGAGGTTGCCCATGATCCCGGCATATGGCGACTGCCTGTGACTTGCGGAGAACTTTTGTGACCTCTTCACTGCGGGACCTGAAGGTCTACACGACCTACCCCCATAGCTGCAGCTACCTTGAGAACAGGGAAGCGACCACCCTGTTTGTTGACCCCCGCCAGGAGGTTGACCAGGTTTTGTACAGCAACCTTTCTGTGCTGGGCTTTCGCCGCAGCGGGAACCACCTGTACCGACCTCACTGCGAAGGTTGCGATGCCTGTATCCCGGCACGTATCGCAGTCAATGATTTCACTGCGAACCGCACCCAACGACGCTGCATCACCCTCAACCAGGATCTGGACGTTGAGCTGACAAGCGATATTCGCGACGAGGCAGCGTTCGAGCTGTATCGCCGTTACATAGAGCAGCGCCACCATGACGGTGATATGTATCCGCCAGATCGCGAGCAGTACCTGTCCTTTCTCGATAACGCCTGGGAATGCACCCGGTACTACCGTTTTTACGACGAGGGCAGGCTGGTGGCAATATCCGTGGTCGACGAACTTGTCGACGGCCTGTCAGCGATCTATACGTTCTTCGATCCGCAAGAGGAAAAACGCAGCCTGGGCCGCTATGCCATTCTCTGGCAAGTTGCAAAGGCAGGTGAGCAGGGCCTTGACTACCTCTACCTCGGATACTGGATTAAAGGTTGTCGCAAAATGGTTTACAAGTCGGAATATCGCCCGCTGGAGCTCTACGTGGGCGGACGCTGGACCACCCTGCTGTAGTACCTGACAGGCGAGCGCGGCATGCCCTGAAAACAGGGCTGGCGAAGCGGGCAGAAAGAGCGCCGGCAACATCTATCGCCACAGAATGCGTGCTTCCCCAACACCCAGAATTACCGTTAATTAAAGTAGAAAGCGCTGCCTCTTTCAGGCAAAATGCGCGCTTCTTTTTTAACGAGGTATGCCGCTACATGGCAAAAGAAGACCAGATCGAGATGGAAGGCGAGGTGATCGACACCCTGCCCAACACCACCTTCCGCGTGCAACTTGAAAATGGCCACGTGGTCACCGCACACATCTCCGGCAAGATGCGTAAAAACTACATCCGCATTCTGACAGGCGACAAAGTACGTGTTGAACTCACCCCCTACGACCTGAGCAAAGGGCGTATCACCTATCGCGAGCGCTAGGCAGTAGCCCCGGGCGCTTCACCCGGTGGTGCTTCGCTCACCGGGCCGGCAGTAAGAAAATCCTCCAGAAACCATGCGGCAAACGCGTGGCGACCATCCAGACCAGACTTGCCATAAATTGATGAAGCCTGCTGACGCACGGTCTTCTCCCTGGTTTCACGCACCACGGCAATCTCCCTGAAACTCAGGCCCTTCAGCAGCAACATGGCAACCTGTTGCTCACTCAGGGTAAGCCCCCAGTCCAAAAACTGATGGTGAATGGTCTCACTGAAATTACTGCGCGCCCGACGCATCTCCTCAGTAATATTGAGTAAACGCTGGTCCGCTTCATTCAGGCTGCCAGCCAGCTCTTTCATCTCACGACTGCGTCGCCGCATCTCCAGAATCAGGTATACGAAACCCACGGCTGAGGCGAGAACAATCATGCACTCCTCGATAATGTGCCAGCGCGGCACACCAAGCCCAATGTCGATAATCACGTCCAGAGAGTTGAGCGTCATAATCACGCCAAGCACGGCTGCTATCAGGTAATCTTTCATTTTTCTATAATAAACATAGACTTAAGAAGCATAGTACAAGTGTACCACAGCCCCTGGGTGAACACTTGCCCGATGTTTTCTCCACCTCTACCGCTCTATATTCGTGGGTATGACTGTTCAATTCTCTAACAGGCCGGGGGCCGCCTGGCTGTGCGCGATCAGCCTGATTCTGGCAGCCCTGCCGACGCACAGGGCCTGCGCTACCTCCGCGTCAGCACTGGAGATTGAGCTGGCTGAGCTGCTGCCAATGGCTGTAGCGCGA
>JAUIIQ010000227.1 GCA_030431585.1 Gammaproteobacteria bacterium | reverse complement strand
CCAGCACTTCACGGGCACACACCGGTATAGGCGTGCCGGGCCCGAAGATACACTTCACGCCGGCCTGGTAAAGGTAGTCGTAGTCCTGGCGTGGAATGACGCCTCCCGCAATCACCACGATGTCGTCGGCACCTTCTTTCCTGAGCGCAGCAATCAGCTCTGGCACCAGGGTTTTGTGCCCTGCAGCCAGCGACGATGCGCCCACCACGTGAACATCATTCTCTATTGCCTGACGTGCGACTTCCTCAGGCGTGGAAAACATGGGGGACAGGTCTATGTCGAAGCCTACATCGGCAAATGCGGTAGCAACCACCTTGGCGCCGCGGTCGTGACCATCCTGCCCCATCTTGCACACCAGCATCCGCGGGCGACGGCCATGTCGCTCAACGAACGCATCAATGTCGTGACTTATCCCCTGCCAGTCATCATCTTCCTGGAATGCGCTGCCGTAAACACCTGAAACAGTCTGCGCCTGCGCGTTGAAGCGACCGAACTCACGCTCCATGGCAAACGAGATCTCACCCACCGTGGCGCGACGACGCGTTGCTTCTACCGCCAGTTCCAGCAGGTTGCCCTCACCGGATACGGCGCACTGGTAGAGCGCTTCCAGAATTTCCTCGACTGCTGTCTCATCGCGAGACTCGCGAAGCGCGGCCAGCCGGGCCAGCTGTGATTCCCGCACCGCAGCGTTGTCGATCTCCAGTACATCCATCTCATCCTGTTCGTCGATGGTGTACTTGTTGACGCCTACGATGACATCCTCGCCGCGGTCGATACGCGCCTGTTTGCGCGCAGCGGCCTCCTCGATGCGCAGTTTGGGCATGCCGGTCTCGATAGCTTTCGCCATGCCGCCAGCTTCTTCTATCTCCTCTATCAACTCCCATGCCTTGTCGGCCATGTCCTGGGTGAGGCTTTCCATCATGTAGGAACCGCCCCAGGGATCGACCACATTGGTGATGCCTGTTTCTTCCTGGATGATCAGTTGCGTGTTACGTGCAATGCGTGCCGAGAACTCGGTGGGCAAGGCGATCGCCTCGTCCAGCGCGTTGGTATGCAAGGATTGCGTGCCGCCAAATACCGCAGCCATCGCCTCAATAGTTGTGCGCACCACATTGTTGTAGGGGTCCTGCTCGGTAAGTGACCAGCCGGAGGTCTGGCTATGAGTGCGCAGCATGGAGCTCTTTGGATTCTGCGGATTGAATTCGCCGACGATACGCGCCCACAGCAGTCGGGCAGCACGCATTTTGGCAATCTCCATATAGAAGTTCATGCCCACGCCCCAGAAGAATGACAGCCGCGGTGCAAACTGGTCTATATCCAGGCCCGCCGCCAGGGCGGTGCGTATGTACTCTTTGCCATCTGCCAGCGTGTAGGCCAGCTCCAGTGCCGCATTCGCTCCGGCCTCCTGAATATGGTACCCGGAGATGGAAATCGTATTGAACCGTGGCATATTATTTGAGCAGTAGGCGATGATATCGCCTATGATTTTCATGCTCGGCGCCGGCGGATAAATATACGTGTTGCGAACCATGAATTCCTTGAGAATGTCGTTCTGAATCGTGCCCGCGAGGTCCTGCTGGCTGACACCCTGCTCCTCTGCGGCGACGATATACCCGGCAAGCACTGGCAGCACTGCTCCGTTCATAGTCATGGATACGGAGACTTTCTCCAGCGGAATGCCGTCGAACAGTATTTTCATGTCCTCTACGGAATCGATGGCTACACCGGCCTTACCGACATCACCGGAAACACGTGGATGATCGGAGTCGTAACCGCGGTGCGTGGCCAGGTCAAAGGCGACGGAAATACCCTGCCCGCCTGCGGCCAGCGCCTTGCGATAAAATGCATTGGAAGCTTCTGCTGTCGAGAAGCCGGCATATTGGCGAATGGTCCAGGGACGCCCGGCGTACATTGTGGCCTGTGGTCCGCGCAGATAGGGCGATATTCCCGGCATGGTATCGGTATAGTCGAGGTCGGCAATATCAGCGGCTGTGTACAGCGGTTTGACGGCTATATCTTCCGGGGTTTCCCAGGTCAGGTCTGCCAGAGGTTTCCCGCGCAGCTGTTTGGTCGCCAGTTCTGACCACGCTTCGGGCGTTGCTGCTGATTTATCGTAGATCTTGTCGCTCATAGTCCTTACTCCAGTATCTCCAAGCCGCCCTGCCAGACGGAGGCGGCGTTCCGCTGGTGCGGAACCCGTTTGCTGTTCGCGGCGGTAGCCGATGAGGGCACAGCTCAGTGCGCGTCGTCACCGGGTTGATTGAGTTCGATCAAAACGCCATCGCAACTCTTGGGGTGAATAAAAATCACTTTGGAGCCATGCGCGCCCGGCGTCGGTGCGTCTCCCAAGAACTGATAACCCTTGGCTTTCAGTCTGGCTACATCCTCCTCGATGTTATCGGAGCGGAAGCAAAGGTGGTGCAGGCCGCCACCGCGCTTTTCCAGGTAGCCGGCTATAGGGCCTTCGCCATTCAGCGGGTGCACCAGCTCAATGCTGGTGGGCGGCAGCGGAAAGAACGCCGTAGACGTTCTGGCTGCGACAACGTCCTCAGTGCCCTCGAAGTTCAGGCCGAAGTCTTCCATGAATCGCTTTATTGCCTTGTCAAAATCAGGCACGGCGATGGCGATGTGGTCCAGAGCGGTGATCATCGCGGTTCTCCCTATATCAACTGTTCAAGAAATACGCTGGTAGCGGAGCGCCGTCTCGCGGCCACCTCTTCTGGTGATTCCACTACGATTTTTTCTTCCGGCGTAATCTTGAAGAGGGGTTGCCCCTTACTGATAATCACGCCGTCGGTCTCTACCAGAACCTGTTCGATGGTGCCGGCAAAGGGGGCGTAGACCTTATTGAACATCTTCATCACTTCGACGATGTACAGCGGGTCACCTGCCTCGAACTGATCACCTTCCTTCACGTACAGATCAGCGTCGGGCGTCTCGCGGCCATAAAACATGCCACCACTCTCGGCGATAATCTCGTCGCTCTTGGCCACGGGAGGAGGCACCAGCACCTTGGCCATGGCATCCTGCAGGTCTTCATCCAGCAAGGGCTCTGGAATGTTGATGGTGAGGTCGGTATTGACCTTCAGTTCATAAAAACCCGTGTGCTCCGCAATACTGGGCAACACGCCAAGCAGGTCGACACCCGCCTGGTAACCAACATGCGCAGCACGCACGCTTTGCCACAGTTCATCGTCAAAGCCTTCAGGAGCCACTGAAGATTCCAGGGCAGACTGCAATTCCACCCAGTTTCCGGCGTCGAGGCGGTTATTCAGTTCGCTGTAGAAACTCAGGGCTTCCTGCAGAATCTCGTTGTCGTGCCCCCAGATCATATTCGCTGCCGGGTTGCCAGGCGTGTAATCCATGTTGAGGAAATGGTACGTGTCGGCCAGCAGCTCCAGCGGATTTTCATTCCAGCTGATTTTGCCATCGACCATGGTGTAGCTGTCACGGTTGATACTCAGCCATCCGCTCAGCACATGGGGTTCCTGCAGCAGTATTTCCACGGCGCGCAGCAGCAGTGTCTGTTTCTGCTGCAGCGCCGATCTCAGCGCTTGCGCTGCCTCGGGTCCAACCGATGCCAAAGCGGCTTCACAAATCTGCGACCAGGCGTGGCCAAGATCCATATTGTCGCCCTGCTGCTTCAGCTGGCCGACGGCAGTGAGGTAAGGCACGATGAAACGCGTGGTGGGGCGCGCGTTGATATTCTGCCCGATAAACCAGTTTACCAAGCCATAGTGAAACTCCAGATTGGTGGCGAGGTCCTTACCGCGCATGGTGGTCTGGCGTATGACCTCGGCCATGCGTTCGTAGGTATCCAGGCGTGTATCGCCCACCGTGAGCAGTAGCGCGATGTTGGAGTCATACGCACCCGCCAGCGTGTATTTCATGAATACATCGGTATCGGGATTGTGCAGACTGATGCCCTGATCGTCGCGGATTTCACCCTCAACCGCATCGGACCAATACTCAATGACACCGCCGGCGCTGGGTTGCAATGCCTGGTTGGTCGCATTGAGGCGAGCCTCTACCGAGTCGTTGTGACGCAGAATGCGGGTTGGCCGGGGTAATTTCGGACCATGCGCCGCCAGCAGCACCATCAGTTCAACCAGGGACTCCACCACAAAACTGTCTTCGGGGTTTTCCGGGTTGCTGAATTGCAGCGCGTAACACAGCTCGGTGACGCGGTGTTCCACCTGGATGCGGGTATTCATTTCCATAAAGAAGTGCTTGTCGCGATCGACAATACACTCGAAGGTGGAGACAGAATCCAGGCCGACGGCGAGACCGAAGCGTTCTGCCTCATCTTCCATCGCCATCAGGGTTTTCAGGTCCTGCTTGAGTACCCGCGTCTCTTCCGCATTGCCCGCCGCCTCTGCCTGCTCTATCGCGGCCTGCAGTGACTCTACGGTGACCGAGACCTCCAACAACTTCTGTTCGTGCATCTGCAGGGAGCAGTCGCGTCCGCCCATGGACATACTCCAGATGCCATTGCCGATCGCCTGTATCTCCTGGTGGCGAGTGGTCTCGATATTGAGTTCCACCAGTACGTTCTTGTTGTCGCCAACCCCAGTTGTCTTCACCTCATTGAGAATCTCACGCACCATCTCCGGAGTGCGCGCGGACTGACCGATCGCAAGTATGCGCTGGCCTTTACCGCCACCACCGGAAATGGCCTTCAGGCGAATTCGATTCTGCGGATACTCCGCAGCCATTTTTTCTACCGCCTCGGTGAGGGTTTCGCACAACTCGTCGACCGTGTAGAGGTCGACACCTTTGTCATAGGATGCTGCAAGGACGATGTCCGCCTTGTCTGCCAGATCGATACTGTCATCATCGAGCCTGGCCATATCAACCTGCAGACCTTTCTCCTGAGCAAGCGCTTTCAGCGCGGCGACATCAGGGTGTTTCTTCAGCAGTGTCAGAGCGGTACCGTTATCAATACCGGGCGTAACCGAGACGCCTGATTTTAGCG
>JAUIIQ010000226.1 GCA_030431585.1 Gammaproteobacteria bacterium | reverse complement strand
TTCGCTGTCCAGCCGCGAGGCATTGGAGATGTCGCGCTACGGGGACGACTGGGAAGAATCACTGGGCCAGGGTGCTGCCGGTTTCGGCAAGCTGCTGCAGAACATGACACCACTGGTCGCGCACGTCACGCTGCTGACCTACGCAGAGGCCTACTCGGTGGTCGCGTCGCTGCTGGCCAGAATGGAAGCACATGAGTCGCTTGAGGAGAGCGACTGTGTTGCACAGGCACTGACCTACGGACGACAGGCCTATCTGCAACGACGCATCTCCAGTGAGTCATCCATAGGCAAACTGTTGTTCAGAAACGGCTACAAGATGCTGCAGAGCCGCGGGCTCACCGAGGGCGGCCGCGACGCGCTCAAGGAGGAACGACGCGAGATTGCCCGCGAGATACGTGAATTGCTGAGGCGGATCGACGTGATTCGCGCCATTGGTGTCGCAAACCGCGGCACGACCTGACAAGGACAAAACATGCAACCATTAAAAGTAGCCGTACTGGGCGGCGGCTCCTGGGGAACGACGGTAGCGGCGCTGGTGGCCCGCAACACGGCGGTCACTCTCTGGGCTCGCGACGCCAACACCGTGGCAGAAATCAACGAACAGCACAGCAACAGCAAGTACCTGCCCGGTGCTACCCTGCCGGCAAAACTCGCAGCCAGTCACTGTATTGAAGAGACTGTGAGCGGAGCGGACCTGGTGGTGATGGGCATACCTTCGCAAAATTTTCGCGCAGTGCTGGCAGACGTCAAGCAGCACATTCGCGCCTGGGTACCGGTGATCAGCCTCACCAAGGGGCTGGAACTGAGCACGCGCATGCGCATGACAGAGATCATCCAGGAAGTGCTCCCTGGCCACCCGGTGGGGGTCCTCACCGGCCCTAACCTGGCGCGTGAAATTATGGCCGGGCAGGCAGCCGCCGGGGTGATTGCCATGGAGGATGAGATCATCGTGCAGGAGCTGCAGAAGGTGTTCAAGAGCGGCCTGTTTCGCGTGTATACCAACACCGATGTTATCGGCTGCGAGTTGGGCGGCGTGCTGAAAAACATCATCGCCATCGCGGTGGGCATGGGCGATGGCCAGGGCGCGGGCGACAACACCCGCGCAGCGTTGATCACCCGCGGGCTGGCGGAGATGACTCGCCTGGGTGTAGCCATGGGCGGCAAGCCGGAGACCTTTTCCGGACTGGCCGGCATGGGCGATATGATCGCCACCTGCACCAGCCCACAGAGCCGCAACCGCCACGTCGGTATAGAACTGGGCAAAGGCCGCGACATGGAAGACATCATTACCGAGATGACCATGGTCGCAGAGGGCGCAAAGAGCGCACCGGCGGTGATGGCCCTGGCGGAAAAACACGGCGTACAGATGCCGATTGCCTCGGACGTCTCGCGCGTATTGGCGGGCGACGCCACCGCCAGCCGCGCCTTCCGGGGCCTGTTGCGGGTTGAGGCAGGAGCGGAATCCGAGCCGGGTTGAGCGCTGGCGGTTTTGGAGCGTCTGGGGCAGAATAACCACAGGTCGGGGCTGGCCCTGACCGCAGGCATTGCCCGGTAGCATTACCCCCCATGTCAGGGGGCGACGCACCGGCACCCGGGGCAGGGGCCTGAAAAACAATAACCGCACAAGTCAAAAAACAAGCGGGACGTGAAAACCATGATGATGAAACAAGCGATATCTTTCGTTTTTGCGGTGGTCAGCATGGCTGCCGTGTCGGCCTACGCTGACACCTCCAGGTTCAGCGGCCTGGAAGGCAATCCGGGGCTGAAATCCGCCTCGGCGCTGGTGATGGATGATGAAGGCAATATCATCTACGGCAAGGACGTCAATGCAGTACGCCCGATAGCCTCCATTACCAAACTGATGACGGCAATGGTTATTCTGGATGCCGGCCTGCCGCTGGAGGAAAAAGTTACCATTACCAAGGCCGATCGCGACCTCATCCGGCTCACCGGTTCCCGCCTCAACTACGGTGCCTCGCTGGCGCGCAGGGAAATGTTGCTCCTGGCGCTGATGTCATCCGAAAACCGTGCTGCGACAGCACTGGGGCGCACTTTCCCCGGAGGCATGGACGCCTTCGTAACCCAGATGAATCGCAAAGCGCGCGCACTGGGTATGCACAACACCCGCTTTGCTGACCCGGCTGGCCTCAAGGCGGAGAATGTATCCACCGCCGCTGATCTGGCGAAAATGGTCAGAGCGGCAGAGCAGTACCCGTTGATCGCCGAAGCCTCCACCACTACCCGCATGGACGTATACCCCTACAAAGGCCGCGGCCACCTGACCTACGGCAACACCAATCGACTGCTGAAAAACGCCAGCTGGGACATAGAGCTGTCCAAGACCGGTTACATCAACGAGGCCGGGCGCTGCCTGGTAATGAATGCCAATATCGAAGGAGAGGAAGTCTCCATCGTGCTGCTGAACTCGTTCGGCAAACTTACCCCGTTTGGCGATTCCAACCGCCTGCGCAAGTGGATGCTCGCCAGCAGTTAAGCCACCAGGGGAAAACGTGGCGTTGACCGGACACCGGCCAGTACCTTGACGCCGGGCCTCCGTTGGGGCAACGCTTGCCTCAGGGCTTTCCCTGATACCGCGGGGCTTTGGTATGCCCTACACTACCGGCATGAAAATAAAACTAACCCTGATACCGGGCCTGCTTCTCTGCGTCGCCCTGCTAGCCGGCTGTGAATACGCCGCTCCCACACTGCGCATGTTGATCGATGACCACCGTCAACTGTCGCCTGAGGCACTGCAGGCCATTATTGAAGAACAATCCAATATTCGCTTTCGCGAAGCGCAGGTACCCCTGGACGTCAGCCCCCTGCAGGCACTGGCTGACGATACAGCTGACCTCGCGCTGATAGAGAACAGCTCGGCATTTGTAGAAGGCGTACGCGCCGTGCTGCCAGTGTATGAGCGAGTACTGCATATTGCGCTGCGTGACGCCTACCAGCCTGCGGATCCGGGCCGACCGCTACTGGGAGCAGACTTTTATATCGCCAACCGCTCTGCCGCCGGTAACGCCTTTGTTGACCTGGTGACGCGCAGGCAGGAACTGGACATCGGCCAGTATCGCACCACGCCAGTGTATGAGGATGGCGTCACCGACTTCATCATATACTTCGGACCGATTAACCCGGACAACACCAGCTGGATGCAGCCCGGGTACAGCCTGGTGTCTCTGGATAACGACCTGAACCCGCATCGCAAGTTCTACGAGGAAAGCATCAGCTACACCGCACCCAACATGAAGCCAAAAATAATCCCGGCGCTCACCTATGACCTGCCGGGCAACAGCGAGGCGCTGTTGACGGTGGCCGTTGATGCCATTCTGGTTACACGCAAGGATGTATCGGAGTCGGCCATCTACGAGCTAACCAAAACATTTCTGGAACAGAAGCCGCGCCTTACCGCTATCGCTCCTCACCTGTTCTCCGGCATCAATGAATCCTTCGACCCGTTAACACTCAACTTCCCACTTCATCGCGGTGCCAGGGCTTATCTGGAGAGAGACGATCCGGGCTTCATTGAGCGCTATGCTGAAACCATCAATATGCTGGTGTACTTGTCCTTTCTGATGATCTCCGCATTTCTTGCTTTTGCCCGCTGGCGCGAGCACCGCAAGAAGGACAGGATAGATGTGTTTTACAACCGTGTGCTGCTGATCCGCGATGAACAGCCCCCGCGACCGGCAGCGCAGCGTCTGGCGGACCTGCAGCGCATAGAACGCGAGGCGTTCAATTCACTTATTTCAGAGAAGCTCTCAGCCAATGAGAGCTTCCGTATTTTCACTGACCTTCTGGGCACAACGCGAGAAGAAATCCGTGATTGCAAACAGGAGACATCTGCATGAGACCCCATTCCAGGCTGCTTCACATTACCTGCCTCTCAACCCTGCTGGCCTGCGGCAGCCAGGCCACGTCTGCGGCAGACGATGCGTGGGCGTTTTCAGTTGCTCCCTTGTATCTGTGGGGGAAGAGCATCGAGGCCAGCGCCACGGCCGGAGGCAGTACGCTGCCACTGGACCTCACATTCAAGGACGAGATTCTGGAGAATCTTGACGCCGCGTTTGCCCTTCACCTGGAAGCAAGCAAAGGCGCGCTGACGCTATTCGCGGAATATAACTACGCGAAACTCAAGCCCACCGCAGAAGCCGTCTTTCAGGCCGGCGAGGCCAGGGTCGATGTTGATTTCAAGGACATCATGGCGGAGGGCGGCCTGACCTGGGCATTTGCTGAATCAGCAGCCATGCGCTGGGAAGTGCTCGGTGGTTTGCGTTACTACAAACAGGATGTCGAGACGAAGTTGACGCTCAGCGTGCCCGACCAGCAGTCAACGGCCCGCCGATGGCGCACCGGGGACAGCTGGGTACATCCATTTGCAGGGGTGAGACTACGTGCCACGCTGGGCGAGAAATGGATGCTGCGCCTGCGCGGCGACTATGGTTACGAAGACAGTGACAACAGTGGGTTGCAAGGCATAGCCACCATTGACTACCGCTTCCGGGAATGGGGTTCAGCATTTTTCGGCTACCGCTATTACGATATGGACTACAACAACTCGGCATCAGGGCTGGATCAATACGGCTTTGATGGCAAGCAACGAGGGCCGCTTATTGGCCTGAACCTGCACTTCTAGCGCACTTCAGCATCGGACATCAACACAGGGAGCCGCAGCATGATCACACGCAGAGACGCAATTCGGATGGCCGCTACCATGGCGGCAATGGCGACAGTTTCCCTGGCAGCGACAGCCACAGCGCCGGCCATCATCCGTCGGGCAATTCCCAGCTCCGGCGAAGCCATTCCGGTCATTGGTATGGGTACATCGCGCACATTCGATGTCGCTGCGGACGCGGAAAATGTCGCTGCCCTCGGCCAGGTCATGGAGGCATTTTTTGCCGGAGGAGGCAGCGTGATCGACTCCTCACCCATGTACGGCCAGGCCGAGTCACGGGTGGGCGACGTGCTGCGCGCCCTGTCGCCACGCCCGCC
>JAUIIQ010000021.1 GCA_030431585.1 Gammaproteobacteria bacterium | reverse complement strand
AGTGATTATCGTACTGGTCGCGCTCCAGGCCATCCGGAAACTGTTCAGCGGGTTCCAGACCGAGTTCCTCGCAGTAGACGCGATAGCGAATACCATAGGTTGCCTCCAGTTGCTCCTGGGTTGTCGCCAGGTCAATCCTGAAGAACCGCCTGAAATTGTCTACCAGCGGCAGCTTGCCCTCTTCCACCTTACTGAGCCTGCTCGTTATAGCTTCTGTTTATCTGCAAGTGTATTTCACCGTAGAGTTCCTTCAGATCAGCACGCATGCTCTCCAGCGCTGATTGCGTGGTGATGAAATAGGGGGCCCGCAGGCCATGGTAGTCGATATCCTGCCCGGCGCGCAGAAAGTTGATCCCTGACCGTTTCAGCAAACGCGGGAGAAAGGGCTCCATCATCGCGAATACATTGTTGCGCCCGGCAACGTCCGTCAGGGCGGTCGCCGCCAGAAAACATGCAACCGCTATCATTGAGAAAGTGCGGCGCTCCTGCCGGGTCGCGTCCAGCCCTTCTACCTCACCATAGCGGCTGATCTTCTCCCCGGCCCGTCGCCGGAAAGCGCCATCCACTGCCAGGCGGGAAATCTCACATACCGTGCTGCGATCCAGCGCCAGGTCATTCACAAATTTACTATCGAGGCTGGCGCCGCAATGTTTTTCAAATGGTAGCTGGTCCACCCCATCGACGCCGGTGGGGCTCACCAGCCGCACACAGCCAGCGGGAAGACCGGAAGATTTATGGGTTACCAGCGCATGCAGTGAACTTGCATCGAACTCATCCTTTTCCTGATGATCCGGGAACAACTCTGCCGGCTCATACTTGAACTCGTCACAATAGACGCTGTAGCGAATCTCGAAGACTTTGCTCTTGTCTGCATCGGAGGCCGCGAAGGAGATATCGAAATAGCGCAGGAAATTCTCACTCAGCGAATACTGCATCAAACCCACACCGACCACTCCAACACTGAAATATGCATAGATTAGTTTATAGAAGTAGCAGCGCGATTTCCCGACTTTTTTCTTCGCTTCCCGCCTGGCAACCACGATGCGCCACAGATCAACCCGTTTCGCTCAACTGCTGCAGCAGACCCAGCACGCCTCTCTCGATCAGGTCATACACCTCCCTGAAATCCTCCAGGCTGCCATAATAGGGGTCTGGCACATCAGCGGACTGCCCGCCCTGGATGTGCGACAACAGCAGGCTGATTTTCTGCCTGTGCACCACCGGGCAGACCTGCAGCAGATCGCGCTCGTTCGACCGGTCCATGGCAATACAGTAATCACTGGCAGCGAGCAGCTTCTCAGTCACCCTGGTGGCGCGAATTCCGGACAAACTGACGCCAGCTTGCTGTGCAAGATTAAGGGCTCGCTGGTCTGGCCTGGCGCCAGGCATAGTCGCTTTAGTGCCTGCTGAATGGACTTTCACCTTGCGCGCCAGGCCCGCTTTGCGCAGATGATGCCGCAACAATCCCTCCGCGAGCGGAGAACGGCAGATATTTTGGGTGCAGACGAAAAGCACCCGGGTTTTGCGTTCGAAGGGGGGCAGGAGCCTAGTCCAGGAGGGCATGTACATAAATGGCGGGAATCGCATAGCTGATGCCAGAGGGGCGTTCCAGCATGGTCTCCCTGCTTTCCTTTACAAAAACACTGTTGAGCACTCCTACGACTACGCCCGAGGCGACGTCGTAAACCGGACTCCCACTGTTGCCGGGATAGGCAACCACGTCAAGCTGGAATACATCGTAGCGATCGCGCAGTCTCTTCAGTTGCACCGGGTCCAGGTTTCGGGCGTTTTCCATTGGTCTGGCAACGGGTGTGATGGCCGATACTATACCGGTGTGAGTAACCGGGTAGAGGCCCAGTACCATACCCATGGGAAAACCTGTAAGCGCGACACTCTGCCCCTCGCGCACGGTATTGGAGTCGCCGAGCTGCAAAGCTGGTAATGCTGCGCCGTCTATCTCCAGCAGCGCCAGGTCGTGCTCGTCGTCTCTCTTCACCACCCGGGCGGGATGCGCCCTGCCCTGGGCGCCCCTGCCCACAAATATGGCGAGGGTCTGATTATTCTTGGTATCGATTTCTTCCGGGATGACATGGGCATTAGTGATGATCTGCCGCCCGTTGCCTACCACAAAGCCGGTACCGCGATAAGCGACGGGATCATTCTTGCGATTGGGTTGGCGCGAAGGGTACAGCGTGCCAACGCCCACAATGCTCGGCCTGATGCTATCGATTACATCGGGCAGCGACGCGGCGCCGGCAACAGGGGAGATTGCCCACAGCAGGAAAGAAAATATTGTCAGAGCAAGGTTTTTGCACAACGTGTCGCCGGTCACAGATCCTGCTTTTTTTCCTTGCCTCACGAATGTCATCCTTTCACAATCCCTCTGCGGTGTGGCTGTTTATGCTACATTGGAGGCAATAGTAACACTACCTCAATGGCCGCCGCGGCGGTAACGCCAGCAACCGGGTCCGCATCCACGAGCTCATAGGAAAACTGTCCAAGATCATGATGATTCTACGCGTCGCAGTCACCACAGCCCTTATACTTCTGCAAATTGCCTGCAGCGGCGAACTCACCAGCGAACAGCATATGGAGAAGGCGCGACAGTTCGTTGCCGACTCCGAGTACAACGCCGCCATTATCGAACTGAAGAACGCCCTGCAGAAAGACAGCGCGCTGGCTGAGGCGCGCTGGCTGCTGGGGAAAACCTACCTGGAAGCGGGCGAACCCGCCTCTGCCGAGAAAGAACTGCTACGAGCGCAGGAACTCGGTTGGCCATTGAATGATACCCGCCCACTGCTTGCCAGGGCGCTGCTGGGTCAGGGACGCTATGCAGCGGTAAGAGAACTGGGCATCGAAGGCCTGACGGCGGCCTCGGCTGCGCAATTGCTGGCCACACAGGCGAATGCCGAGCTGGCCCAGGGTGAAGTGGAGCAGGCGCAGCGGCTGATCGCGCTGGCGATCGAAAAGCAACCCGGTACTCGCGACCCTCTCATCCGGTTGGCGGAAGTTCGCGTTCTGGGCGCACAGGGTGAGACAAAGCAGGCCATTGCAGCGATAGACGAATTGCTTGGCTATGCCCCTGAGCTGGCCGAGGCCTGGAGCCTGCGAGGAGACCTGCTTTACGGCGAATCGGATTGGGACGGAGCGAAGGCCGCATTCGCTAAAACACTCTCGCTGTCGCCGCAGCGTTTTACAGACCGTGTCAAGCGGGCCATGATAGCGATGCACACCCAGGACTTTGAGACAGCACAAGCAGACACCAACCTGCTGCTGGAGGCCTCGCCGCAAAACCCGACCGCCAACTACATCAGCGGCATACTGCAATTCCGCACCGGCGACTATGCCGGGGCGATTACCGCGCTGTCGGTTGCCGAGCCCATTTCAGCAAATTTTCCGGCAGTGCTTTTTTACCTGGGTAGTGCCCACTTGCTGACGGGCAGCAATGACCGCGCAGCTGTGTACGCCCAGCAGTATTATCGGGCTTCCCCCAGCGTTGTTGAAGGCCGGGTACTACTGGCCGCCATCAGGTTGCAGCAACGCAAACCAGCCGAGGTACAGGATCTGCTGCAACCGGTCATCGACGAGCAACCGGAGCACATAGGCGCTCTCAAGTTGCTGGCCAACGCTGCAATGCTCGAGAACCGGACAGACGAGGGTCTCGAGCTGCTGCAGCGCGTCGCACAACTGCAGCCGGATTCAGCCGCTGCGCAGATCAGACTGGGCACCGGGCTGCTCATCGCAGGCAAAAAAGACGAAGGCACCAGGCTTATTGAGACCGGACTGGAACTGGACCCTCAGTACCAGCAAGCAGACATTATGCTGGTCATGAATCATGCACAGAGCGGCGACCTCGAAAGCGCGATTGAGGCCGCAGAGGCTTATCGCCGCCGCAACCCGACCAGTGCTACGCCGCACATTCTGCTGGGCAGGGTATTCCTTCTGGATGAGCAGGACCAGGCAGCCAGGGGCGCTTTTGAAGACGCGCTTGAGCTGGACCCGGGCAACCCCGGGGCAAACCACCAGCTCGCGCAAATGGCCGTGGCGGACGGCGACCTGGCGACAGCCAGAAGCTACTATCAATCAACTCTGGATACCCATCCCGACTCTCTCAATACGCTACTGCAGCTGGCTCGCCTGGACGTAAGAGAGAACAACAAGGAAGCGCTGCTTGCACACCTGGAGCAAGCGATAGAAGCACACCCGGAAGAGCTGGCGCCAAGGTTATTCCTGGCACGCTATCACCTGGCTGAGAGCGAGCCGGAGCAGGTAGCACCGCTGTTCACGCCTCTCGATGAACTACAGAAGCGGTCATCCCAGGTGCTCTACATACAGGCCCTCGCGCAGCTCGCACAGCGCCAGAATACAGACGCACAGTACACCCTGGAACAGCTGCTTGATGTTTCACCAAACGACCCGCTGACACATCATTTACTGGCTACCGCTGCGGCCAGGACCGGGGACCGCGAACAGGCCGAAAAAGAATGGCTGCGTGCCGTCGAAATTGACCCCGACTACGTGCCTGCGCTCACAGAGCTGGCCAGATTTTCAATGTCCGAGCCTGCCACTGACAAGTACGACGAATACTTTGACCGCGTGCTAAAGCTGGCGCCGGAAGCCCTGGACACCCTGCGCCTCAGGGCTGCCAAAGCCCTGCGCGCCGGCGATAACACAGGCGCCACGAAAATTGCCCAACAAGCATTTGCTACCTACCCGCAAACGCAGACACTGTTGGAACTGTGCAGCTATCATGCAGCTGCCGGGGACAGGGACGAGAGTCGCGCACTACTGAAAAAATGGTTGAGCGACAATCCACAGGATGCACCAGCAAGGGTTGCGCTGGCCAGTTACCACCAGGCAGACAACGATATTGACGCTGCCAATAAAGAGTATGCCAACGTTCTCGAAATTGACGCCAATAATCTCATTGCCCTCAACAACCTGGCATGGAATATCAGGTTGAATAATCCTGCCAAGGCGCTGGAGTACATCAACAGGGCTGTCGAACTGGTTCCCGAACAGCCGGAGATACTCGACACACTCGCCGTCATTCAGCACCTGAACGGCGAGCACAAGCGGGCGCTGCGAAATGTACGCAGAGCACTGGAGAAGACGCCAGACAACTTGTCCATGCAGTATCACCAGGCCATGATTGAGGCCGCGCTGGGCAGGCGTGAATCGGCGATAGCCTCGCTGGAAGAACTCACCGCCCCCGGTGCCTCCCCATTCCCTGACAAGGAAGAGGCTGCCGCCCTGCTTGAATCACTGCAACAATGAGCCTGTCGGCAGCTTGCCGCGGAATAGCGGCCGGTCCGGCAGCACCGCCCCTCCAACGCCATTGCCACTGCGCACTGGCTAAAGCTAAACACAGGCCCTGGAATACAGCGCTATGGCGTACCTGATTCACCAGTTCATCGCGGAGCAAGCCGCACGCACACCGCAAGCACCCGCCCTGCTGTTCAAAGACCAGGTCCTGGACTATGGCGAGCTACAGGGCGCTACAGAAGCTACCGCCAGCGGTCTTCTGGCATTGGGCGTGGGACCGGGAGAGCGCGTTGCGGTATATCTACCCAAGCAGCCGGAGACCGTTTTGGGCCTTTTCGGCGCCGCAGCAGCTGGCGGCGCCTTTGTGCCGATCAACCCGCTGCTCAAGCCGCGCCAGGTCGCTTATATTCTCGACCACTGTGATGTTCGCGTACTGATCACATCCAGCCAGCGCCTGAAACTGCTGCAGGACGTGCTGCAAGACTGCCCGGCGCTGCGCAGCGTGGTAGTGGTTGAACAGGAAGCGCCCGAGCTGAGCCAGACGGCGCCTTCAGTCGAGTTGCTTAACTGGAGCGAGTTCACCACCAGCGGTCAGGGCCTTGTGCGTCACCGCCGGATAGACACAGACATGGCCGCCATTCTGTATACCTCAGGTAGCACAGGCAACCCTAAAGGGGTGGTACTTTCCCATCGCAACATGGTAGCCGGAGCTCACAGTGTGGCTGACTACCTGGGCAATACAGCAGACGACCGCGTGCTGGCCGTATTGCCACTCAGCTTTGACGCCGGGCTGAGCCAGTTGACCACCGCATTCAGCGTTGGCGCCTCTGCGGTGCTGATGGATTATCTGTTGCCACGAGACGTTATTCGCGCGGTGGTAAAATATGGGGTAACCGGGCTCGGTGCAGTTCCTCCCCTGTGGAACCAGTTGGTGGGACTGGAATGGCCGGACGAGGCAGCTCAATCGCTACGCTACATCACCAACACCGGTGGGGCGATGCCGGTGTCTACCACCAGGGCACTGCAGCAAGCCCTGCCCAATACTGATATCTATCTGATGTACGGGCTCACCGAGGCGTTTCGCTCTACCTACCTGCCACCCGGGCAAGTTGGCGTTCGGCCTGAATCCATGGGCAAAGCCATCCCCAACGCCGAAATCCTGGTAGTGAACGAGCACGGCGAAGTGTGCGGCCCGGGAGAGCCCGGCGAGCTCGTACACCGGGGCGCACTGGTGTCCCTGGGCTACTGGAATGACCCGGAAAAAACAGCAGAGCGTTTCAAACCCGCCCCAGGGCAGGTCGGAGAAATTCCCGTTACCGAATTGGCGGTATGGTCTGGAGACCAGGTCGTAAGAGATGAAGAAGGTTACCTGTATTTTGTCAGCCGTCAGGACGATATGATCAAGACCTCGGGCTACCGTGTCAGCCCGACGGAAGTAGAAGAGGTAGCCTATGCTTCAGGCCAGGTGGCCGGGGCGGCGGCGCTGGGCCTTGGCCACGCAACGCTGGGACAAGCGATAGCTTTGATTACCAGTCATCATGAGGGCGTTACTGATATCGATACAGTGCATGAGCAGTTGCTGGCCCATTGCCGCAAGGAGCTACCCAACTTCATGGTGCCGATGAAAATAGTCGTGCGCGACAGCCTGCCACATAACCAGAACGGCAAAATCGACAGGCGAGCGCTGGCTGAGGAGTACCGGGATATCTTCCGGGAGACACCGTGACTGTAAACAGGGCAGACACTGCGGTGCCGCAGCATGCACCCATGGATCAATTCCCGATCGTAGACAATTGCCTACAGATTGGCGGCGAGCCCGTCACCGATATCGCGGCGAGGGCGGGTACCCCCTTTTACGCCTACGACAAGGCCGTTATCAGTAAAACGGTACACGACCTGCGCGCTATTCTGCCTGAGCACGTTAACCTCCACTATGCAATCAAGGCCAACCCTATGCCGGCGGTAGTAGAGCATACTGCAGGCCTCGTCGACGGTCTGGATGTCGCCTCGGCGGGCGAGCTGGCCCTGGCATTGAGTTCAGGTACAGACCCCGCATGTATCAGTTTCGCAGGCCCTGGAAAGTCGGACGATGACCTGCTCGCCGCAGTAACGGCTAACGTCATCATATGCATGGAGTCCGCGAGCGAAATGGCTCGCATTTCCGCACTGGCGACGGCAACCGGAAGACGACCACGCGTGGCCGTCAGGGTGAACCCGGAGTTTGAACTCAAATTATCCGGGATGAGAATGGGAGGCAGCCCCAAACCCTTTGGTATCGACGCGGAGTGCGTGCCTGACCTGCTTGCCCAGCTGGGTGAACTGCCGCTGGAATTTATGGGTTTTCACATATTCAGCGGCTCTCAGAACCTGCGTGCTGATGCGATCATTGAAGCACAGACCAGGACAGTTGAACTGGCCCTGCAACTGGCTGAGGCAGCGCCGGGGCCGGTACGCTGGCTTAACATCGGGGGAGGCCTGGGCGTGCCTTACTTCCCCGGAGAAGAGCGTCTGGACCTCGCACCCATTGCCAGCAACCTGCAATCCCTGCTGACAAAGCTCCGGGCGCGCATGCCAGGAGTGGAGGTCGTCATGGAACTGGGCCGCTACCTGGTAGCAGAGGCAGGGATATACGTCTGCCAGATACTCGATCGTAAGGTATCGCGCGGAGAGACATTCCTTATTGCCAACGGCGGTCTACACCATCATCTGGCTCTCTCGGGTAACTTCGGACAGGTAATCCGCAAGAACTATCCGGTATGCATTGGCAATCGCGTGCAGGCTGTGGAATCCGAGGCGGTTAACGTGGCCGGCCCGCTGTGCACACCGCTGGACGTTCTGGCCACCAATATGGTGCTGCCAAAGGCATCCCCCGGCGACCTGTTGGTCGTATTTCAATCCGGTGCCTATGGTTACAGCGCAAGTCCGCGCGACTTTCTCGGCCACCCCCAGCCTGCGCAAATACTTCTTTAAGCCTGACGCAGCTAAAAGCGCTTTTTTATCATATACTTGGCAACCGCCAAGCCGCTGATTCCGCTAGTGCAGGCACGCCTGAGGTCACCAACATTCACGGGAACGACACAGTTTCGTAACCCTTTGCCGGTGTAATTGTTAAGCGGGTCACATACTGCGGAAAATTTCCGGCAAGGTGGAGAATCTTCTGCTACTTTCCAAACTGTAGCCTCAACTCTGGTCTGGCACATGTAGGGAGCGCGGTGTACACCTTCGCGCTTGTTGCCCGACCCACTGAAGAGAACAAAAACCATCGGCAAATGCGACTCGATCGCATTCTGGCGGAGGAAGGATTTTAGACCATGGCAACGGTAAGAATTTTCAATCACCACGTCCACGCGACCTTTTACTGGCTCGCGCTGGCGGACTTCGTACTGTTTATTCTGTCCTTTTACCTCGGCACCTATATCTACTTCTTTTTCGAACCCGGCGGTTTCGCCAAATATGCTGGCCAGATACCTGGCAGAGCCCTGATGTACTCCTCCGTAACCGTCATCTGCCTGCTTGCGATGGGGCTGTATGAACCGCGCATGCGCGAGGGTGCGTCAGGCGTGCTGTTGCGCACTGCGGGCGGTTTCGTGGCGGCAACCCTGGTCATGGCGTCCATGTTCTACCTGTTGCCGGAATTGCACCTGTGGCGAGGCATTTATGTATATTCAGCCATCGTTGCCGTGGCGGCTAACCTGAGCAACCGGTCCCTGTTCAATCGCGTAACCGACCTGGACCAATTCAAGCGCCGGGTTCTGGTATACGGCTCCGGAGAAGCCGCCTCCACCATTACCAAAACCATGCGCCGCCGATCTGATCGCAAGGGCTTCACCATTGTCGGCTTCGTGCGGGTGAATGGCGAAGAGCCTCTGGTGGGCAACGAGCGCATTATTAATCTGCGTCAGCCGCTGGCAGAGTACGCGGGCCAGACAGAGATAGACCAGATTGTTGTGGCACTGGATGATGAGCGCGACACTCTGCCAATGGGCGAATTATTTGAGTGCCGCCTGAATGGCGTAAAAGTATCGGGACTGGTGAATTTCTTTGAAGAGGAAGCAGGAAAGATACTGGTGGACTTCGTTACCAATACCTGGATGGCTTTCGCCGACGGCTTCAAAAGCAGCGCTGCCTCAAATATGGCCAAACGCTGCTTCGATGTCAGCGCCAGTTTCATCCTGTTAATGTTCGCATGGCCCGTGATGTTGCTCGCTGCACTCGCCATCTGGCTGGAGGATGGCTTCAGTGCCCCGATTTTCTTCCGCCAGAAGCGCGTGGGGATGCACGGCAAGCACTTTGAGGTGCTCAAACTACGCAGCATGTCGGTGGACGCTGAAGGAGACGGCAAGGCGCGCTGGGCCACCACTAACGACAGCCGCGTCACCCGGGTTGGCGCATTCATCCGCAAAACACGCATCGACGAGTTACCGCAGATTCTCAATGTGCTCTCGGGCGATATGGCCTTCATCGGCCCGCGGCCGGAGCGGCCCGAATTCGTTGAGGAATTTGAAGAGAAAATCCCTTACTACAAGGCGCGGCATTGCGTGAAGCCGGGCATTACCGGCTGGGCTCAGCTCTGCTACCCCTATGGCGCCTCTGAACACGACGCACGCCAGAAGCTTCAGTTCGACCTTTACTACGTGAAGAACCACAGTCTCTTTCTGGATCTCATGATCATGCTCAATACCGTAGAGGTAGTGCTCTTCGGCAAAGGTGCCCGTTAACTGAACTCCGCTACACGGCATCCCCTACAGGGCGTCCCTACAGGGCGTCCCTAACCCAAACGGGTGAAGCGTCGGAAAACCTTACACTTCTCACTTGTTGCGGCCAGAACTGGCCGCTACCATTGCTCCAAACCCGCTAGAAACATCAAAATTATAAAACGGCACGGATTTTGCTCTACTCCGGGCAACAGTGCTGATAAACATAAAATGGAGCAATATCAAGAATGGACATGGTGCTTATTGTTCTGGGTGTTTTAGGCCTCGGGGCAATCGTCATATCCGCCTACGTGTTTGCAGTGGCCGCCAGAAACTACGTTTCGGCAGAACAAATGCAACAGCGTGCGCACCACCGCAATGCTGCAGCGGGTAAACGCTGGGCCACGCGCAGTGGCACTGACCGTCGCAGCGGCGCGGTAGTGCAGTTTCCCCTGGAGATTGATGGCCAGGTGATTCCCGAGGACAGACGCAAGGGCGCAGACCGACGGCTCGCAGCCTGAACCATTTCACATTCGCCAACGCTACCGTGAAGGCGTGCGCTCCCTCACTCTGGCGCCGCCTCAATTGGCCTGATAAACAAGGTAAATTGGTCTCAGAGCGGTTGTGCGCCCTCCAGCTCAGGCGTTATCATAACGATCACTAACTACTGTCAAACCAGCAGCACCCGGATCCACAGCCTGCGTGAATAACTGGCGTTGACACTTGAATATTTGGAGTACTGGCAGGCAATGAATTCTATCCTCATTATCCTGGGTGTTTTGGGCATCGCCGCCGTTCTGGTTGCCTTTTACGTTTTCGTGGTTGCCGCAAGGGTCTACGTTTCCGACGAACTCCCGCAAACCGCCAGACGGGCCTGGATTGAGCGCAGCAATCGCGACCGTAGAAGGGGAAACGCCGAGAAGTTTCCGCTGACGGTCGATGGACTGTTGGTAGAGGCTGACCGGCGGATGACTGCGGATCGCAGGCAACAATTGCCGGCCTGATTACTCTTCAGGCAGGATTATGCCGGTGTCGGCACGGCGTTAACCCGACAAATACAGGAACCCGCGTGACGCGCGGACCGGTCAGTCGTCGCCACCCTGGTGGCCGCCGGGTGCACCGGAGAAAGGGAAACTGGCCACATTGCCTGCACCCGCTGGTACTTCGGAGATGCGGGCACTACCCTCCTTGTCGACCTCATCGATACGAATGATCGCCTGAAGGGGAATGTAGGAACGGGTTACCCCCTTGAATTCGCTTTTCAGCTTTTCTTCACTGGGGTCAACCACAATCTGCGAGCGCTCCCCGAAGACAAACTCCTCTACCTCGATAAAGCCCCACATATCGCTCTGGTAGATGGCGCGAGCGAACACCTCAAACACCTGGCTGCCATTCTGGAAGATCACTTTATAGACGGGCTGTACTGGCATGATGTCCTCACGGGATGGATCAGGCGGCCTCCGCTGGGCCACCACCTGATTTCAGGGGGCGGCAATGTTACCACCATCTGTGCGAAATACCACCCCGAAAGCCGCGCCCGCTCTAGGTTTCAGCAGGCCGACTGGGTATAATCCGCAGCCCTTCGAAAAGTGGACCAGAGCCAGGGTAGCAGTACCCGGGACCAGAGGAATTGTGAGCAAAAAACTGTACATCAAAACCCACGGCTGCCAGATGAACGAGTATGACTCGGCGCGCATGCGCGACCTGCTCGAGGAAAGCCACGACCTGGTTACCACGGACGACCCTGAGGAGGCCGACGTACTGCTCCTAAACACTTGTTCTATAAGGGAAAAAGCCCAGGAGAAAGTCTTCCACCAACTGGGTAGATGGAAGCACCTCAAACAGAAAAATCCCGAGCTGATAATCGGCGTGGGCGGTTGCGTAGCCAGCCAGGAGGGCGAGGAAATTGGCAAGCGTGCGCCCTATGTCGACCTGGTGTTCGGCCCCCAGACCCTGCATCGGCTCCCCGAGATGATGGCGCAGCGCAATGCGCAAACAGGCCCCGGTGGGACGCTTGTGGTAGATGTCAGCTTTCCGGAAATTGAGAAATTCGACCGCCTGCCCGAACCGAAAGTGGAAGGACCCTCGGCGTTTGTCTCGATTATGGAAGGTTGCTCCAAATATTGCACCTTCTGTGTTGTGCCTTACACCCGGGGAGAGGAAGTCTCGCGACCCGTGGATGACGTGATTGCGGAAATAGCGCACCTGGCCAGCGGCGGTGTGAAAGAGGTCAACCTGCTGGGGCAGAACGTCAACGCCTACCGCGGCGAGAGTCACGAGGGCGAGATCGTCGATTTCGCCGAGTTGCTGCACTACGTCGCCCGCATACCCGGTATAGAACGCATACGCTATACCACCTCGCACCCGGTGGAGTTCTCCGACGCCCTGATCGAGGCCTACGCTGATATCCCGCAGCTGGTCGACCACCTGCACCTTCCGGTACAGAGCGGCTCCGACAAAATACTCGCCGCCATGAAACGCGGCCATACCGCGCTGGAGTACAAGTCCAAGATACGCCGACTGCGCAAGATCAGGCCGGACATCAGCATTTCCTCGGATTTCATCATCGGCTTCCCAGGTGAGTCCGATAAGGACTTTGCGGACACCATGAAGCTGATTGAAGACATAGGTTTCGACGTTTCCTTCAGCTTTATCTACAGCGCACGTCCGGGCACACCTGCGGCGGACCTCCCCGACCTTACGCCTGAGGAAACGAAAAAGCAGCGGCTACAGATACTGCAATCGCGCGTCAACCAGGAAGCGCAGGCTATCAGCCGTCGCATGGTGGGCAGCGTGCAAAGAATACTGGTTACCGGCGTCTCCAGAAAGGATCCGGGGGAGCTGCAAGGCCGTACTGAGAACAACCGCGCCGTCAATTTCAGCTGCAGCGATCACCAGCTCATCGGTCAATTTGCCGATGTAAGCATCGTAGAGGCCCTGCCCAACTCCCTGCGCGGGATGCTGAGCAGCCATTGACGGCGGCTGAATCCGGTATATCCTTGTCACTCATAACCTTTGCCCGGGTGGGCCGAAAATCCAATTGAATAGCGAAGCTCCCTCGTCGCCACAAACGACGACACAAGACACGCTCTCCCTCGAACCGAATGACGCCCGTCATCTGGCATTGCTATGCGGCCAACTGGACGGACATCTGCGCCAGATTGAACAGCGGCTGGGGATTCACATTAACAACCGGGGCAACCAGTTCCAGTTGAGTGGGCCGGCAGTGCATGTCGCGGCAGGCAAAGACCTGCTCACCCATCTCTATGCGGAAATCTGCCAGGGTGTGGGGCTCAGCCCCGAGTCGCTGCACTTGCAACTCCAGCAGTCCGGGCTTGAGCAACTGGCTGAGGTGGGCAACGGTGAGTCGACCGTTGAAGCCATTCAGGTGATTCGCACCAAACGCACGTCCATCAAGCCTCGCGGGAAGAACCAGCAGGGCTATGTGCGCACCATCAAGTTCAATGACATCAATTTTGGCATAGGCCCCGCCGGTACAGGCAAAACATACCTCGCGGTGGCCTGCGCGGTAGAGGCCCTGCTGGAAGAGCGCGTGCGCAGAATTCTGCTGGTGCGCCCGGCGGTGGAAGCCGGGGAAAAACTGGGCTTTCTGCCCGGCGACCTCAGCCAGAAGATAGACCCTTACCTGCGCCCGCTTTACGATGCGCTATACGAAATGCTCGGTTTTGAGACGGTCAACAAGTACATCGAGCGCAACATCATCGAGGTGGCCCCACTCGCGTTCATGCGCGGGCGCACGCTCAACAACGCATTCATCATCCTGGATGAAGCACAGAACACCACACGCGAGCAGATGAAGATGTTTCTCACCCGTATCGGCTTCGGCTCCACTGCGGTCATTACCGGTGATGCAACCCAGATTGACCTGCCAAAGGGCATCCAGTCGGGACTGACCCACGCCAGCAATATTCTCCAGGGCGTCGATGGCATAGGGTTTACTTACTTCGCCAACAAGGATGTGGTGCGTCACCCCCTGGTGCAGCGTATCGTCACAGCTTACGATGCTCACGAAGACACGGCCACGCAACTGGACAAGAGCAAACCGTGAACCTGCACCTGGACATCCAGTGCGCCAGCGCGGAACCCGTTCCCGAAGAGAAAGACCTGCGAAGCTGGATTCTGGCAGCACTGAAAGGCCGCCGCGCAGCCGACACCGAGATCAGCCTGCGCCTGGTGGATGTAGAGGAAATGGCCTCACTGAATGGGACCTGGCGCGGCAAGACTGGCCCTACCAACGTATTGAGCTTCCCGACTGACCTGCCCGCCGAGCTGGCTCTGCCATTGCTGGGCGATATCGTAATCTGCGCGCCGATCGTGCGCGAGGAAGCTCAGCAACAGCGCAAACCGCTGCAGGCTCACTGGGCGCATTTGGCTGTGCACGGCACACTGCATCTGCTGGGACATGATCACATTGATGAGGACGAGGCCACTATTATGGAAGGCCTGGAAACCCGCATTCTCGCCTCTCTCAACTTTCCCTGCCCCTACTCGGGCAACAGCACCAAGGAGCATGCGCAAGCGTGAACGACGAACAAACAGGCAGCGAAGCGGGAGAACGATCCTGGCTGGATAAAATTGGCCAGCTCTTCTCCAGCGAGCCCAGGAATCGCAACGACCTGCTGGACGTGCTGACGGTGGCCGCCGAAAACGAGGTCATTGACGAGGATGCACGCAGCATTATGGAAGGCGCCATGCAGGTGGCTGACATGCAGGCACGTGACATCATGATACCCCGCGCCCAGATGGTGGTGATCAAGGCCGAGTGCTCGCTGAGTGAGATCCTGCCGCAAATTACCCGCTCGGCCCACTCCCGCTACCCCGTGGTGGGCGAGAATCCTGACGACATACTTGGCATTCTCCTGGCCAAGGACTTGTTGCCGCAGATACTCAACAGCGACCACAGCGATTTCAAAATCGAGTCTTTGCTGCGGCCAACGGTGGTCGTACCGGAAAGCAAACGCCTGAACGTGCTGTTGCGTGAGTTCCGCGAGAACCGCAACCACATGGCTATCGTCATCGACGAGTATGGCGGCGTTGCCGGGCTGGTCACCATTGAGGATGTGCTGGAGGAGATAGTCGGCGAAATCGAGGACGAGACCGACGCGGAGGCAGACCGCTTCATACGCCGCATTTCCGAAGAGGACTATTTCATCAAAGCGCTCACCCCCATCGATGATTTCAATGACTATTTCGGCACCGGGTTCTCCGACGAGGAGTTTGACACCATCGGCGGTCTGGTCATGCAGGCCCTTGGACACATGCCCACGCGTAACGAAGTGGCAGTGATAGACAAGTTCGAGTTCAAGGTCATTAACGCCGACCAGCGCAAGATTCACAGCCTGCGCATGCGCCCTCTGGAAGATTGAGCATCGCCCATGGCTGAAGGCCAGCGCGAGTCCGGATTGTCGCCGCTGCAAGTGCTCTTAATCGCCCCCCTGGCGGGCGCCCTGGTGACGCTATCCCTGGCACCCTTCGACATCTGGCCTGCGGGTATTGTCAGCTGCGCACTGCTGGCCTGGCTCCTCAGCATCTGTCCGCCACGCCAGGCGCTCTGGCGCGGCTGGCTTTACGGGCTGGGCCTGTTCGGCAGTGGCGTGTCCTGGGTTTATGTCAGCATCCACGTGCATGGCTACGCACCTGTTCCCCTGGCGGCACTGCTGACACTACTGTTCTGCGGCGGGCTTGCGGCCTTCCCGGCTATCTTTGCCTGGTGTTACGTGCGGTTTGCTCGCTCATTACCGGGCGGCATGCTGTTGGGTTTTCCGCTCCTCTGGGTGTTGTTCGAGTGGCTGCGCAGCTGGATACTGACCGGCTTCCCCTGGTTACTGCTGGGCTATGCCCACGTCGACACGTGGATAGCCGGCTGGGCCCCTGTGCTGGGTGTATACGGCTTGTCTCTCATCTGTGCAGTAAGCGGTACCTGCCTGTTTCTCGCCTGGCGCAGCCGACAAGCGGTCACCATCGCCCTGTACACGGTGATTGTTGGCCTGCTGTGGGTAGGAGGCGGCGTACTCCAACCCATAAAATGGGTAGCCCCCGCCAGCGAACAAGCCCTGAGCGTGGCTGTCTACCAGCCCAATATTCCGCAGCAGCAAAAGTGGGACCGGCGCTACTACCGGGCAATCCTGGCGCAAATGGAGACGGCCAGTGCGCCGCTGATGGGCGTCGATATACTGGTTTGGCCGGAGGCCGCCGTTCCCGATTACTACCAGAATGCCAGGGGTTTTATCGACCCGATTGCCGAACATGCCAGCCTCATGGAGACCACACTCATCACCGGTATTCCTTTCAGGCCTCAGGGCAAGCGGCAATACCACAACAGCATTCTGGCACTGGGCCAGGGTAGCGGGGTCTACCACAAACAACGTCTGGTCCCGTTTGGTGAATACGTGCCACTGGAAAGTTTGCTACGCGGCCTGATCGCGTTTTTTGATCTGCCCATGTCGGCCTTTACCGCCGGCCCCTCCGGACAGGCACCGCTGCAGGCCGGTGCCTTCCGGGTAGCACCCTATATCTGTTATGAGATCGTCTACCCGGACCTGGTCGCCCGTGGTGCACGCGATGCAGACCTGTTGATAACCATCAGCAACGACAGTTGGTTTGGCGATTCCATCGGCCCGCTGCAGCACCTGCAAATGGCGCAGATGCGCGCGCTGGAAAACGGCCGTTACCTCATACGCGGAACCAACAACGGCGTGTCCGCAATCATCGACGAGCAGGGAAAGATAGTGGTCGCCAGTGAACGTTTTGTCGCCACAACGCTACACGGACAGGTCCAGACCATGCTTGGCAGCACGCCATTCAGCAGCTTCGGCTCAACACCGGTGATCGCCGGCTGCGCCCTGGGCCTCGCGTTGATGTACCTGCTGTACCTGGGTTTCTGGCGCGACCAGGACTAACCGCCATAACTCACCGAACGGCAGACAGATCGCAGTTTTACCTGTTGCTGCTGACCTGTAAGCCTATTGGGTTTCTCGCCGGATCTTGCACGCTGTAAGACATTTTTCTCCTGCGGCCCTGGGCATTTACTGGTAGAATTCGCGCTTCTTTTTTTACCCCTGACAGGACCGAGCCCAGCCGCAATGGACCAGCACTACACCCCCAAGACACTGGAACAGGATGCCCAGGCCCACTGGCTGGACAACAACAGCTTTGCCGTGCAACAGGATGACAACCGCGAGAAGTTCTACTGCCTGGCAATGTTCCCCTACCCCAGCGGCAAGTTGCACATGGGCCACGTGCGCAACTACACCATCGCCGATGTGATCGCGCGTTACCAGCGCATGCAGGGCAGGAATGTACTGCAGCCCATGGGCTGGGATGCCTTCGGCCTGCCAGCGGAAAACGCGGCAATCAAGAACAATGTGCCTCCGGCGAAGTGGACCGCCCAGAATATTGATTACATGCGCGATCAATTGCGTGAGCTTGGCTTTGCCTATGACTGGGACAGGGAAATTGCCACCTGCGACCCAGACTACTATCGCTGGGAGCAGTGGTTCTTTACCCGTCTGTTCGAGAAGGGGCTGGCCTACAAGAAAAAAGCCGAAGTTAACTGGTGCGAAACCGACCAGACAGTACTGGCCAACGAACAGGTTGTTGACGGTTGCTGCTGGCGCTGTGACAACCCTGTGGAGCGCCGCGAGATCGATCAGTGGTTTATCAAGATCACCGACTATGCCGAGCAGTTACTGGCAGACCTGGATGGGCTGGACCAGTGGCCGGAGCAGGTGCGCACCATGCAGCGCAACTGGATTGGTCGCTCTGAGGGCGTGGAGCTGGATTTCGACTACAACGGCGAGCCGCTCACGGTTTATACCACCCGCCCCGACACGCTGATGGGTGCCACCTACCTGGCGGTGGCGCCGCAGCATCCGCTGGCCCAGGCCGCCGCCGGGAATATGCCTGAGCTGGCAGCATTCATCGAGGCGCAGAGCCATATCAAGGTAGCCGAGGCGGACATGGCCACTATGGAAAAGCTGGGCATGGACACCGGCCTGCAGGCTACCCACCCGATTACCGGCGAACAGGTACCCATCTGGGTCGCCAATTTTGTGCTCATGAGTTACGGCTCTGGCGCGGTCATGTCGGTGCCGGCTCACGACGAACGCGATCATGCTTTTGCCACCAAGTACGGTTTGCCTATTGTGCAGGTGGTTGAAAAAACAGGTGAGGACTACGTCTACAGCAGCCACAACTGGCAGGACTGGTACGCGGACAAGGTCGATACTGTCACTATCAACTCCGGCGAGTTTGACGGCCTGGATTTCGACGGCGCATTCAATGCCATTGCCAATCACCTCGAGAGCAAGCAGAAAGGTAAACGCAAGGTGAATTTCCGCCTGCGAGACTGGGGTGTGTCGCGCCAGCGCTACTGGGGAGCACCTATTCCCATCATCAACTGTGACAGTTGCGGCGCGCTTCCCGTACCGGCAGAAGACCTTCCGGTGGTGCTGCCCACGGATGTTGAGTTTGAGGGCATCGGTTCGCCGATCAAGCAGATGCCTGAGTTCTACCAGACACGCTGCCCCGGCTGCGGCGGCGACGCCGTGCGCGAGACCGACACCTTCGATACCTTCATGGAGTCGTCCTGGTACTACGCGCGCTACGGCTGCGCCAACAACACAACTGCCATGCTCGATGGTGAAGCAGATTACTGGACACCGGTCGATCAGTACGTAGGCGGTATTGAGCACGCCATACTGCACCTGCTGTACGCACGCTTCTTCCACAAATTGATGCGCGACGAAGGGCTGGTAAGTTCTGACGAGCCATTCACCCGCCTGCTGACCCAGGGCATGGTCCTCAAGGACGGCGCCAAAATGTCCAAGTCCAAGGGCAACACGGTAGATCCACAGGCACTCATTGACCGCTATGGTGCCGACACTGTGCGCCTGTTCTCCATGTTTGCGGCCCCGCCGGAGCAGTCCCTGGAATGGTCAGACTCGGGCGTGGAAGGCGCGAACCGTTTCCTCAAGCGCCTGTGGAAACTGGTCAGTGGTCATGTCGCCGCAGGCCCGGCCCCGGCGCTGGATGCCGGCAGTCTTGATGAGCAGCAAAAGAATGCACGGCGCAAGACCCATGAAACCATCGCCAAGGTGAGCGACGATTATGGCCGCCGACAAACCTTCAATACCGCTATCGCCGCCATCATGGAGCTGTGCAACGAGTTGGGCAAGCTGGATGACAGCGCACAAAGCCGCGCGGTAATGGCCGAGGCACTGCGTGCCGTCACGCTGATGCTCAACCCCATTGTGCCGCACATCTGCCATAGCCTCTGGCCGGCCCTGGGAGGAGAAGGTGACGTGCTGAATGCCCCATGGCCCGCGATTGACGAGGCGGCCCTGACCCGTGACAGCATTGAAGTGGTAGTGCAGGTGAACGGCAAGGTTCGTGCAAAGATGCAGGTAGCAGCTGACGCCGACAAGCCTGCCGTGGAGGCCGCTGCCATGGAGCAGGACAACGTACAGCGTTTTCTGGAGGGGGTCACCGTGCGCAAGGTGATTGTAGTGCCAGGCAAATTGGTTAATATTGTCGCCAACTGACTATCCGGGATAACTATTATGCAGCGGCGTCTCGCCCGAACCTCTTTTCTGCTAAGCGTAGCCGTATTGCTGTCGGCCTGCGGGTTTCATTTACGCGGCACCGGCGACGTGGCGGTTTCCGAGCAATGGCGCTCCATGTACCTGGTTAGCAACAATCCCAACAGCGAATTCAGCCGGGAAGTGAAAACCCGCTTTGCGGCCAATGGTGTCGCCTGGCAGGAAGACAAATCAACAGCCAGCTTCCAACTGGTGCTGGGGCCTGAACGCTTCAGCCAGCGCAACCTGTCTCTCAATGCCGAAGCGCGCGCAGCCGAGTTCGAACTAACCATGCGCTCTACCTTTTCTGTACGCGATGCTGCCGGCGAGGAAATCATGGCAGACACCACCGGCTCTGTCGTCAAGCAGATGGAGAACGACCCACGCAACGTGGTTGGCAAAGCGGAAGAAATCCGTATTTTGAAGTCAGAGATGCGTGGCGAGCTGGCCCAACAGATACTGCGTCGCATCGCCTTCTTCGCTGCCAGTAAGGAAGGCTAGGACCTGTTCACACTAAGTGAGTTGGCACTGTTGCGCCATAATGAGCGCCAATCGAGTGATGCGGCAGTCCGCCGCGAGGAGAGAAGCTTGGTTACTCCAAATGAACGACGAGCAACGAAGAGTGGCGCTCATTATGACGCAACCCGAAGGGCTGCCTCACTTAGTGTGAACAGGTCCTGATGCGGCTCTATCCGGAGAAACTCGCCGGGCAGTTACAACAGCAACTACTACCCGTGTACCTGATCAGCGGTGACGAGCCACTGCTGGTGCAGGAATGTTCAGACCAGGTAAGACAGGCCGCACGCAATGCCGGCTGTACCGACCGCGAGGTAATTGACGCCGGCGCACCTGGCTTCAACTGGAGCGACATGCTGGCCAGTGCGTCCAGCATGTCCCTGTTTGCCGATCGCAAGCTGGTGGAATTACGCCTGCCCAGCGGCAAACCCGGCGCAGAAGGCAGCAAGGTCCTGCAGGAATACCTTGAGATCAGTGGCAGCGGCGATGATGTTCTGTTGATTGTCGCTGGCAAAATCGATAAGCAATCCACCAACAGTAAATGGTACAAGGCACTGGACGCCGCAGGCGCTACGCTGCAAATCTGGCCGGTTGACGCCAAAGATCTGCCGCGCTGGTTACAGCAACGGGTGCGAGCCGCGGGCATGCATATTGATAACGACGCTCTGCAACTGCTCTGCGACCGGGTGGAAGGCAATCTGCTGGCGGCGGTGCAGGAGGTGGAAAAACTCAAGCTGTTGGCTGATGACGGCGAGATCACCGTGCATACCGTGACGGCCTCTGTGTCCAACAACGCGCGCTACAACCTGTTTGGCATGACTGACAACGCCCTTCAGGGTAAAGCGGCGATCAGCCTGAAAATGCTCCATGGCCTGCGCGGCGAAGGCACCGAGCCGGCAGTAGCCCTGTGGGCACTGCTGCGTGAGATTCGTACCTTACATCAGGCCAGAACCGCGGTTGACGGCGGGCAGAGTCCCCAGCAGGCCCTTAGCGCCTTGCGAGTATGGAAAAACCGGATGAGCTTGATGCAGGCGGCGCTGTCCCGTCACGACACAACGTCCCTGGTTGACCTGCTGGACCAGGCAGCCCGGGTGGATGGCAGTATCAAGGGCTATGCCGGGGGCAAAGCCTGGGATCATCTCGACAGGCTGGTTGTCACACTGGCCAGCGCCTCAACACCTGCCCTGCGGTAGCGCCAACCCGCCATCGAGCCACCTGTCGCCTTAACATACATATCTTTCTTTTTGCCATAATTCCGCTTTGACGGACCTTGCATTTCGCCCATCCCACAACTACTGTATATATCAACAGTGTATGTATATACAGCTAGCAGGTGGTAGATATGAACGAAGCACTACAGCAGGTTATTAACCGTAACGATACCTGGCAGGGGCACTTCTCAAGCCAGGGGCTCTGCTCCAACAGCGACGGACACAGGCAACAGAACACGCTGTCCAGCGGCTACAGCACACTGGACGCCGAGCTGCAGCATGGTGGCTGGGCCCGCGGCAGCAGCATTGAAATGCTCAGCGATGGCTGTGGACTGGGCTCCATGGGGCTGTTTCTGCCGGCCATGGAGGCACTCAGTGCAGAGGGGCGCTGGCAGGTATTCATCGCCCCGCCATTTACGCCTTATGCCCCACTGCTGGAGGCCAGGGGCATAGACACAGAACAAATTCTGCTGGTGCACCCAAAGAGCCGGGAAGACCTGCTCTGGGCCACAGAGCAGGCGCTGCGCAGTACAACATCCAGCGCGGTATTCAGCTGGCTGGGCGCACACAACTACAGCTATGGCGAACTGCGCAAATTGCAGCTGGCCGCTACCGGCAGCGATAGCCTGTCTGTATTGTTCCGTCCGCTTGATGCCGCCCACAACCATGCCCCGGCCAGCCTGCGCCTGCAAATGCGCGAGTACCGCAAAGTACACATACTCAAACAGCGCGGCGGCAACCAGCACCTGGATGTTGAACTGCCCCCGGCTGAGGATGTACCAAACCAGCCGCAGTTATGGGAAGTGCCCGTATGGCAGGAGAGCCCACAAACGCAGCCCGCATTTGCTTTTGCCTGAACAAGCCCGGCACTGGCTGGCTGGCTGGCTGGCTGGCTGGCTGGCTGGCTGGCTGGCTGGCTGGCTGGTAAAGGTAAACCTGAAGCCCTGACCCGCATCAACCTCCTGTCCAACAGTTCTGCTAGACTCCCCTGTTTTCTACAATTGCTATCCAGTGGAGCACAACCATGCAGGACTTTCCCCATCACTACCGTGTCATCGCCGAAGCCGAAACTGAGGGTAACATCGCGCTGAAAAGCGATAACATGCCCCAGCTGGTCTCCGCCCCGCCCGCCGAATTTGGCGGCCCGGGAGACCAGTGGTCACCTGAACATCTGCTGGTCGCGTCGGTGGCAGACTGTTTCGTGCTGTCTTTTCGAGCCATTGCCAGGGCATCAAAGCTGGAGTGGACATCCCTTGAGACCAGCGCAGAAGGCGTGCTGGACCGCATCGACAGAGTTACTCAGTTCACCGACTTCACGGTAAAAGCCACGCTCACAATTCCTGCAGGGACCGACGAGAGCAAAGCCATGCGCCTGCTGGAAAAGGCCGAGAGCACCTGCCTCGTCACCAACTCCATGAAGGCATCCTGCCATTTACAAGCTGATATAATCGTCTCCACCTGAGTTGAGGCCGGTAGTCGGCTGCGGAGAGCAATGTGGACGCGTGGCTGACCGAATACGGTGTCACACTGGGTGTTGGTGCACTGATCCTGTTTATGATCTTTATCGTCTGGGATCTGGCCAAACGCAGTAACGCCGGCAAGTTTGGCACCCTCATTCTCTATATCGGCCTGGCGATGGGGATTTTCGGTTTCCTGATCAAGTTTGTGATCACCTACCTGCTGGAAAATGCCGCTGGAGTGGGCTGAATAAAGCCCACTCTCGCTTGTGCCTGCGCGATTACGCGACACACCCGCCGCGCGTAAATAGACATTTGCCCCCACTTCGCTAATACTGTATATATGTACAGTATTAGCGAACTTAAACTGGGCTACTTCCCTCCTGGCTATTCGCGCAAGTCACATCGGGGCGATACATGAGCCTGTGGCTGTGCCTGCGTTTTCACCCATTGCCGCTGCAATGCCTGAACCGTTCGGAAAAACTTGCCGTTGCTGTGCTGGTCAAGCAGAGGGTATTTCGCGCCAATGACTATGCCGCCGCCCTGGGCATCCGCGAGGGCATGGGCGCAGCTACCGTGCGCGCCCTGCTCGCCGACGAACCCGCGCAACTGCTGGAACGAGACCCTGACGCAGAAGTCCGCAGCCTGCAGCAACTGTGCTGCTGGGCCTATAGCATTACCCCTTCCCTGCACAGCTACAGGGAAGATTGCCTGCAGCTGGAGATTGGCAGCTGCATCACGCTATACAAGGGGCTGCACAGGCTGTTGGCAGAGGTGCACAACGGCATAAGGAGTCGCGGCTTTCAGGCGGAGTACGGCCTGGCAGAAACGCCTTCGGCAGCCTGGTTGCTGTCGTTCAGTCATGCCGACCTGCTCACCAGCTACCAGCAACCGCTGCGCGAGCGGCTGGCGCCACTGCCCCTGAGCCTGCTGCCGGACTATAGCAATGAGGTCGACTCCCTGCGCCGGGCGGGGCTAAACACCTTCGGTTGCCTCTTTTCTTTGCCGCCAACAGCACTGGCAAGGCGTTGTGGCGCCGGGTTTTCACGGTTTCTACAGCAGGTTTTGGGGCAGCACGCAGACTTGCGCCGGGACTACCAACCCCCGGCCACCTTCACTGACGAGTACTGGTTTGGCTACGAGGTGCGCGCCAATAATGAACTGCTACCCGCGGTACAGCTGTTGTTGCAGTCGCTGTGCAGGTTCCTGCGTAACACGCAACTGCAGACAACTGAAATTAACTGGCAACTGACGGGGGTGGACCGCTCCCTACGCACTATCTGCGTGCGCAGCACATCGGGACACAGCGACAGCCAGAGCTGGTATCAGCTCACCCGTATACGCCTGGAACAACTGGAACTAAAGACCGGTGTGGAAGGCGTTACGCTGCGCTGTGACCGCCTGGACGACAGCCAGTTGGAGAATATCGACCTGTTCAGCGCCCGCACACAACGTGAACCTCTCTTCGCATTGCTGGACAGGCTGCGCAGCCGCCTTGGGCTACAGGCTGTAGAGAAAGTAGGCTGCCGCAACGAGCACCTGCCTGAGCTGGCACTGCATGTATGCCAGGACACTCCGGCCAAAGATGGCGGGGAGCAACCACGCCAACAACGCCCCTTCTGGCTGATGCCTGGCCCCAGAAAGCTAAGCAGGAAGCGCAGCCACCTATACTGGCAGGGAAAGCTTGAACTGGTATACGGGCCGGAGCGTATAGAGGATAACTGGTGGCAGGAGGCCGTCAGTCGTGACTACTACGTTGCCAGGGGAGAACGGGGCCAGCATTACTGGGTATTTCGCGACAGGCTTCACGGAGGCTGGTACATTCACGGCATCTTTGCGTAGAACCGCTTCACGAGGCGGCTCATGCAGGAGAACGGCGGGTATTCTAGAGTGCGAATTCTAATCTCTTGTCGGAAACTGGTAAGCGTAAACAGGCAAGGAAAGGCATCTTACAATGGAACTGAACAAGCTTCTGGTCGTACACGACCCCACCCGCGACGAACAGCCCGCACTTGACCGGGCCGCAGTCATTGCCGCCGAGATCGGCGCCAGCCTGCACCTGTTCGGCTGTATTCACGGGGATATCTCGGGCGTCGACCGCGAAGCAGAAGAGGTCAAACGCCGGCTGGGAGAGCACCGGAAGAAGCTGGATGCGTGCCTGGCACCTATTGCAGCGACGGGCGTAGACACGGAATCGGAGGTGGAGTGGGATAAAGACTGGTACCGCGCCGTGGTGCGCGCCGCGGCCCGCAACCATGCAGACATGGTTTTCAAGTCTTCATTCAAGCACAGTTCCAGCCAGCGAATACTGAAGCCCACATCCGACTGGATACTGATTCGCGAGTGCCTGTGCCCGGTGCTGCTGGTGAAGAATACTGCACCACCGGATGTACCCAGAATCCTGGCCGGCATAGATATCAGCGTCAGGACCGAGCCTTATGAAAAACTCAACGAGCACATTCTTGAGTTCAGTCGCCGGCTGGTGGAAAGCGAAAAAGCAGAGGTGCACGTGGTCAATGCATTCCCGGATTTTCGGGTCAAGCCGGACCGCAAGAAATTGATTGAACTATCGGGCCTGGACAGCAGCCGCATCCACATCAAGCTCGGGCCGCCTGAAAAAGTGATTGTGAACACGGCTAAAGCGCTGGATGCGAGCCTGGTTATTGTTGGCAATTCTCACCGTTCAGGCCTCGCCGCAATGCTGCATGGCAACACGGCGGAGAAGATTCTCGACAAGCTGGACTGTAACGTACTGGCCATGCCCTGACCCAGCCCCTGCGTGTACGGCTACCGTCTGAGGGCATTGCAGCGTGTATCAGGCTTTTTTGACGAACTGCGATTTCAGTTTCATAGCGCCGATTCCATCGATTTTACAATCGATGTCGTGATCACCCTGCACCAGGCGAATGTTCTTTACCCTGGTGCCCACCTTCACCACGGCCGAGGACCCTTTGACCTTCAGATCCTTGATGACGGTTACTGTATCGCCATCCACCAGCGCATTGCCGTTGGCGTCTGTAACCAGGTCTTCAGCAGTTTCTTCAGCTTCCTGTTGCGGCCATTCGTGGGCACATTCAGGGCAAACATAGTGATCCCTGTCTGCATAGGTGTACTGTGACGAACACACCGGACAGTGCGGCAAGTCGCTCATTGTTTCATCTCTCTTTCGTTCTGTGAATCATGCCGTGCCCGGAGGGCGATCTGTACGGCAATTCCAGCAGAAATCAAAGGCGGCATCGTTGTCTTCACCGCAGCCACTGCACCGCCAGGGCGGCGCCCCCTTGTCGCTCAAAGCCCCGGCCAGCGCCGCACAGGCAGCGTTATAATCAGCATCTTCCAGCACCCAGAGTTGCGGCCATGCTTCAAATGCAGGCAGCTCACCCACCGCACTCACCGCGTGCTCATTACGCATCACAACATCAAAACCATGCGCCTCAAGGATATTGCGGGCGTTGCCCACCAGGAAGCGGTTGTCGCTGGTGTACACCAATCTCATAGGCAGGTCCCTGCACTGACGCACTCTCACGCTGTTGTAGCAAGAGTAACGCCTTGTACAGTGCCTTGGAATAAAACCTTCCTGTTACTTCAGCTCCCGGCGATAGTAGCGACATTTGCGGTCACGAAACTCCTTCTCCAGGTTTCTCCTGGCTCGTTTCCAGGCATCCATCTGCGAGCCGCTACCACCTTTGCGTCGTAGCTGGTCGTATTGCTCGATCCTGTCCTTGAGCTTCTGGCACTGCTGCACGGCCTGGTCTCGCCCCGCCTGGGCCGACCCCATGCACAACAGCAAAACCGCACCACATAACACCGACGCACATACTGTTCTCATAAGGCGCACCTCCCTGTGCAAATAAGCTCATTCTAGACGGGAGGGAAGTAGACGTTAACGGTTCTTTTCGAGCAAATACCATGTAAACCGACTGACCGCCGCGCACTGCAGGCTAAAGTGACCACAGCCTGCTTTGTGGCGTCAGCCTGTGGTGTCCGGATGGGAACCTTGCAGCAGCGATCGCCTGACCGACCTGAAGCGATGCGTGCCCACAAACAGCACCACCACTCCCAAAACTGCCAACACCCAGGCTACCGCGAGGTAAGAATGTACGGCCGAGAAAAACTGAAACAATACTGCCGCACCGGCAATAAGCGAAAGTGACGTGCGGACATAGGCCAGGAACGTTCTTTCGTTCGCCAGCCTGGTCCGCTCCTGAGCGAGCTTGTCACGTAATGTTTCCATCTCCGACATCCCCTGGGAGACCCTGACTCAGGCCCGTTCAGGCCCACTACCGTTCCAGATTAACAAAAAAAAGGGCAGACCCGTTAAGGCCTGCCCCTTCCTGGCTGAGACGTTGCGATTAAACCGCTACGATGTTCTCAGCCTGCGGGCCTTTCTGGCCCTGGGTAACCGTGAATTCTACTGCCTGGCCTTCTGCCAGAGTCTTGAAGCCAGAACCGGAAATGGCGCTGAAGTGAGCAAAAACGTCCGGACCGGACTCCTGCTCAATAAACCCAAAACCTTTTGACTCGTTGAACCACTTTACGGTGCCTTTTACTGTATTAGACATAATAATATCCTGTTTAACTGATAAGTATAAATTGGCCACATGGGCCGGCATTGCTTTGAAATATAGACTTAAACTTAAAACTGCAGGACGAAGTATTACGAGTAAAACAGCGAACGGTAGATTGTAAAGATTAGACTTTCTTTCTAGCAGTGCAGCACTTTATATCGCATTGTGCCGGATGTCGAGTAAAAATATTCCTCTCGTTACCGGGCTATTGACGGATGCATGTGGCGGGAAGCGCCGCCCCTATTGGCGTCTACTCCTGTATCCGCACCGGGGAGCACCAATTCTTGCTCCACCGCTGCACTTTTTCCTGTTCCGCTTCGTGACTGAAGTCCACGGTTAACACTGGAGAAAACCCCTGGCGGTTAGTCATGCAGCTTGCATTCAGGGCGCCAAACACCTCCCCTTCAATTTCTACGGTTACCAGCACCAGGTCACCGCAATGGCCACACTCGTGAAACAAGGCCCGCTTGCTGCCCTGCCTCACCGTTCTGTGAAAGTGCCTTCTGGCGACAGAAACATCGATGCGCGAGCCCGATTTGGAAACATAGGCGCACCCCTTCTCGAGGCAATAGTCGCACTGGCACTGACGCGGCACCACACTGTAATCCACCGTTTGCCAGCGCACCTTGAAATTCCCGCAGCTGCAGCTACCGCGCATAGTCATGCGGGCACCTGGCGTTGTTGCAGTAAAAGCCGAACCGTGACTGAACCGATACTCCGGATGGCGGCCTGCTCCTGATTGGGTCATGGTAAAACACTAGGGGCAGGGCTTCTCCAATTCCTGCACCAGATAACCCATCTCCTCAGATTTCTCCAGGAACAACGCGTAGGCGTCTGCGACGCCGCGATTATAAATGGGCGGCCCTACCTCCTTGAGTAAAAATTCGACAAGAAACTCGGCTTCGAAACTGCCAATTTCCTGGCCGAGCTCTTCGCTGAAATAGGTCTTGATTTTGCTGACAATTGCGTCGGTATCGTGCCTCGCAAGCTCAAAGTCACTCATAAAGACTCCCTTGAAAAAGCTGGATAGGACGGGCTGGCCACTCAATCCAAGGCATGCGCACAACGCACCGGCGCCTCGCGCGTAGGCCTCTGGCACGCTGATTAACCAGCAAGAAAATAAAACTCATGACAAACACGGCTACACGCACCTATAAATCGTCTGTGATTCCGGTGGGCTTGTTATCGAGACTTTTAGTATTACTCTCTTCCCAGTAGTCCTCGATCTTGTCTCGTCCTTTACTATCCGCCCATTTCGTCAGCGTAGGCCGCTCACCTTTAAGTTCATAGTAAGGAACTGCATACCCGCAAGACGACTGCACCAGCTCCAGGTTGAGCTCAAACACTTGACGCGACCCCGTGTAG
>JAUIIQ010000225.1 GCA_030431585.1 Gammaproteobacteria bacterium | reverse complement strand
AGGGTGGGCAAGCTGGCTCGATAAGAACATCAAGGCATCGACATGACATACTCCAGCGGCAGGTGCGCCGTTATCACTGGCGCGGGCTCTGGCATCGGCAGGGCCCTGGCCTTGCAGCTCAACCGCCAGGGCTGCGCGCTCTACATCTCTGACATCAACGCGGACACCCTGCAGGAGACTGTGCAGCAGATGGAGCGCAGCGACATAGCCTGCGACCATCAGACCCTGGACGTGGCAGACCGTCAGGCGATGCATGCGTGGGCAGAGAGAATTGCAGCGGCCAGAGGCAGCGTGGATATCGTGATCAATAATGCCGGGGTCGCCCTTGGCGACCGCGTGGACGAAATGAGCTACGAAAACCTGGATTGGCTGATGGGTATCAATTTCTGGGGCGTCATCCAGGGCAGCATGGCATTCCTGCCGTTGCTGAAAAAGGCCGAGCAGGGGCACCTGGTCAATATTTCTTCACTCTTCGGAATCATAGCGGCACCCACACAGTCAGCCTACAATGCGGCCAAATTCGGGGTACGCGGGTTCACTGAATCCCTGCGACAGGAGATGAAAGGGAGCAATGTACACGTCTGCTGCGTGCACCCCGGCGGCATTGCAACGAATATCGCCCGCGACTCACGTGGTGGTGACAGCGCCTCATCGCCGGATGACAGAGACCGGCAGTTCAGGAAGTTCGCGCGCACCACCCCGGAGTCGGCCGCGGCGCAGATTCTTCGCGCGGTAGAGAAAAAGAAGCCGAGGCTGCTGCTTGGCACGGACGCGAAAATCGCCACGTTCCTTTCCCGCTTATTCCCGGTCCGCTACCCCGAGATCATGCGTCTGGATAGCATGGTGAAGCCGGACGACAATACCACTACGGCCCATTAGCCATGCCATGCCAGCACGTTGGACATCCCCAGCACCTTAACAGCCCGAGCACTCAACAGAGAGACAACTCATGACTTTTTTGCCAAAACTTCTCGCTGCGACACTGGCACCGCTTATCATCACTGCCTGTGCTACTTCCAACCCGCAAGCAACACTGGAATCCGTGCCTGAGATTCATCCTGGCATCCTGCAGGGCTACCTGCCAATGGACGACCCGCTGCGCACAGTGGAAATCGTACCGCCCGCGCCCGAAGCGGGTTCTCCACGACAGGCGCTGGATGACGAAATTGCTCGCCGCAGTCTTGCACTCAGAGGGAGCGCACGCTGGGAACTGGCAGCTAAAGATGCCTACCTGGGGTTCCCGGGGGCACAGGAGGCATTTACCTGTGCTACCGGCTTGCCGATCAGCGAAGACACTACACCTCAATTGTACAGGTTGCTGCGGCGCACCCTGGCCGACGTGGGTCTTGCCAGTTACTCGGCGAAAAATGCCTATCAGCGTGAGCGCCCGTTTATGGTGAACGGGGAGCCCACCTGCACACCGCAGGATGAAGAAGCATTACGGCAAGACGGCTCTTACCCCTCCGGCCACACTTCTATCGGTTGGGGCTGGGCGTTAATACTGGCTGAATTGATGCCGGAGAAAGCCGAGGCCATTCTCGCCCGTGGCCGCGCATTCGGCGAAAGCCGCAATGTATGCAATGTGCACTGGCACAGTGACGTGGTGGCGGGACGCATGGTCGCTGCCGCGGCGGTTTCGCAACTGCACACCAACGCTGACTTCCTTGCCGCCATGGACGCGGCACGAGCAGAGCTGGCACAGCTTGACCCGGCGAACATGGCACCCAGCCGCGACTGCGCTGCGGAAGCACAGGCGCTGTCCGTCAACCCGGCGAATGGATAGGCGCTAGGCCTGAATTTTCTCCAAAGCCCGGCGCAACGCGGGCGGCACAGGCACCGACTTGTCAGCCGCTCGCTCTACAAACACGTGCACGAAGTGACCGCTCGCCACCGCCTCGCATTCGCCGCGCTTGAATATGGCCAGGCCATACTGCACAGAGCTGTTGCCGAGCCGGTCCACCCGCAGGCCGGCTTCCAGCGCCTGGGGGTAGGCCACCGGCGCATAGTACTCGCAGCCTGAGCTGACCACGTAGCCAACAATGCTTCCTTCATTGATGTCCAGGCCGCCCTCCTCGATGAGGTAGCGGTTCGCGGCGCTGTCAAAATATGCATAGTAGGTGACGTTGTTGACGTGGCCATAGATATCGTTGTCGGACCAGCGGGTATCGATCGGGTAGAAAGCCTTGTATTCGTCTCTGCGCGGTGGCGCGGGCTTGCTCATTGGCTGTCTCCGTACGCCTGTCTGTAGATACTCAGGGCATCGGTGTAGGACACATCGCGGGGGTTATTGACCAGCAGGCGCTGTTGCAGCATGGCGTCCTCCGCGAGCATTTCCAGGTCTGCCTCGGCAACACCGGCGGCACGCAGCGTGGCGGGCAGGGCCACTGTATCAATCAACTCACGCAAACCACTTATCAGTTCATCGGTAATCGCTTCGGCACTGCCACTGACGGGACGCCCCAGCACCAGCTCTGCCAGCTCCGCATAAAGCGGTGCCGCTACACTGGCGTTAAACTCCAGCACTGAAGGCAGCACCAAAGAATTACTCAGGCCATGGGGAATGTGGTAATGCCCACCCAGTGGGTAAGCCAGCGCGTGAACAGCGGCCACCGGCGCGTTGGCGAACGCCTGACCGGCGAGGCAGGCACCCAGTAACATCGCCTCGCGGGCGCCACGATTACGGCCATCCTTGACAGCTGTGCGGATGTTGCCTGCCAACAGCCCCAGCGCCTGACGGGCGAGATTATCCGAGAGCGGATTTTTCTGGTGCCTTGACGTGTACGCCTCTATCGCGTGCACCATGGCATCGACCCCGGTCATCGCGGTAATCGCTGGTGGCAGACCCAGGGTCAGGTCAGCATCCAGAATAGCGACATCGGGTAGTAACACCGGCGAGGAGACTCCTGCCTTGGTCGTTTCACCGGTGGTAACCACTGCCACGGGCGTGGCCTCTGAGCCAGTGCCTGCGGTCGTCGGCACCAGCATCAGGGGCAGTCGCGCGCCGCGCACCTGGCCCACACCATAAAGCTCAGACAGGGGTTGCTCGCCGCCCAGCAACACGCTGACCACCTTCGCCACATCCATCGAACTGCCGCCACCAACGGCTATAACACCATCCACGCCCTTCACGCGCCCCAGTTCAGCCGCCGCCAGCACCGTCGCTTCCGGTGGATCCTCGCGTACTGCATCAAACACGATGGCGGTAATGCCTGCGCTTTGCAGAGCCGCAATGACCGGCTGCACCAGACCGATAGCAACGAGGCCAGGGTCGGTAACCAGCATTGGCGCACGCACACCCAGACGTTCGCACTCCTGGGACAACTGCAACGCGCTACCCGCACCACTGACAATTCTGCTTACCGTATTGAACTCAAAGCCCTGCATGGCGCCGCTCCGTCAGCCGTCCCGAAAGGTGGCATTGACTGGCTCTACAGCGCCAGCCATATACGGCTTGAGCTCATTGCGACCCACCACCATACGGTGTACTTCATCTGGCCCATCAGCCAGCCTGAGGGTGCGCTGGGCCATGTACATATGAGCGAGCGGCGTGTCCTGGGAAACGCCCAACGCACCGAACATCTGAATTGCCTGATCCACGATGCGGATAGAGACATTGGGCACCGCTGTCTTGATCATGGAGATCCATACCCTGGCTTCCCTGGGGTCCACGTTATCCATCATCCAGGCCGTCTTCAAGGTGAGCAGCCTGGCCTGCTCTATGTCCATGCGCGCATTGGCAATGATATCCACATTGCCGCCCAGCCGCGCCAGTTGCTTGCCAAATGCGGTGCGCGAAACGGCGCGCTCGCACATCAGCTGCAGCGCTTTCTCCGCCGCGCCTATGGCTCGCATACAATGGTGGATGCGACCCGGGCCAAGCCGACCCTGGGAGATTTCGAAACCGCGGCCGGGGCCGAGGATGATATTGTCTTTCGGCACCCGCACATTCTCAAACGTCTGGTGCATGTGCCCGTGGGGGGCGTCGTCCATGGAAAACACATTCATCGCACGCACGTTGCTGAAGCCGGCAGCATCTGTAGGCACCAGAATCTGCGATTGCTGCAAGTGCTTGGGCGCATCCGGGTCAGTCTTGACCATCACGATCATGATCTTGCAACGCGGGTCCCCAGCGCCCGATACATAGTGCTTTTCACCGTTGATCACCCACTCATCACCTTCCAGTACCGCCGAGGTACAGATGTTGGTGGCGTCGGAAGACGCAACCCCGGGCTCGGTCATGGCATAGGCTGAGCGAATCTGCCCTTGCAGCAGAGGCTCCAGCCACGCCTCCTTTTGCGCTGCGCTGCCGTATTTGTGCAGTACCTCCATATTGCCGGTATCCGGCGCTGAGCAGTTGAATGCTTCCGCGGCAATATGCGACTTTCCCATCTCCTCGGCGAGGTACGCATACTCCACCGTGTTCAAGCCAGATCCTGACTCGCCATCGGTCAGGAAGAAATTCCACAATCCGCGTGACCGCGCCTGCTCCTTAAGCCCCTCCATGATCTCGGTCTGGCGGGCTGTAAATTGCCACCGGTCACCTTCACCCACCTCGCGCAGGTACTCTTCCTCCAGCGGCAGCACTTCCTCATCGATAAAGCGCTTTACTTCCGCCAGTAGCGGCGCCACGTGATCACTGATTCCAAGATCCATCACTCTTCCTTTTTACATAACAAGCCAGCCCTTGATTCTAGCAGGCCCAGGCAGGAATTTGTGTCGCGCCGGGGACACTGGCACACCGGGCTGGCCGCGGACAGTCCAAAGCACTGACAAAACCTCGGTCACGCCGGCAACTGCGGTATGTGGCGGACTTAAAAAAGGTTCATCGCACATTCGCGGGGAATAAGGCGTTCAAACAAAGCGGACACCACGAATGGGGTAAGCCTTCCGCGGTTGAAAACAAACTTCCACGCCCTTGGAAGGCTTACCCCATTCGTGGCCTCCTCCTTCCGTTTTGACATCACTATCCACTACCTATGCTCCCTGTGACGTTCCAAGTCGCCGGGAGA
>JAUIIQ010000224.1 GCA_030431585.1 Gammaproteobacteria bacterium | reverse complement strand
GGTGTCGAATTGGCGGAGCAATCGTATCAGCCCCAATGGCAGCTGAGTGCCAGTTACGGCTACCGGGATGACGATCCGACAGGCGCAGAGCGGGCAGACTTCTTCTCGTTTGGGGTATCGTTTGATCTGCCCCTGTTCACGTCGAAGCGACAGGACCAGAGCGTCAGGTCCGCAGTGGCCACGGCCGAGTCCGTGCGCACAGAACGAACACTGCTGCTACGCGAGATGACTGCGGGGTTGATTGCCGAGCATGCACGGCTGCAGCGACTTGATCAGCGCGATGCACTCTACGCTTCGCGTTTGTTAAGCCAGATGAGTGAACAGGCTGAGGCATCGCTCGTAGCCTATACCAACGACGATGGTGACTTTGCCGAAGTGGTGCGAGCTAAAATCGCCGAGCTCAATGCCAATATTGATGCAGTGGGTATCAGGGTTGAACGCCAGCAGACGATCGCCCGGCTGAACTATTTTCTTGCGTCAAGCAATAACCTGGAGGGCCTGTGATATGAGCAAGTTCATGCAGTACGCACTGCTACTGTTGCTTGGCATTGCTATCGGGATGGGGCTGAAGACGATATCTGATCATCTTTTATCGGCCAATCAATCTACCGTAAACGAAGAGGACGAGCCGCTTTACTGGGTGGCCCCCATGGACCCTGAGTACCGCCGCGACAAGCCCGGCAAATCCCCTATGGGAATGGACCTGGTGCCGGTGTACGCCGCTGAGAAACAGCCCGGTGTGGTCGAAATCTCCCCGCAGATCGTCAACAACCTGGGCGTGCGCACAGTGCGGGTACGGCGCTCAAGCCTTGGTCAGGACATACGCACCGTAGGCTATGTGCAGTACGATGAGGATCGCCTCATACATATACACCCCAGGGTAGAGGGCTGGATAGAGAAGCTGCATGTAACAGCGGCGGGGGACCCTGTGTCGCAGGGAGCTGCGCTGTATGACCTTTACTCACCGCAACTGGTGAATGCCCAGGAAGAACTGGTGCTGGCAATGCGCCGCAGTAATACGCGTTTGCTCAAGGCAGCCGAAGATCGCCTGTTGTCGCTGCAACTGAGCAGTGATTTCATTGCCGCCCTCAAACGTGATGGCGCAGTGCGGCAAACTGTCACCTTCCGCTCACCCCAGAGTGGCGTGGTGGACAACCTCAATATCAGGGAGGGCTTCTTCGTCGGCCCGACAACCACGCTCATGTCCATAGGCGCGCTGGAGGATGTGTGGGTCGAGGCGGAAGTGCTCGAGAGGCAGGCAGGGGAGGTTCTTGTTGGCCAGCCGGTGACAATGCGCCTGGATCATTTGCCGGGTAAAGCCTGGCAGGGAAAAGTGGACTACATCTACCCGTCACTGGAAGCGACGACCCGGACCCTGCGTGTGCGACTTCGTTTCCCCAACGCTGACCGGGATTTGCGGCCCAACATGTTTGCACAGGTCACAATTCACTCGCACGACGATGACAAGGTACTCAATGTCCCACGCGAGGCACTCATACGAACGGGTAAGCAGGACAGGGTGGTTCGCGCACTGGGTGAGGGACGCTTCAAGTCGGTCGAGGTCAGAACGGGCCGGGTGGCCGGTGACCATGTAGAGATACTGCAAGGTCTGTCCGAGGGCGAAGAGGTGGTATCTTCTGCCCAGTTCCTGCTGGATTCCGAGTCGAGTAAAACATCCGATTTCCTGCGTATCGACGGCCCGGAGACGACACCCGGGGTGCATCACTCACAGGGGCATGATCATGATTGAAGCGATAATTCGCTGGTCTGTCGGCAATCGTTTTTTTGTGCTGTTGGCGACCACTATCCTGGTTGGCGCGGGTATTTTCTCGCTCAGGAATACACCGGTAGATGCGATACCTGACTTGTCTGATGTGCAGGTCATTATCAAGACCAGCTACCCGGGGCAGGCGCCGCAGGTGGTGCAGGACCAGGTTACCTATCCCCTCACCACCGCCATGCTGTCTGTTCCGGGTGCTGTGACCGTGCGCGGTTTCTCCTTCTTTGGCGACTCCTATGTGTACGTCATCTTTGATGAGGAAACGGACCTGTATTGGGCCAGAAGCAGGGTGCTGGAATACCTGAGCCAGGTCGCACCTTCTCTCCCGCCGGCGGCGCGGCCGCAGCTTGGTCCGGATGCGACCGGCGTGGGTTGGGTCTACATCTATGCGCTGACCGATCGCACGGGCAAGCATGATCTTGCTCAGTTGCGCAGCCTGCAGGACTGGTTTCTGAAATATGAATTGCAGGCCGTACCGGGCGTCTCTGAAGTTGCCACCGTAGGAGGCATGGTCAGGCAGTATCAGGTCAAGGTGAATCCTGATCGGCTCCGCGCCTTCGGTATTCCGCTGGCACACGTTCAGCGTGCTATCCGCGAGGCCAACCAGGAAGTGGGAGCCTCGGTGATTGAGATGGCCGAAGCCGAGTACATGGTGAGAACCTCGGGCTATATTGCCGGTGTCGATGATCTCAAGAGCATTCCGCTGGGCGTCAATAGCAATGGCACGCCGTTGCTGCTGCAAGACATCGCCGACATCGGCACCGGACCGCAGATGCGGCGCGGCATCGCTGAATTGAACGGTGAAGGCGAGGTCGTGGGTGGCATCATTGTGATGCGTTCCGGCGAGAATGCCCAGGCCACTATCGAGGCAGTCAAAAGCAAGCTGGCAGCGCTTGACTCGAGCCTGCCCGATGGCATCGAGCTGGTCACTGTTTACGATCGATCGGGATTGATACAGCGCGCGGTCAGCAACCTCTGGCAGAAGCTGGGAGAAGAACTGGTGATGGTGGCGCTGGTCTGCATCCTCTTCCTGTTTCATTTACGTTCCTCACTGGTGGCGATAGTCAGTCTGCCGGTGGGCATTCTGGTGGCATTCGTGGTGATGCATCTGCAGGGGCTGAATGCCAATATTATGTCGCTGGGCGGTATCGCGATTGCGATTGGTGCGATGATCGATGGCGCTATCGTCCTGATCGAAAATATGCACAAGCATATAGAACGCACTCCGTTAACCGATGAGAACCGCTGGCGCGTTGTCACCGAGTCCGCCGTAGAAGTAGGCCCGGCCCTGTTCTTCAGCCTGTTGATCATCACGGTCAGTTTCATTCCCGTGTTTGCCCTGGAGGCACAGGAAGGGCGAATGTTCTCGCCCCTGGCTTTCACTAAAACCTACGCCATGGCCGCGGCGGCGGCTCTGTCCGTCACCCTGGTGCCGGTGTTGATGGGATACTTCATCAGGGGGAGAATTCTCGAGGAGAAGAAAAATCCGGTCAATCGTGTCCTGGTGCGTGTGTACCGGCCCCTGCTGGCTGCGGCGTTGGCGCATCCCCGGGCAACGCTGTTGGCTGCCTTGCTGGTATTGCTGAGCGGGCTATGGCCGCTGTCGCAGACAGGGAGCGAATTCATGCCGCCGCTGGATGAAGGTGACCTGATGTATATGCCCACCACCTATCCGGGAATATCGATTGGAAAAGCGCGGGAACTGCTGCAGCAGACAGACAAGTTGATTCGCACGGTACCGGAAGTGAAAACCGTATTCGGAAAAATCGGGCGAGCCGACACGGCAACAGATCCTGCGCCGCTGACCATGATCGAAACATTCATCCAGTTAAAACCGGAGCATGAGTGGCGGCCCGGTATAACGTCTGCCGATATAAGGCGTGAGCTCGACAGTGTGGTGCAGATTCCCGGGTTGACCAATGCCTGGGTCATGCCGATCAAAACACGCATTGATATGCTGGCCACCGGTATCAAGACACCGGTGGGCATTAAAGTGGCTGGCCCCGATCTGGCAGTGATCCAGGATATCGGCCAACGCCTTGAGAGCATTCTGGCAGACGTGCCGGGAACGGCCTCGGTCTATTCAGAGCGGGTTGCAGGTGGCCGCTACATCAAGATCGACATTGATCGAGGCCGGGCGGCGCGCTATGGGCTCAATATCGCCGATATACAACAAGTGGTTGCCACTGCGATTGGCGGCATGGATATCACCACGACGGTGGAGGGGCTGGAACGCTATCCAGTCAACCTGCGTTACCCGCAGTCCTATCGCGAGTCGCCGGAGGATCTGGCGCAGTTGCCCATTGTCACCCCTTCCGGGCAACGTATCGCACTGGGTGACGTCACCCGCATACAAATAGAGGACGGGCCGCCCGGGATCAAGAGTGAGAACGCAAGACTCAATGGCTGGACATTCGTGGACCTGGACACGTCCGACGTGGGCCGTTACGTGAGCAGGGCGCAAGACATTGTCTTGCAGCAGTTGGACCTGCCGGCGGGATATTCTGTGACCTGGTCCGGGCAGTACGAGTACATGGAACGCGCCAAACAACGCCTCGGATACGTCGTGCCGCTAACGCTTGCTATTATCGTGGTACTTCTCTACCTGAGTTTTCGCAGCTTCGGGCAGGTGTTGATCCTGATGGGGTCACTACCGCTGGCGCTGGTGGGCAGTGCCTGGCTGATGTACGTTCTCGACTTCAATTTCTCCATCGCCGTCGGTGTCGGCATGATAGCGCTGGCCGGTGTTGCGGTTGAAACGGGGGTGATAATGCTTGTCTATCTTGACCAGGCGTGGACAAGGCTGACAAAGGATTCCAACGGGGCTGTTAGCGCAGAGGCGTTACAGACAGCAGTGCTTGACGGTGCCAGCTTGCGCGTTCGTCCCGTGCTCATGACCGCAGCCGCGACAATTGCCGGCCTGCTGCCAATTCTGTTCGGCAGCGGCACCGGCTCGGAGGTGATGAGCCGGCTTGCGGCGCCCATGGTGGGCGGAATGATCAGCTCGGTACTGCTTACGTTATGGGTGATACCCGCCATTTATCTCCTGTGGAAGAGACGCCTGTTGCGCAGGGCGGATGCTCATTGACCAGAGAGTCTCTTGGCAAAGGAAATGGCATAGACCGTTGAGCGCATTTGCAGGAACGGGTCGGCGCTCGGGCTGAAGCCTGCTGACAATAATGTCGGGTCAAAGTTGATTACCGTGCAGTCGTCACCACCGCTTGCCTCGA
>JAUIIQ010000223.1 GCA_030431585.1 Gammaproteobacteria bacterium | reverse complement strand
TATCCCAGCAGACATGGTCGAGGAGCTATACCAGGGCGACTATGAAAACGATGAGGACTTTGCATATGCAGTGGCTGATGACGTGGGGGTGTTGCAGGAGGACGCCCAGTGGCCCCACACCTTCATTGACTGGCAGCAGGCTGCCCGTGAATTGATGTACGACTATGGCGAACACGAAGGACATTACTTCCGCACGACGTACTAAGAATGCATGGGGAGGAAAAAGGGGAGCTAACACTCCCCTTCAACATCAGTGAGCCTAATTCCACCTGAAATTCCACCTAGGAGGGAATTTTCCATTTTGGTTAGGGTTGTAACTCATTGATTTTATTGGTCGGTGTGAGAGGATTCGAACCTCCGACCCCTTCCTCCCGAAGGAAGTGCGCTACCAGGCTGCGCTACACACCGTTAAATCAGGGCGCGACACTATAACAAAAGTCGCGGGGCTTACCAATGCAGGCCAGCGCTCAGTATATCCCGGCCCAGCGGGCAATAAACTGGCTGAACAGGCTGAAGCCGATCACTACAGCCATCAGCAGTAGCAGCAGCCGCCCAGGCCTGAAAGGTTTGCGCTCCACCGCATTGACGCCACGAGACAGAAACTCATCAACCTTTTTCTGGTCCTCCGGGTAGAGACTGTTCTCATGACTACGGTCCCGCTGCTCTTCCTGTTCTGACATGAATCTCCATCACCTCAATGCCGTACCTCAACGCCTAAAAAAAATGCGCCTTGGCAAATCAATTACATCTTCGCTTCACCAAAAAGGGGAGAACGCCTGAGCATTCTCCCCTCCAATGGCAGGCTTGTCACCCCCTTTAGGGATCAGCCTGTCAGCATGCTGCAGATCAGATGGCGAACAACTCCTCAGGCATCTGCATCAGGCTCTCAGCCCCGGCCACCATAGTGGTTTTCAACGACTCGGTGCGCGGCAACAGACGCTCGAAGTAGAATTGGGCCGTCATCAGCTTGGCCTGGTAGAAGGAGGTATCACCCTCGGCTTCAGCCATTTTCTGACGGGCAACAATCGCCATCTTGGCCCAGAAGTACCCCAGCGTGATGTAACCGGAGTACATCAGGTAGTCCACTGCGGCGGCACCCGCTTCGTCGGGATTTTTCATGGCTGCCTCGCCAATCTCCATCGACACACCCAGCCACTCGTCTTTCTTGGCCTTCAGTACGTCCAGCAGTACCTTGTCCTGTTCGTTATCGCTACTGTCACACAGCTCATCAATCATGGTAGCGAATTGCAGCAGCAGTTTGCCGCCTGAACCCAGCACTTTACGGCCTATCAAGTCCATCGCCTGAATGCCGGTGGTGCCTTCATAGAGCATCGAGATGCGGCAGTCGCGGACGATCTGTTCCATGCCCCATTCCTTGATGAAGCCATGACCACCGAATATCTGCACACCGTGGTTCGCGCACTCAAAGCCGACTTCGGTCATGAAGGCCTTGGCGATAGGCGTGAGCAGTGACATCAGATCGTCCGCCGCTTTCGCCTCTTCCTCGGTCCCCTTGTCGACCACATCACCCTGCATGGCCAGGAAATAAAGAAACGCCCTGCTACCCTCGGCAAAGGCCTTCTGGGTCAGTAGCATCTTGCGTACATCCGGGTGAACGATAATCGGGTCGGCTGGGCCATCCGGGTTCTTCGGTCCGGTCAGGCTGCGCATGGCGAGCCGGTCTTTGGCATAGGCCAGGGCGCCCTGGAAAGACTGTTCCATGTGGGCCAGACCCTGGGCTGCCGTACCTACCCTGGCCGTATTCATGAACGTGAACATACAGTTCAAGCCACGGTTCTCAGGGCCGATCAGATAACCTTTGGCGCCATCGAAATTGAGTACCGCAGTCGCGTTACCGTGGATGCCCATCTTGTGTTCGATTGAGGCACAGTGAACCCCGTTACGCTCCCCCAGGCTGCCGTCTTCGTTAACATTCACCTTGGGTACTATAAACAGCGAGATACCTTTGGTCCCTTCCGGCGCATCGGGCAGGCGCGCGAGGACAATGTGCACGATGTTGTCGGTCATGTCATGCTCGCCGGCGGAGATGAAAATCTTCTGCCCGGTAATCGCATAAGACCCGTCTGCCTGTGGCTCCGCTTTGGTGCGCAGCAAACCGAGGTCGGAACCGCAGTGGGATTCTGTCAGACACATGGTTCCGGTCCATTCACCAGACACCAGGCGGGTAAGATACTGTTCTTTTTGCTCGGCGCTGCCATGTTCCTCTATCGTTTTCACGGCGCCGTGGGAAAGCCCTGGATACATCAGCCAGGCCCAGTTGGCGGAGCCGGCCATTTCATTGATCACAATACCCAGAGCGTTAGGCAGCCCCTGGCCGCCATACTCAACTTCAGCACTCAGTGCAGGCCAGCCATTTTCAACATATTGCTGGTAGGCCTCCTTGAAACCACTGGGTGTGGTAACCCCCTCCGCACTCCAGGTACAACCCTCTTCATCCCCTGACTGATACAGCGGTGAAAGTGCGCCTTCACTGAACTTGGCGCCTTCTTCGATAATGGCGTCAAGCAGGTCGGCGCTAGCCTCCTCATAACCGGGCAGGGTCTGGAACAGCTTCTCAGCTTCCAGTACTTCATTCATAACAAAACTGATGTCGCGCAGCGGCGCCTTGTACTCGGGCATGACGGTTACCTCTTTCGATAGTCGGCCTCACTACACTGGCAAGATATTGCCCACGGAGACCATGTGTGCACTGATAACATTAGGGCCTTTTGACGGGTGAAGTCAAATACCTTTTTAGCCAACAAACAGATTAGCTGAGGGTGTCTGGTTATAAGCAGCACCCAGGAAACTCATGACAAAAAGAACCGAAGTAGGCGATCACTTACCTGTGATCCCATTTATATCAATAAGCCGACCTGCATCTTCAGCGTTCCACGGGGAAAAGTGAGGCAACTCTCCCAGGCAGGGGGCAGGTATCATCCGCTGCAGTGTCTCCAGGTTTTCCTGATGACAGGTCATACGTGGTCCGGGCTGATTAGCCACCCACCCGGCAAGTTTCAAACCGTCACGTGCAATCGCCTCCGCTGTCAGCAGGGCATGGTTGATACACCCCAGCCGCATACCCACTACAAGCAGGACACCCACCTGTAATTGCACGGCAACGTCTGCCAGTGTCTCGCGCGGCGAAATAGGTACGCGCCAACCGCCCGCGCCCTCAATGAGCACAAAGTCAGCCGCTCCCGACATCACGCCACGGCACAAGCCCGCAAGCCGCGACGCCTGCAGGTTTTTCTTTACCTGGGCGGCAGCAATATGGGGCGCAATAGCGGGCTCCAGGGCGACGGGATTCACCTGCGCATAGTCCAGCTCAGAGGTCATCGCTGCCATCAGTTGCAGCGCATCTTCATTGTGGCCATGCTGATCACAACCTGCGGCCACCGGCTTCACTGCAGCCGTCGTCAAACCCTGTGCGGCGGCGGCCCGCAACAGTGCACAGCTCACCGCGGTTTTACCCACCTCCGTGTCGGTACCGGTCACAAAATACGTTCTAGTCATGCTCTCTCCACCACACCGAAAATAACGTCATAGCTTGCTGGCAAGAGGTCGTTTTCCCGGTATCCCTCGTATGCGGCCATCATGCCTTGCAAAGCCTGGCGGCCGGTCAGCCCGGACGGGCGCTGCCGGTTCACATTATGGGCTCCCAGCGTTTTCAATTCGTGTAACAACTCTCCTGCGCGTCGATAGTGCATGCGGTACGGCAGCACCTCGACAGACAGTGACATGCCAGGGCAGCCGGCGACCGCCTCTTCCAGGGCCGTCACCGGTAAAAAATGGTTCACGTGCTGGTGCTGGTCTACCGCTGCCCAAGCGGCACGCAACTCTCGCAGCGTGCCGGGGCCCAGAGAGGTAAATACGCAGACGCCTCCGGGACGCAGCACCCTGGCCAGCTCCGCACAGAGCAACTCAGGACGATGGCTCCATTGCAGGGCAAGACTACTGAAGACCAGATCGATTGAGCCCGCTGCCAATGGCAGAGACTCGGCATCGCCTACCATCCAGTGCCCGGCCTGTGGATGCTGCTCGCGAGAAAACGCCACCATTCCCTCGGCCAGATCCAGACCCAGATAGCTGGCCGTTGGAAAACGCTCGTGCAAAAGGGGAAAGAAATAACCGGTACCGCTACCCAGATCGAGTATGCGCTCCGGCTGCAACGCCCGGGAATCCAGTCTGGCAAGCAACGCAGAGCCCACATCTCTTTGCAACTTGGCGACCGAATCATAACCGGGGGCTGCTTTACTGAATGAATGGGCTATGTCCTGTTTTGCCAGAGACTGGTCAGGGCACGGTGCCGTACCAAGCAGTTGATGCTGGTGCAGAAACGCGAGCACACTCGCCGCAATGTCGTCCGCTGCCTCCAGAGGAGCAAGATGCGAGCAGTTCTCCAACGGCACGACGCTTGCGCTGGCCACATTTTCCAGCAGCCCCTGCACTGCCGGAACCACATCAGCTGACACCAGTTCGTCTCGCTCTCCCAGCAGATGTAACTGCGGCTGCCTCGCTGCAGGGTAATGGTCGCGCAGGTCCAGATCAGCCAACCATCGCAAGCCTTGCAGTATGCCGGCACCTGGCTCGCCCTTGCGCTGAGATTGCAAGGCACGACGCAATTGCCGAGGCTGCCCTGCTCCGGTCACCTGAAGGCTGTCGAAACGACGCAGAGCTTTCGCTGGATTTTTTGCGGCCAGGTCGAGAAAACGGCCCAACTCCTCTGCTGACAGCCCAGGCCACTCGCTCTTTGCTGTGAAGTGTGGGTTGCTGCACAGGGTGACAGCCGCTACAACACGTTGCGGCGCACGCTGCGCCAATAGCATGGCCAACTGCCCACCCAGCGACCAACCAAGATACACCGCTCTCTGGGGCGCACAGAGCAGAATGTCATCCAGCACCTCTTCAAGAACAGGCGCCGCGTCACCTTCACCGGGTGCAAGCCCGGGTATATCGAGCAAGGTAATGTTGGCCCAGGGCCGCAGCACCGTTACCAGTGGCCGCCAGATTTCACGGTTACTGCCCCACCCATGCAGCAGCACAATATG
>JAUIIQ010000020.1 GCA_030431585.1 Gammaproteobacteria bacterium | reverse complement strand
ATTACGGGCTTGAGGAAGTCAAGGATCGTATTCTTGAATACCTCGCCGTGCAGAAACGCGTGCGCAAAGTGAAGGGACCGGTACTGTGTCTGGTGGGCCCTCCCGGTGTGGGTAAAACGTCACTTGGCGAGTCGATTGCCAGGTCAACAAACCGTAAGTTCGTTCGCATGGCGCTCGGCGGTGTGCGTGATGAGGCTGAGATCCGCGGGCACCGCCGGACCTATATCGGCTCCATGCCCGGCAAACTACTTCAGAAAATGGCAAAAGCCGGTGTCAGAAACCCCCTGTTCCTGCTCGACGAGATAGACAAGATGGGTATGGATCATCGAGGAGATCCGGCGTCTGCCATGCTTGAGGTGCTGGACCCGGAGCAGAACCACGCCTTCAACGATCACTACCTGGAAGTGGACTATGACCTGTCGGACGTGATGTTTGTGTGCACGTCCAACACGATGAATATTCCCGGTCCGCTGCTGGATCGTATGGAAGTTATTCGCATTCCCGGGTACACCGAAGATGAAAAGCTGAACATTGCCCAGCGTTACCTGATTCCCAAGCAGGTAAAACTCAATGGCCTGAAGAAAGATGAGTTATCTATAGCCGAGAGTGCTGTTACCGATATTATCCGTTACTACACCCGCGAAGCTGGAGTGCGTGCGCTGGAAAGAGAAATCGCCAAAGTGTGCAGGAAAATGGTAAAGGCCATCACACTGGGTGAAGTGGAAGGCGGAACCGAGGTTACTGCTGACATGCTCAGTGATCTGCTGGGCGTGCGCAAGTTCAATTTTGGTATCGCCGAGGAAGAAAACAAGATAGGCCAGGTGACGGGGCTTGCCTGGACGTCGGTGGGTGGGGAGTTGCTGACGATAGAAGCGGTTGCTGTCACAGGGAAGGGGCGGCACGTAAAAACCGGTTCCCTTGGAGACGTGATGCAGGAATCTATTCAGGCCGCAACTACGGTCGTTCGCAGCCGCTCACAGCTGCTGGGTATTCCCGCTGACTACCACGAAAAGCATGACGTGCACGTGCATGTGCCTGAGGGAGCGACCCCCAAGGACGGTCCCAGCGCCGGTATCGCCATGTGTACCGCATTGGTCTCGGTGCTGACCGGTATAGCTGTGCGTGCTGACGTGGCGATGACGGGCGAGATCACCCTGCGCGGTGAAGTCCTGCCTATCGGCGGTCTCAAGGAAAAGTTGCTCGCTGCCCGCCGTGGTGGCATCAAGACTGTGATCATTCCCAAGGAAAACGAGCGTGATCTGAAGGAGGTGCCTGACAACATCAAGCAGGATCTCACTATCAAGGCAGTAAAGTGGATTGATGAGGTGCTGGCCATTGCATTGGAGTCCATGCCTGAGCCGCTGAGCGACGAAGACTACCTCGCAAGTTCCGTGGCCGCCGGCAGCGGAGACGCTGAAGAGGAAAATAATCGCATAAATACGCATTAACGGGCGGGTATTCGGTTGACCGGGATTCCCGCTCTGGTATAAAGTCGTGCGTCTGTCAGACAGGCGAAAAACCCAGTCATGGCAAGGCCTACGGCACGCTTGCTTAGCCAGACATATAAACGAATTCTTTGCCCACTCCGGGCGATAAGACACTCCAGATGAACAAAATTCCGAGGGGATAAGTGTGAACAAAACTGAATTGATTGATGCAATTGCCGCTGCAGCGGACCTGCCCAAGGCCTCTGCCGGCCGCGCTCTTGATGCTGTTGTGGACAGCATTACCGATGCACTGAAAAAAGGAGACCAGGTTTCCCTGGTTGGTTTTGGTACTTTCTCGGTGAAGCATCGCAGTGCGCGCACTGGTCGCAACCCACAGACTGGCGCCACTATCGAAATCAAGGCCTCTGAAGTACCCAGCTTCAAGGCGGGTAAAGCGCTTAAGGATGCCGTCAATTCCTGAGGCACCTCCGTCAGTTAGTGCGACCCGGACGACGGTCTCGCCAACTGGACCATGAAAGATTGAAAAGGCGCACTTTCCGGTGCGCTTTTTTTTTAGTTGCAGAGAGATAGACCCATGCTCCAAGACATACGTGCCAACGCTCAGGGAACCGTTGCCAAGGTCATTGTTGGCCTGATCGTTATCGCATTTGCGTTCTTTGGTATCGAATCGATTCTACTGGGTGGCGGCGGTAACGCTGTCGCCGAGGTGAACGGCGATGACATCACTCCGCAGGAATTGCAGCAGGCGGTGAATACCCGCAAGCGCCAGTTGCTGGCCATGATGGGTGATGATATCAACGCGGATTTACTGGATGACCAATTGCTGACTCAGCAGGCCATACAGACGCTCATCCAACGCAAGCTCCTGGTCCAGTCAGCGCAGGAAATGGGCTTGAGCATATCTGATACACAGGTGGGCGCCATCGTCGGCAGCATGGAGCAGTTTAAGCTCGATGGTCAGTTCTCTGCAGAGATGTACCGCGCCAGGCTGTCTGAGGCAGGCTTTACACCCGGCTCTTTCAAGCGAACGATAACGGATGACCTGTTGATGGGCCAGGCTCGCAGTGGGCTCGCGGCAACCGAGTTTGCCACGCCTGCAGAGATGACGCTTTCAGCCCGTATTGCGCACGAGCAGCGAGACCTCCGTTACCTCACCATACCTGTAGAGGGGTTCCGTGAAGGCCAGCAGGTGAGCGATGCGGAAGTAGAGCAGTACTATGCGGACAATCCCCAGCAGTTTCTTGCCACTGAGGCTGTCATTCTCGACTATATCGAGCTACGCGCGGAGGACTTCCGCCAACCGGTGGACGAGCAACTGGTTCTGGAAGCGTACGAGACAGAAAAGCTTACCGGACAATATGCGACCGAAAACCGGGTGTCGCACATCCTCTTTGAACAGGGCGCGGATGAATCGGAAGAGGCATTCGCGCAACGCATAGTGCAAGTGCAGGCCAGGCTGGGGGAGGGAGCCGATTTTGCCCAATTGGCCGGCGAGTTTTCGGACGACATCGGCTCCAGCAACTTCGGTGGTGAACTCGGCCTGAGCCGGGGTGATACTTTCCCGGAAGAAATGGAGAAGGCCATTGCCGCAATGGATGTGGGCGAAGTATCGGCACCGGTTGTTACCGAGGCAGGGACTCATCTCATTCTGCTGCAGGAGAGACGCGAAGGTAAGGCCCCTGATCTGGAAGAGCTGCGCCCACGCCTGGAAGAGCAGATAGCACTGGCCGAAGCCCGTGTTGAACTGCTGCGCACCGTTGAGACACTCAAGGACCTGGCGTTCAATGCGGACAACCTGAGCGAGCCTGCCGCTGAGTTGGAGCTGGAGGTGTCTCGCAGTGAGCGCATTGTGCGCGACCAGACCGAAGGCCTGTTTGCGAACAGCGCTCTGCTGGCGGCCGCATTTTCAGACGACGTGCTGACAGCAGGCCATAACAGTGACGTGATCGAGTTGGACAGTGATACCTGGGTGGCTTTGAGGGTGAGAGAGCACTTCCCGGCCGAAGTCATGCCGTTGGAAGCAGTACGGGGCCAGATTCTCACGGCCGTCGCTGATGCCAAGGCACGCGCCGCTGTGGAGGCTGCGGCAAAAGACGCGGTGGCGAGCCTGCGTGGCAATAAGAGCGTCGAGGCTCTTGCTACGGAAGCGGGATACGCCTGGCAGGTCGAGCTGGGTGCGGACCGTCGTAACCCCATAGTGCCACAGGAAGTTCTGGCCGGTGCGTTTCGCCTCGCACCTCCCGGAGAGGGCAACCCCGTCATCGACTACGTGATCGCTGAGAGTGGTGATGCAATGGTTTACGAAGTCGCCAGAGTCACTCCCGGTGACCTGACCGAGCTTGCGGAAATCGAGCGTCAGTTGCTGCAGCAGCAAGTCAGCGGTGAATACGGCCAACTGATAGATAACGAATACCGACTGGGCCTGCGCGATGGGGCCGACATCAACGTACTGTAATACGACTTTTTGAGGTAAGCATGGCCAAGCAGGTTCTCACTCTTAATCAAATCTCCCTGAAAGGACTGGAACGACTTCCGCGGGACTGTTACGAAATTGCCAGTGAGTTTGCTCATCCGGATGCGATTCTGCTGCGCAGCCATAAATTGCAGGCGCAGGATATACCCGACTCCGTGCTGGCAATTGGCCGCGCCGGAGCGGGCACCAACAATATTCCTGTGGACGAGTGCAGCAAGCGCGGCATACCGGTGTTTAACTCGCCGGGCGCCAACGCCAATGCCGTGAAAGAGCTCGTTGCTGCCGGCCTGTTACTGGGTTCTCGTGGCGTAATCGAGGGCATAAAGTACGTCGATACCCTGGCAGGAATGACTGACAAAGCCGAAATGAACAAGGTGCTGGAAGCGCACAAGAAGAACTTCAAAGGCAGCGAACTGGTTGGCAAGACCCTCGGTGTGGTCGGCCTCGGCGCCATCGGTTCCATGGTCGCCGAGATGGCACTCACCATGGGCATGGAGGTTGTTGGCTACGACCCTGCTTTATCGGTGGAGGCGGCGTGGCGTCTGTCCAGCCAGGTACGCAAAGCGGACACCTTGTCAGCCTTGTTCGCCCGGTGCGACTACATCAGCCTGCACTTGCCGGTGCTGGACTCGACCCGCGAACTGGTCAACGCTGAACTGCTGTCGGCGGTGCGCAAGGGAACTGTTCTCCTCAATTTCGCACGCCAGGAGATTGTGCATGAGGAGTCGTTGGTAGATGCCCTCAATGGTGACAAGCTGCGCAAATACATTGCCGACTTCCCCTCACCGGCGCTTATCGGCAGGGACGACGTGATCCTGATGCCCCATATTGGCGCGAGTACAGACGAAGCGGAAGACAACTGCGCCATAATGGCCGCGGATCAAATTCGCGATTTTCTTGAACATGGCAATATCACGAATTCTGTCAATTTCCCCAATCTCTCGCTGGAGCGCGTTACCGGATGCAGGCTATCTGTGACCAATGAAAACGTACCCAAGATTCTGGGTAGCGTATTGTCTATTCTCGCAGACGAGAACATCAACGTAATCGATATGCTCAACAAGAGTCGCGAGGGCATTGCTTACAACCTTATCGATATTGAGTGCCACGTAACCGACGCCGTTCTGGACAAGATGCGCAGCCTCGAGGGTGTCATCAACGTCCGCCTTATCGGTGATTGCGCGTGAAGGTGCGCCGCTGATGGCAGACGAACTGGATGCGATCAGCAGCCAGTTGGAAGGCGAGGGTGGCCGCGATTTTGATACACCTCCGTTACACCTCTGGCATCCCCCGCTATCCGGTGATATCCCGATTACCATTACCGCTGACGGAACCTGGTACCACCAGGGTGACCCGATCAAGCGGGAATCATTGCGCAATCTATTCGCCAGTATATTGCGGCGCGAAGAGGATGGTGACTTCTACCTGGTCACGCCGGTAGAAAAGTGGCGCCTTACCGTTGAACTGCATCCATTGTTGGTTACCGACGTTGAGAGAGAGGGCAGTGCACTTCGGCTGACTCTCAATACGGGCAAGTCGGTGCTTGTTGGTGAAGAATATCCCCTGTTTCTCGAACCACGTATGGACAACGTGGCGGCAGTGTCACTCTGGCACGGCCTTACTGCGCTGTTTTCTCGCAGTGCCTGGTATCGACTTGTCGAGTTGGCCGACGATAGCGGTGTCATATCCAGCGGTGACTGGCACTTGTCACTGCAGTAGCAAGGCAGTGGCCGCTCAGCTGGAAAGTGTCTATCCACCAAGCAAGCCCGCTAATGTGCGATGAACCAAAAAAAAAGCGGGATATCTCCCGCTTTCACCAGCACGCCAGGTGGGCTCACATATTCGGATAGTTCGGGCCACCAAAGCCCTCCGGTGTGACCCAATTGATGTTTTGTGACGGATCCTTGATGTCGCACGTCTTGCAGTGCACACAGTTCTGCGCGTTGATCTGAAAACGCTTGCCCTGTTCGTCCTCAACGATTTCATAAACTCCGGCAGGGCAGTAGCGCTGGGCTGGCTCATCCCACTTGGGCAGATTTACATTGAGCGGGATGTTGGGGTCCTTCAGCGTCAGGTGGCAGGGTTGATCTTCTTCGTGGTTGGTATTTGACAGGAAAACGGACGTTAGACGATCGAAGCTGATTTTGTTGTCCGGCTTCGGGTAGTCAATCTGCTTGCTGTCAGCGGCAGGTTTCAGCGTGCTGTGGTCCGCCTTTTCGTCTTTCAGGGTGAACGGCATCCTGCCGCCAAAAATGGTCTGGTCTATCCACACCAGGGCAGAGCCCAGCAGGAAGCCGAACTTGTGCATGAAGCCGGAGAAATTACGCGTGGTGTACAGCTCTTCGAAAGCCCATGAGGCCTCGAATTTCTGCGCGTAGGAGGCCAGGTCTGCAGCGCGTGAATCACCCTGTAACAGGGCGTCGACAACAGCCTCGGCCGCTACCATGCCACTTTTCATGGCGGTGTGATTCCCCTTGATCTTTACAGAATTAAGGGTGCCTGCGTCGCAGCCAATCAACAGCCCGCCGGGGAAGTGCATCTTCGGCAAGGAATTGTAGCCGCCTTTGGTGATCGCTCGCGCGCCATAGGAGATACGTGTGCCGCCCTCGAGATGTTTGCTGACGGTGGGGTGGTGCTTCCAGCGCTGGAACTCCTCAAATGGACTGAGATGCGGATTGGAGTAGCTCAGGTCAGTGATGAGGCCCAGGTAGACCTGGTTATTCTCCGCATGGTAGAGAAACCCGCCTCCCGATGCCCCGTTTTCCGAGAGAGGCCAGCCCAGCCCATGCTCGACCAGGCCTTCTTCATGCCTGGACGGGTCGATTTCCCAGATCTCCTTGATACCAATGCCGTAGTGCTGCGGTGTCTTGCCAGCGTCGAGAGAGAATTTTTCGATCAGTTGTTTGCCGAGATGACCGCGGCAGCCTTCTGCGAAGAGGGTGTATTTGGCGTGCAGTTCCATGCCCGGCATGTAACTGTCTTTGTGTTCACCTTGGGCACTGATCCCCATATCACCGGTAGCGATACCCTTGACGCTGCCATCGTCGTTGAACAGTACCTCGGAGGCCGCAAAACCCGGGTAGACCTCAACGCCCAGTCCTTCTGCCTGCTCGGCCAGCCAACGGCACACGTTGCCCATGGAGACAATGTAGTTGCCATCATTATGGGTGGGTTTGGGTATGAGGAAGCCGGGGAGGGTGACCGCACCGGTCGCGCTGGTGTAGAAATAAAACTTGTCGCCGGTGACTTTGGTAGCCAGTGGCGCTCCCATTTCCTGCCAGTCGGGGAACAGTTCGTTCAGGGCACGCGGTTCCAGCACCGCTCCGGAGAGGATATGAGCGCCTACCTCGGAACCTTTTTCCACCACGCAAACGGTAAGTTCCTGCTCTTTCTCCCTGGCAAGTTGCATGATGCGACAGGCGGCTGAGAGGCCCGCGGGGCCCGCACCGACAATCACAACATCAAATTCCATAGCTTCGCGTTCCACAGTGGCATCCTCTTCTATACAGGGCGCTGGGCCGGAGAATCCCGGACAGCGCTTGTGTTGACGTATGGCAAGCCTTTATACCAGCGGGCTCGCATACCCGGAAAGGCGGCAAGTATATAATTTTACTAAATAAAACTCTATCACCGGTATGAATGACGGCAATACTTGATCTGGCTCATACGGTCAGTTTTCCTGTACGCGATTGCTATTGACCCTGAGCAGCAGAATAGGCAACATACCTCGCCGAGTTCACACGTGTCGGTAAATCTGTTCTCGAGCCGGCACCGTACATTCACCTGTTACTGATCAAATGGAGAATCCATGAAGGTTCTTGTCGCCGTTAAGCGCGTCGTTGACTACAACGTCAAAGTACGTGCCAAAGCCGATGGTAGTGATGTTGACCTTAATAACGTCAAAATGGCCATCAATCCCTTCTGTGAGATCGCTGTCGAGGAGGCTGTGCGCCTCAAGGAAGCGGGCACAGCCACTGAGGTGATTGCCGTATCTGTCGGCGACAAAGCCTGCCAGGAGCAAATCCGTACCGCGTTGGCGCTGGGCGCAGATCGCGGTATACAGGTCGAGACAGACGGTGCAGTAGAGCCGCTGGTCGTGGCCAAGTTGCTCAAAGGTGTGGTCGAGAAAGAACAGCCTCAGCTGGTTATTCTCGGCAAGCAGTCAATTGATGGCGACAACAACCAGACTGGCCAGATGCTGGGAGCGTTGGCTGGTATGCCGCAAGGCACGTTTGCCTCCGAAGTGGTTATTGATGGCGATACAGTGAACGTCACGCGAGAAGTGGACGGTGGTCTGCAGACGGTTGCACTCAAGCTGCCGGCAATTGTGACCACGGACCTGCGTCTCAACGAGCCGCGCTATGCGTCGCTGCCCAACATCATGAAGGCGAAAAAGAAGCCGCTGGATGTCTTCACGCCGGCCGACCTTGGCGTGGAGGTGACTACCCACCTGACGCAGGTAAGCGTGGAACCGCCCGCAGAACGCCAGGCTGGTATCAAGGTTGAGGATGTGGATCAGCTGCTGGATAAACTGAAGAATGAGGCGAAGGTAATCTGATGAGTACTCTGGTAATAGCAGAACACGATAACGCCACCCTCAAGGGTGCCACTCTCAATGCTGTAACGGCTGCCCAGGCGCTTGGAGCGGACATCGATATCCTCGTTGCTGGCGCGGGTTGTGACGCTGCGGCTCAGGCCGCAGCCGCCGTCGCCGGTGTCAATAAGGTGCTGGTCGCGGACAATGCGCCCTATGAGCACCAGCTCGCGGAAAACGTCAGCTTGCTCATCGCTGAAGTGGGTGCCGGCTATGATTACATTGTCGCCGCAGCGACCGCTAATGCAAAAAACACCATGCCGCGCGTGGCTGCGCTGCTGGATGTCGCTCAAATTTCCGAGATAACCTCTGTTGAATCGCCGGACACATTCAAGCGTCCTATCTACGCAGGCAACGTTATAGCGACCGTTAAAAGCACCGACGCCAAGAAAGTGATCACGGTTCGTGGCACTGCCTTCGATGCGGCTGCCGCAGAGGGTGGTTCGGCCAGTATTGAAGCCGTTGATTCCGCGCATGATGCGGGAATATCTTCTTTTGTCGGCGAAGAAGTTGCCGTATCGGATCGTCCCGAATTGACCGCAGCCTCTGTGGTTATCTCCGGCGGCCGTGGCATGCAAAATGGTGAGAACTTTAAATTGTTGGAGGGCATTGCCGACAAACTCAACGCGGCAATTGGCGCTTCTCGCGCAGCGGTAGATGCTGGTTTCGTACCCAATGATATGCAGGTTGGCCAGACGGGTAAGATCGTAGCCCCTGACCTGTACATCGCTGTGGGAATATCCGGTGCCATTCAGCACCTGGCGGGCATGAAGGACTCGAAGGTGATCGTTGCCATCAACAAGGACGAAGATGCGCCTATTTTCCAGGTCTCGGACTACGGTCTGGTGGCCGACCTGTTTGATGCCTTACCCGAGTTTGAAAGCAAGCTCTAGCCAAGGGCTTCTTTGAACAGACAATGAACCGGCACCTCAAGTGCCGGTTTTTTTATGCTCGTCGCAGATTAGCGGGGTTGCTTGGTGGATAGACACTTTCAAGCTGAGCGGCCACTGCAATCGTGGTATACCCCCGAGCGGTCGAACCCCATTTGTGGTCTCCGCTTGGTTTGGATGCCTCATTCCCCGCTAATGTGCGATGAACCTTTGTTTATGCATTCAGGAATCATACGAAAGGTGCTCGCCGGACAGATCGGTCAGTCTCTGCGCAACCGATCCGATACCGCGATCGGGTTGGGGTAGTTCATGACTACAATATAGGAAGACGCCAGCAAGGTGATGATCGTGGTGGCCTGTATCAACAGCGATGCCTCTGATGAAATCAGCGCGGCTCCCGCTGCCACGTAAGCGATCAACAGGGAAAACTCTGATGCCTGACCAAGGCGAAAGCCCAGGTCCCAGGCCAGTATCCGCTTTTCGCTTACGCCCTTTAGCAGGAAGCGATAGGTAACCGGCTTGACCACCAGTACCAGCACTGCAAGAACCAGAGCTGGCATCCACACGAGTTCCAGCATTGCCAGGTCGAAGCGCGCCCCTACTGCGAAGAAAAACAGGATCAAAAAGAAGTCCCGCAGTGGTTTGAGGTTGACCGCGATATACTGCGAAATAGGGCTTGTTGCGATGGTAATCCCGGCGATAAATGCACCTATCTCCTCGGACAGTCCCAACGCTTTTGCCGCTTCTGCCATGCCCAGGCACCAGCCCAGCGCCAGCAGGAAAATGTACTCGTGAAAGCGGTCGAAGCGCGCGATAAGTGGCAACAGCACGAAGCGGACTGTTACCAGCGCAGCGCCGCCCAGCAGCGGAAGCCCCAACAGCGATACTGCCAGATCGCGGCCCATATTTCCGCTGTCTGCTGCCGCACTGAACAGTACCATCAGCACCACTATTGCCAGCAAATCCTGCAGCAGTAACAGGCCAATCATCAACTCGCCAATGTGCTTGTGATGCAACACAGTGGTGGGCAGAAGTTTGATACCGATGATGGTGGAAGAGAACATCATGGCGGCGCCAACAACCAGAGCATCTATCATGCTGAAGCCGAACAGGCGGGTGACGGCAAAGCCCATGGCGAGAAATACAATGGAGCTGGCCAAAGCGACAACCGTTGATTTTCGCAGCGTTGTCCACAGCGCCTGTGGCTGCATGTCGAGACCCAGCAGGAAGAGAAGAAATATAATGCCGATGTGACCAATCTCCGCCAGCAACTGGGTGTCTGTAACCAGTGACGCGCCGTGAGGGCCTATACAGGCGCCCAGGGCAATATAAGCGATAATCAGCGGCTGCCTGGTCGCCAGTGCCAGCGATGCGAATATCGCGGCCCCGGTGAAGATAAGGAAAAATGAAAAGGTAATAGAAACGTCCATAACCGCAGTGTAGAGAAGCGGCCGGCGGATAGAAACCTCTGCCTCGAGATAAGGCCGGCCTTGATAGCGGCGCTACGGTTAATCCGCGGCGCCGTGCCCAGTGCGCGACAGATCAGGCGTCGCGGCGGCGGAACAGGGGTTGGGGCTGATTAATCGACGCCTGGTAGTATTCACTGAAGTCTGCGAGGCTGGGCAGCGCGGCCTCCAGTTCGGTTTCGTCTTCAAACTGAAAAGCGTCGAAGCCACAACGAGACAAGTAAGTAAGCTGGTCCCGGATGAAGTGTCCTACGGCACGGAGTTCGCCCTTGTAACCGCGCTCGCGCAGCTCTCGGGCGTAGGAGAAGCCACGACCGTCCATAAAGGTAGGGAAGTTCACCAACACCAGAGGTATTTCATCGATATGCTCCAGCAAGGGAGCCAGGCTCTCGCCGGGTTCCAGCACCACGGCCCGATTGCCGCGGTCCTCTCTCTCGAGCCACTGTTCCAGGTCCAGCACCTCGGGTCCATGGTCTTCAACTATGGCACCGTTCTTGATCAGCCTAGGCATACACGCGCTCCTTGAATGGGTCTATGCCAACGCGGCGATAGGTGTCAATAAACGCCTCATCTTCCTGGCGTAAGTCGACAAAAGTGGACAGCAGCTTCTCCAGCACGTCGGGCATGTCATCCTGTTTAAAAGACGGCCCGAGGATTTTGCCAATGCTCGCGTCTTTGCCCTGGCTGCCGCCGAGGCTGACCTGATAGAACTCCTGGCCCTTCTTATCCACACCGAGTACGCCGATATGTCCAATATGATGATGGCCACAAGCGTTCATACAGCCGCTGATATTGAGTTCCAACGGCCCCAGGTCATAGACATAGTCCATATCGTTGAAGCGGGCCTGAATGGCCTCGGCCACAGGAATGGATTTGGCGTTGGCCAGCGAGCAAAAATCGCCACCAGGGCAGCAGATCATGTCGGTGAGATAACCGATGTTGGCTGTGGCCAGGCCGGCTTTCTGCAGCACTTGCCAAAGCTCGTACAGCGTTTCCTGCTCCACGTCTGCAAGCACCAGGTTCTGTTGGTGAGTGCTGCGCACTTCTCCAAATGAGTAGCGGTCCGCCAGGTCAGCCAGCAGTTCCAGCTGCGCGTCGCTGATATCGCCCGGTGCGAAGCCGGTCGCTTTCAGGGATATGTTGACGATCCTGTAGCCTGCCACCCTGTGTTCAACCGTATTGCGGGTGACCCAGTTGGCAAAAATCGGATCGGCCGACGTTTTCTCGGCCAGCGCAGCCGCTGCAGCCCTGGCGTCCAGCTCGCGGTAGTCAGGCGATGTAAAAAACGACCTGGCGCGTTCAATTTCAGCGTCAGTCAGGGTGCTGGCCCCATCTTTTATTGGTGCCCACTCGCGCTCCACCGCTGCGCGAAATGCCTCTACGCCCATTGCCTTGACCAGAATTTTGATGCGAGCTTTGTACTTGTTGTCCCGGCGCCCGTGCTGATTGTAAACGCGCAGAATCGCCTCCAGGTAGGTCAGCAGGTGCTGCGTCTCCAGGAAGGGGCAGATCTCTGCGCCGATCACCGGCGTGCGTCCCAGGCCGCCCCCAACCATCACTTTAAAACCTGTGCTACCGGCTTCATTGCGCACCAGCTCCAGACCTATATCGTGCGCGTAGATTGCCGCGCGGTCTTCCTCACTGCCGCATACGGCAATCTTGAATTTTCTGGGCAGGAAAGCGAACTCCGGGTGCAGCGTTGACCACTGCCGAATGATCTCACACCACGGGCGGGGGTCTTCCAACTCGTCAACGGCAACACCGGCGAACTGGTCCGTAGTGGTGTTACGTATGCAGTTGCCGGAAGTCTGTATCGCATGCATTTCTACGCTGGCAAGTTCAGCCAGCAGGTCCGGCACCTCAGCAAGCTGCGGCCAGTTAAACTGGATATTCTGGCGTGTGCTGATGTGCACATAGCCCTTGTCGTAGTCACGCGAGAGCTGCGCTACTTTGCGCAACTGCCGGCTGTTGAGCAGCCCGTAGGGAACCGCCACACGCAGCATGGGTGCCAGCCGCTGCACATAAAGTCCATTTTGCAGGCGCAGGGGCAGGAATTCCTGCTCGGTTATTTGTCCGTCCAGATAGCGTCTGGTCTGATCGCGGAACTGGGCCACGCGCTCATCGACGATTTTCTGGTCGTACTCATCATAGACGTACATCAAAGGATCCTGTTACCGGTTAGTGTCGGGCCGCCGACATTGAAAGGCGCTACAGTAGCAGAAAACGCCCGCAGCAATTAGTCATATTTTTCATAAGTTTAGAACAAGATGGTCACGCGCCGGGTGCTTGGGAAATAGCGATGAAATGCTATACTAGCACGCTTACCAGGATCCCTTAACCGGAGTACAAAACATGAATGAAGACACCCATCAAAAAGATGCCGAGGACGGCTCCGCCGATGCGATCGCCGCGACTGCGGTCATATCGTTGGTTGTACTGACGCTGTATATATGGCTTTCGGGTATGCCGTCCTGAGGGCAAGCTCCCTGCGGGGCGGCTGGCGAAATCAGCCCGCCCCTTTTAATACCAGCTGCACAATCAACACCATCACGCCAATGAATAGCAGCGTGAAAATCAGACCGGCGGCAATAAATACGCCCGCGCGTCCCTCCTTGAAATCCCGCTCCCTGTTTTTACTGCTCTGCACACCCAGTCCGGCCGCAAATACGCTGGAGATCACCTGAAGCGGATTCAGTGATTTCTTCTTTTGGGTGTTCTCCACGTCACTCATGGCAGTCTGTTCTCCATTCACTCGTTCAGGTTCGGGCGCAGCCAGCGTTCCATGGATTCTACAGAATCCCCTTTGCGCTCCGCCAGGTCAGCAAGTTGGTCGCGGCCAATTTTACCCACAGCAAAATATTTTGCATCCGGATGGGCATAATAAAAGCCGCTGACCGATGATGCCGGGCTCATGGCGTAGTTCTCGGAGAGCTCCACCCCTGTTGTAGTCGTTGCATCCAGAAGCCTGAACAAGGTGGCTTTTTCCGTATGATCCGGACAGGCGGGGTAGCCCGGGGCGGGGCGAATGCCGCGGTAGCGCTCGCGGATCAGGCTATCGTTATCCAGGGACTCGTCGGCAGCATAGCCCCACAGCTCCTTGCGCACCAGTCGGTGCATGTGTTCAGCGAATGACTCGGCTAGCCGGTCTGCCAGTGCTTTGAGCATTATGCTGCTGTAATCGTCGTGTTGTTGCTCGAACTCCGCAGCGAGTTGATCCACGCCGTGACCGGTGGTGACGCAGAACCCGCCAATGTAATCGCCGTCCGGCGCGATAAAATCGGCCAGGCTCATGTTCTTTTTGTCGCCCGCTTTTTCAGTTTGCTGGCGGACGTGGTGCAGTGTCGCCAGGACGGTAGAGCGTGATTCATCGCTGAAGACGACGATGTCGTCCGCGCCGCTGCGTGCAGCCGGCCAAAAACCGACCACCGCTCGCGCGGTGAGCAGCTTTTCGTTGACGATGCGTTCGAGCATAGCGCGCGCATCACGGTAAAGTTCAGAGGCCTGTTCGCCAACCTTTTCATCTTCCAGTATTGCGGGAAACTTGCCCGCCAGTTCCCAGGTGATGAAGAAGGGCGTCCAGTCTATGGTGTCGACCAGCTGATCCAGCGGGAAATCGTCAAAGCTACGCGTGCCAATAAAACTGGGAGCGGGGGGCTGGTAATTGTCCCAGTCCAGCTGCGGCGCATTGGCAACGGCCTTGGCGTACGATAATGTTTTGGCCCGCGGTTCGCGGTTGGCAATGCGTTCCCTGACCTGCTGATACTGCTCCCGTCGCTGTGCAACAAACGGCTCCTTGCCATCACCCATCAGTTGCGTCGCGACTGAGACGCTGCGCGATGCATCTGGCACATAGGTCACGATGTCATGACTGTACTGCGGTTCTATTTTGACCGCAGTGTGGGCATTGGAAGTGGTGGCTCCGCCGATCATCAACGGCACCTGAAACCCCTGTCTCTCCATCTCCGAAGCGACGTGAACCATCTCATCCAGCGACGGCGTGATCAACCCTGACAGGCCTATTATGTCCACGGCCTCCTCGCGCGCGACGCGCAGGATTTCCTCACAGGACACCATGACGCCCAGGTCGATCACCTCAAAGTTGTTACACTGCAGCACGACGCCAACGATATTTTTACCGATATCGTGTACGTCGCCTTTTACCGTGGCCATCAGGATCTTGCCGTTGGTGTTGTTGCCTCCGGCTTTTTCTTCCTCGATGTACGGTTGCAGGTGCGCGACCGCCTGTTTCATGACGCGGGCACTCTTCACCACCTGGGGGAGGAACATCTTGCCCTCGCCAAACAGGTCGCCTACCACGTTCATGCCGTCCATCAGCGGCCCTTCAATCACCTGGATAGGGCGCTCAAACTGCTGCCTGGCTTCTTCCGCATCCTCGGTGATGTAGTTGTTAATACCTTTCACCAAAGCGTATTCCAGGCGTTTCGCGACGTCCTGCTCACGCCAGCTCAGGTCTTCTTTGCGCGCTTCACCTGTGCCGCTGTCACGATAACGTTCGGCGATGGCCAGCAAGCGCTCGGTGCCGTCCTCATGACGATTGAGGATGACGTCCTCCACCGCTTCACGCAGGTCGGCGGGCAGTTCATCGTATACCGCCAGCTGACCTGCATTGACTATCCCCATGTCCAGTCCAGCGCGGATGGCGTGATAGAGGAAGACGGAGTGGATTGCCTCACGTACCGGGTTATTACCGCGGAAGGAAAAAGACACGTTGGAGACGCCACCAGAGACCAGCGCACCGGGCAGCGCCTCCTTGATATAACGCGTGCCCTCGATGAAATCGACCGCATAGTTGTTGTGCTCTTCAATGCCGGTCGCAACGGCGAAGATGTTGGGGTCAAAAATAATGTCGTGGGGGTTGAAACCCACGGTATCCACCAGCAAATCGTAGGAGCGTTTGCAGATAGCCTTGCGACGTTCGAGGTTATCGGCCTGGCCGTCTTCGTCAAACGCCATCACCACCACAGCGGCGCCATAGCGCAGGCACAGGCGGGCCTGTTCTATAAATTCCTCCTCGCCTGCCTTGAGACTGATGGAGTTCACCACGGGCTTGCCCGGTATGCATTTCAGTCCCGCTTCAATCACTGCCCACTTGGAGGAGTCCACCATGATGGGCACCCGGGCGATATCGGGCTCGGACGCGACAAGGTTGAGAAACGTAACCATGGCGCGCTCTGCGTCCAGCATGCCTTCGTCCATGTTGACGTCGATGATCTGGGCGCCGTCCTCGACCTGGTTGCGGGCTACTTCCAGTGCGGTTTCGTAGTCGTCCTCCAGTACGAGTCGTTTAAAGCGTGCCGACCCCGTTACGTTACAGCGTTCGCCCACATTGACGAACAGGCTGTCCTCGCGAATATTGAACGCCTCAAGCCCTCCCAGCCGGCAGGCAGGCGGCAACGAGGGCAGGGCGCGAGGAGGGACGTCCGCTACAGCCTGGCCTATGGCCCTGATGTGATCAGGGGTGGTGCCGCAGCACCCGCCAGCCAGATTGAGCATTCCGCGGCTGGCAAATTCGCGAAAGTCGTCGTGCATGATCTCGGGTGTTTCGTCGAATTCGCCAAAAGCATTGGGCAGTCCGGCGTTGAGGTAAGCGCCAAAATAGCAATCCGCCACGCTCGCCAGTTCTTCCAGGAAGGGGCGAATTTCCTTGTAACGACGGCCGCAATTGCTGCCCACAATAAGCGGTTTTGCATGGGCTATAGCGTTGTAGAATGCTTCGGGATTCTGCCCTGACAATACGCGCCCGCTAACATCCGGGAAGGTCACGGAAATCATCAGTGGCAGTTCTTTGCCACACTGGTCAAAAGCCTGCTTCACGGCGAAGATAGCCGCCTTCGCATTGAGTGTGTCAAAGATCGTTTCGATTAGCAGGACATCCACGCCACCTTCTATCAGTGCCAGGGTGGCTTCCACGTAGGCTTCACGCAGGGCATCGAAAGTCACGCCACGGGCGCCCGGGTCGTTGACATCGGGGGAAATGGAGGCGGTTTTCGGCGTTGGCCCCAGTGAACCGGCGACAAAGCGCGGCTTCGACGGGTCAGCCTCCATCGCCTTGTCGGCAGCCAACCGGGCGACCTTCGCTGCTGCCAGGTTTAACTCGTAGGCTATATGGCCAAGCTGGTAGTCGTCCTGGCCGATAGAGGTGGAGTTGAAACTGTTGGTTTCGATCATGTCCGCGCCGGCGTCCAGATAGTCCCGGTGGATGGACTCGACGATGTCGGGCCGCGTAATACACAGGAGATCGTTGTTGCCCTTCAGGTCCACAGGATGGTCCCTGAAGCGATCGCCGCGGTAGTCGGCATCAACCAGACCCTGTTTCTGGATCATGGTGCCCATGGCGCCGTCCATCACCAGAATGCGCTCTTGCAGGGCCTTGATCAGGGTTTCGGTCCGGGATGTGGGCACAATGTCCTCCGCTGTCGTCGTAAAAGTGGGGCATGCTAGCAGAGAGGCGCATCTATATCAAAATATTTTGATATAGATTGCTTACCCTTTTTCACTTGAAAACTCGCCCCCGGGTCCCAAGTTTTATAGAATACTTGACTAATTTACTCAGATAGCAGGTTCGACAGCATGGTCACCATTACTGAATCCGCCCAGGACTATCTCGCGGAGCTCCTCTCCAAGCAGGAGGATGCCCTGGGTGTCAGGGTTTTCATCAACCAGCCGGGGACACCCCGTGCAGAGACGTGCATAGCCTATTGCCGCGATGGCGACGTGGATGCAGCCGATGAGGAGCACAAGTTCGACAAGTTTACGGCCTGGTTCGAGGCCCGTTCACTGCCCTTTCTTGAGGACGCTCTGGTCGACTACTCCAAGGACAGAATGGGCGGGCAACTGACGATCAAGGCCCCCAACGCGAAGATGCCGCGTGTTGATGAAAACAGCCCCCTGGAAGACCGCATCAATTACGTGCTGTACAACGAAGTAAACCCTGCGCTGGCTGCACACGGCGGTGAAGTGAGTCTGGTGGAAATAACCGATGACAACTTCGCCATCCTGCGCTTTGGCGGAGGCTGCCAGGGCTGCTCGGCTGTAGATCAAACGCTCAAGGGCGGTGTTGAGAAAACCCTGATGGAACAATTGCCCCAGTTGGCAGGGGTGCGCGATACAACCGACCACACGGACCGCTCGCAGGCTTACTACTAGAACGGTCGCTGAGCACTCCAGGGGCGCTTGCAGCGACCCATTCAGGCCTTGCGTTGCTGCAGGGCCTCCTTCACTTGCTCGCGCAACGTGCGCAGGCACGCCTCAGTGGATTCCCAGTCAATGCACCCATCCGTAACGGAAACACCATAGGCCAGATCGTTCAGGTCACTCGGTATAGACTGGTTGCCGGCGTGAATGTTGGACTCGATCATCAGGCCGACAATAGACTGGTTACCCTCGATAATCTGGTTGCCCACGTTTTCAACTACCAGAGGCTGCAACTCAGGTTGCTTGTTTGAATTGGCGTGCGAACAATCCACCATGATGTTTTTGGCCAGTCCGGCTTTCTCCAGAGCTTGTTCGCAAAGACGGATATGTACCGAGTCGTAGTTAGGGCCGGCACTGCCGCCGCGCAGAACGATATGTCCGTGAGCGTTGCCCTTGGTGGTAAATACAGAGACCTGCCCTTTGCGATTTATGCCCAGGAACCGATGAGGTTTGGACACCGAGTTGAGTGCGTTGGTGGCGACGGTCAGCCCGCCGTCCGTGCCATTCTTGAAACCGACCGCCGATGACAGGCCGCTGGCCATTTCACGGTGAGTCTGGGACTCGGTGGTTCGGGCGCCGATAGCAGACCAGCTGATCAGGTCTTGCAGGTACTGCGGCGATATAGGGTCCAGGGCCTCCGTCGAGGTGGGTAGCCCCATCTCCAGGATATCAAGCAGCAGCTTACGGCCGATGTGCAGTCCTTCTTCTATCTCGAAGGAGTCATCAAGGTGAGGGTCGTTGATCAAACCCTTCCAGCCCACAGTGGTGCGCGGCTTTTCAAAATACACCCGCATCACAATATACAGCGTGTCATCCACTTCGTCGGCGAGGGACCTGAGGCGGCGAGCGTAGTCCAGAGCCGCCGCGGTATCGTGTATGGAACAGGGACCCACGACAACGAACAGGCGAGGGTCCTTGCGATCGAGAATGTCCCAGATCGCCTGCCTGCTGTCGGCAACGGTCTGCCTGACTTTGTCGGACATAGGCAGCGCCTGCCACAGGTCCTCGGGCGTGACCAGCACACCCTGTGAGGCGACATTGATATTATGGACTTCGTTGTTGCTCATGCTCGTTACCTGATAAAGTCTTTGCGGGCTACAGGCCCGTTGTGCCCCTTCGGGGCGCGACATTCTATAGCAGCAACATTCTTTTTGGTAGGCGCCCTCCGGCGGGGCAGGAGACAGTCAGTGCCCGCAGCGGCTTCCACGCGATACTTTGATCTGGGTGCAATACAGCCTCTGCTGGAGGCCGGTGGCACGGTGCTCACCCCCAACCTGCGCCTCGCCCGTCGCATCAAAACCGAATGGGATCGCCAGCAAATCGAGAAGGGCTTGCAGACCTGGAGTCCGGTCGCTGTCTATTCTCTGGATAACTGGCTGGCGCAACGTTGGCAGATGATGGTGACACAGGGGCTATTGCCGTCGCGGCCTGTGCTGACTGCCTTGCAACAGGGCGAGCTCTGGCGACAGGTGATCGAGGCCGATAGCAGTGCGCATGATGATTACAACCTGCTGCGACTGGACGGCGCGGCCGAGTTGGCGATGCAGGCGCGGGACATGCTGTTACGCGCCGGTGTGGCGCTGACGTCCGCATCTGTTGTATCTGAGTTTGGACTGGACGCTGACTGCGCCACGTTTCTGCGCTGGTTGCGCGCCTTCGAAGAGCGGCTTGCTGAACAGGATCAGCTGACGCCTGCAGACTGTGTGGTGCAGCTGACGCAGGTGCCGTCGCCCGCCCGGAGCGGCGCAATCGCGCTGGTCGACTTCGATGACATCGCGCCATTGCACTGGAAGGCTATTGAGCTCCATGGCGAATCTGTGTGCGACATCGCCAGCGGCGGACAGGAGGCCGAGCTACGTGCACTAAGCTTCCCTGACCGGCGTGCTGAGCTGAGCGCTGTAGCGGCCTGGGCAGCGGCTCACTACGCCCGTGACCCGGCTTGTCGCCTGGGCATACTGCTGGCCGACATGAACAGCGATCGCGCCGAGCTGGAGTACCAGCTGCGTCGTGCGTTCGGGTGCCTGGGCGAGAACTACACTGCGCTACCGGTAGATTTTTCTACCGGCATCACCCTTGACAGGGCGCCGGTTGTTCGGGATGCGCTGCGCATGCTCGCTGTTGCGGAACGCTCCATGGGCATGGTTGATGTACTGGGGCTGATACAGACGCGGTTTGCGACAGCGATCGAGGGCGGCAACGCCCGCACCGTAAAACTGCTGCAGCAACTCTACGCTGACGGTAGCGAGCAGGTGGCAGTCGCACGTTTGCGGCAGCTGGCGGGTTCTGTTCGAGTCGCAGATGAACAGGGCTTGCCCCTGGGGGATGTTCTGCAGGCAGTCAGCAGCCAGCGCTTGCAAGGTAAACGATGTCTCCCGTCAGACTGGGTTGAACCAGTCTGTCAGCTGTTGCAAATCTTCGGCTGGCCGGGGCATGGTCCGCTGGACTCGCTGGAGTATCAGCAGGTGGAGAGCTGGTATGCGGTGCTTGAGTCCTTCGCAGGCTTCGACGCAATCAGCGGCAGGATCGACTACAGCAGCGCACTGGCATTATTGCGCAAGTGCTGCCAGAGCAGTGTATCCCAGCCGCAGACTGCTGCCAGCGGCATCCAGGTATTGGGCACCCTGGAGGGCGCAGGCCTGCAGTTTGAGCAAGTCTGGCTGTGCGGTCTGCAAGCCAGTCGCTGGCCCGCGCCCGCACGCCCGAATCCGTTTATCCCTATGGCCCTGCAGCAGCGTTTTGCGATGCCACACTGCAATGCTGAACGGGAATGGCAGTACGCATCGACCCTGATGAACCAGTATCGCGCGGGCTGCGCAACACTCAATGCGAGTTATGCCAGACAAGTGGATGGCGTCCCCGAATTGCCCAGCCCGCTGTTGGCGGCAATACAGGTTGATTACCAGGACAGCTCACCGGGGATCAACCCGGATTGGTTGCACATGCAGGAAAGCGCCCGGCTGGAATGGGTGGGTGATACGCAGGCGCCGCCGGTTGCCGTTTCGGCCCGCGAGGAACTGCGCGGCGGCAGCGGCATTTTACAGGCGCAGGCGAATTGTCCATTTCGCGCGTTTGCATCCAGGCGGCTTTCTCTGGAACCGCTGGAGCCATTCCGAAGCGGACTCAGTGCTGCCCAACGCGGCAGTCTCCTGCATGAGGCGCTCTACGTCCTGTGGGGTGAGCTGGTTGATAGCGAGACGCTGAAATCGATGGACGAAGCAACGCTTGGGCGGCATGTCAGCGCGGCTGTGGCGTCTGCAGTCAAGAGTATTCCGGCAGCGGTAAGGCAGGTGCTGGGCATGCACTGCATCGACCTGGAGGAGCGCCGGCTGGCACAACTGCTATTGCAATGGCTGGACGTTGAACGTGCCCGCGACCCGTTCACAGTGATAGCTCGCGAGCAGGCGGGGGAAGTCCGGCTGGGCGGTTTGGCGCTCAGCCTGCGTGTTGATCGCGTAGATGAACTAGCCGACGGGTCACGTGTGGTGATCGATTACAAATCGGGACGCAGTGCGCTGTCGTCCTGGCTTGGGGAGCGTCCTGCGCAACCCCAGTTGCCCCTCTATGGGCTGAGTACTGAGGCGACAGCCGTGGCCTTTGCCCAGGTGCGTGCCAGGGACTGCCGCATGCTGGGCTTGGGAGAGGTGTCCGGCATTCCCGGTGTACAGGCAGACATCGGCAAAGCGATAAGTCGTTACTCAGCCGAGGAGGATTGGCAGGGCCTGCGCAGTGAATGGGAGCGCAACCTGACACGCCTTGCCGAAGAGTTTCTGGCAGGCGACATAAGGGTGGACCCACTGCCCGCTGCCTGTACTTACTGCGGTATACAGCCTTTGTGCCGGATAGAACTGACCGATGGAGAGAGTGTGTGAGCGTCGTCGATGCGGAGCAACGCGAGGCTGCACTGGAGGTGAGCCGCAGTTTTTGCGTGACGGCGCCAGCCGGCTCCGGCAAAACCGAGTTATTGATACAACGCTATCTGGCATTGCTGTCGCGTGTGCAGCGGCCGGAGCAGGTGCTGGCCATTACGTTCACGCGCAAGGCGGCAGCGGAGATGCGTGAACGTGTGTTGCTCGCGCTGGCAGGCGCGGAACAGGATCTGCCGCTGGAAGGTGAGCACCAGCAGAAGACGCGCGAACTGGCCACCAGCGCGCTCGCCGCAAGTACTGCGCGCGAGTGGCACCTGTCGCGCGATGTATCCCGTCTCAACATCAAGACGATAGACAGTTTCTGTGCCGGCCTCACAAGACAGATGCCGGTGCTCAGCCGTTTTGGTGGTCAGGCCAGGGCTGTAGATAACGCCCAGCCACTTTACCGCGAGGCGGTGAACGAGCTTTTCGCCATGGTCGGTTCATCGCGTCCCGAGGCGGCAGACCTGGATGAACTTCTGCTGCACTTTGACAATAACTGGGAACGCCTCGCTGAACTCCTGGTGACAATGCTGGCCAAACGCGACCAGTGGCATGAATACATGGGCGCGCGCACCTCACCCGGGGAGGCGCAGGCAAGCCTGGAACGCACCGTCGAGGCGGTAATCTCAGAGGCCCTTCAAAGAGTCAGTAGCAGGCTTGATCCGTGGCAGGACGAGATATTCGACCTGTTCTGTTACGCCTGCGGTCACCTCGGTGAAGCGGTTCCTCTCGAGTTCCCTGCCGCCACTGCCGATGAGCTGCCTCGCTGGCGAGCGCTGTCCACAATGCTGTTAACCCAGGGTGGCAGCTTTCGTAAAACGGTGACGGTTCGCAATGGCTTCCCCAAGGGCCCTGGCGAGCAGGCTGAGCGCAAGGCGCACTTCAGCGATCTGGTGCAGCGCCTGGCTGAGGTCCCTGAACTGGAGGCAGACCTGGCGTCAATCGCCGGACTTCCTGCGATGGATGCGCACACCAGTTGCTGGCAACTGGTCATTCACCTGTCTCATGTCCTGCCTCTTCTGGCGGCCTGCCTGCTGGTGGTTTTCGAACGACGCGGCGTGGTAGATCACAGCCAGGTGGCACTGTCTGCACTGGATGCATTGGGAGATGATGAGGCACCCACCGAGCTGGCGCTGCGCCTGGACTACAGCATCGAGCACATACTGCTGGACGAATTTCAGGACACTGCCATCAACCAGTATCGTCTTGTCCAGCGGCTTACCCGGGGTTGGGGGCAGCACAATGCAGTCAATCCGACGGCGCCCAGAACCATCTTTATTGTTGGCGATGGCATGCAGTCTATTTACGGTTTTCGCAATGCCAACGTCGGCCTGTTCCTGAGAGCGCGAGAGGAGGGCTTCAACGACGTCATCCCTGAGGGTCTGTCCCTGCGCTGCAACTTTCGTTCGCAGGAGGGCATTGTTCAGTGGGTGAACAACACCTTTGCACAGGCTTTCCCTGCAGTAGATGACGTGCGCCGCGGGCGGGTCAGTTTTACCGATGCAGTCGCCGTCAAGTCAGCTGCATCGGAGGCGGCCGTCAGTCTGCACGGATTTTGGGGGCAGGGGGCTGCGGAACAGGAAGCGCAGTGGATCGTGGACCAGGTGCAGGCAGCGTTGGCGGATGAATCCATGCAGAGCATCGCAGTGCTGGGGCGCAGCCGTGCGCAATTGGGACCGGTGCTGACAACCCTGCGCAAGCGGGGGATTCCTTTCGCAGCGCAGGAGATGGACAGTCTAGCGCTATCGCCTGCCATTGTAGATCTGTTGACCCTGTGTAGAGCGCTGGCCAATCCTGCCGACCGTATCGCCTGGTTTGCCTTGCTGCGCGCACCCTGGTGCGCTTTGTCGGCTGCCGACCTGCTGGCAGTTGACGCCGTCGCTGCAGCACCGCGGTACCAGAATCTGGCCACTCTGTTGCTAAGCGATGCATCACCTCCGGGTCTCAGCCCGGCGGGCGCTATTGCCTGGCAGCAGCTGGCGCAATGTTTGCGCTGGGCCGAGCAGAAAAGGGACCGTCTGGCTCTGCGGGTCTGGATAGAGCAACTGTGGCAGCACCTTGGCGGTCCGGCCTGCCTGCCACAGGTCCGCTATCTGCAGGATGCAGAGCGCTTTATGGAGCTGTTGCAAGAGGCAGAGAGCGAAGGGGTGGGCCTGGACGTGCAGTGGCTGCAGGAGCGCATTAACAGACTGTACGCCAGCAGCGATGCGCCTGACAGCAGACTGCAGGTGATGACGCTGCACAAATCCAAAGGGTTGGAGTTTGACTGGGTGTTTATTCCTGCGTTAGGCCGGGCAACGCGTGGAGAAAGCCGCGATATCCTGCTGTGGGACGAGTACAACAGCGCTGCTGGACAAAGCGGCTTTCTGCTCGCAGCCGATGACCACAGCGATGACAAAACCCCTGGCCTGTACAACTATCTGCGACAACAGCGCAAGGAGAAGTCACGTCTGGAAACCACGCGTCTGCTCTACGTGGGTGCGACTCGCGCTGTCAAGAGGCTGACCTTGAGCGCCTGCGTAGGTGGCAATGGTGACGATGCAAATGCTGATATGCCGACACTGAAACCACCGGGTGATGGAGCGCTGCTGGCGCCAATCTGGTCGATATTCGAGCGGCAGATGGTACTGCATGAACGCAGTGATCCGCCGCACATTGACACGCCGACCCCGCGTCAGCTGCTGCGGCTGAAGGCACCGGCGCAAGCAGCGAAGGTAGTCCCGCTCCCGTCCTTGAGCGAAGGTGCGAATATTCCGACGGCAGCGTTGAACTGGCTGGATCGCCACGTTGGCACGGTGATCCATGAAGGGCTGGAACAGCTCAGTCTGCTGCCGGAATTGCCCGGGGAGGTGCCCCGGTCGCTGTTGCAACACTCCCTGGGCGCATTGCGTCGTCTCGGGCTGGCAGGCGCGGCTTTGGCAGAGGCACATGACAGGGTGTCGGCTGCTCTGCGCAGAACGCTGGAGGATGAGACGGCCGGGCGCTGGCTGCTGGCGTCACATCACCGCGAAGCGCACAGTGAATTGCCCATGACTGTCAATGTTCAGGGCGAGGCGCGGGATATTGTTATCGACCGCACGTTCATAGATGTCGATAGCGGCTATCGCTGGGTTGTTGACTACAAGAGCAGTGCTCCTCCTGCTGGTGTGGCACTTGAGCAATTTTTTGCAGAGGAATCGGCACGTTACCGCGACCAGCTGTGTCTTTACCGCGACACCATGGCGCGTCTGGGCAGTGAGCCGCTGCGCTGCGGTTTGTATTTTACTGCCCTGGCCGTGCTGCACCCGCTGGTAGAACTGGATCTCGACTGAGGCTCGGGCTCAGTCCTGACAACGACTGATGATGTCATCGGCGAAGCGCTTTATCGCGTCGACCTTGTGCTCAAGCTTATCGCTGCCGCCATGATAAAACGGCCATGGCATGGTCATGATATGCGTAACGCCGCCCTCCTCAAGACGCTTGTAGCCATCCACATCCCAGGCATCTGATGGCGTCGCCATGACGGCAAAAGGCAAATGGTCTCTACCGTATTCCTTACGCCATATGTTGATGCGCGCAACCGACTCAAGTATTTCAGCTGAGGGCTGAAGATCAGAGACCCAGCCATCGGCGAGCCTGGCGGCACGCCGCATCGCTGGATCTGAAATGCCGCCTATCCACAGCGGCACCGGGGCGGTGGGAGCGGGGTTCATCTCCATGGGCGCAAACTGGTAGTACTTGCCCTGGTAATCGACCATCTTGCCGCTCCACAGCAGGCGCATGATCTCGATCATCTCATCGGTGCGCTTGCCGCGCGTATGGAAATCCTGACCCATCAGCTGGAATTCGTCCTTGGACCAGCCGACGCCGAAGGCAGGTGTAATCCGGTTGTCTGAAACAATGGCGGCAGTGCTGATAGCTTTGGCAACGAGATAGGGGTTACGCATGGGTAGCACGAAAACGTTGTTGGTAAAGCGTAGCGTGCGGGTGATGGCAGCCAGGGCGCCGATCATGACCCAGGGGTCCGGCCAGTCAGTAAAGGACTGCCAGCGGCGGCTGCCGTCTTCCGTATAAGGGTAGGGCGTGTGCAGGGTTTCAGGGTTAACCACGTGGTCAGAGAAAGACATGGCGTGCCAGCCGTGGGTGTCCGCCACTGGAGCCAGTTCGGTGAGATGGGACACCGTGCTGAATGAGGTAGAGAGAACGAATTTCACGAGGGATTCCCGGTAGTCAAAAGCAATAACAATGTAGCGGCAGGGCGTCTGAAAGTCGCTGCGTTCAGGCAATTCATGCTGCAGCCGATCAAATTGTCATACCCTTGCGGTGCTACTCAGGACGATGAGAAACCGATGGTCAGGCACCCGGCTCATGCCTGTCCCGGGCGAGCCAGACAATAAACTTGTTGTTTTCCGCAAGCCGCCTGATTTTGCGGAACGACTTTCGCAGGGTGAGCGCGTAGTCGAGGTGGCGGTTTGCCACTATCACCAGTCGGCCTTGCGCAGTGAGCGCCTGGGCGCACTGCGTCAGTAGTCGCCGGCCGGCGAAGTCTTCAACGGTGTGCCCAAGGTGGAAGGGCGGGTTGCATAGAATGAGATCAAAGCGGCGGTCCACGCCGATCAACCCGTCGCCATGGTGAAACGCGACACTGTGGTGCTGCGTTCCCGTGTTCCGCGAGTTGTGTTTCGCCGCGGCAATGGCCATCGCTGACTCGTCAATGAAGGTAACGCGGGCTGCCAGCCCTGCACGCAGCGCAGCCAGGCCGAGAACACCGTTGCCGCAGGCAAGATCAGCGACAGAGTCAGCGGGGTCAATCAGGTGCAGCGATTCCAGCAGCATGCGGGCGCCGGGGTCCAGTTGTTCGCGGCTGAAACCATTGGCCAGGGAAAGCAGATCCGCGCCTACCTGCGGGCAATAGTAACGGCTGCTGAAATCACCAGGGGGCGCTGCTCTCTGGCGCTGGACGGCAGTGAATAAACGGGCTTTCTTCCTGCCCCGATGGCGCTCGCATGCGCCAAAGTATCGCTCTATAAGCGTTGCGGATTGCGCGGACAGGTGTTTGTCCATGCCGGCAAAATGCACTGTTGTGCCAGGTGCCAGGCAATGCGCCAGATGGGCGAGCTGATACTCAAAAAATCGCAGTTGCTTGGGAATGCGCATCAGCACCCTGCTGGCAGTGTCCGGGGGTGGCTGTGTGCTCCAGATGACGGAAGGCATGGCGAGATCATTGCGCTCGCAGTTCTCGCGCATTGCCTGGGCAGCCAGTGCCGAATCAGTCCACAAGGCCAGCGCTGCAGCGGCGACGCAGAGCGCTCCGTGCTCATCGTTAACGACCAGCGTATCTGCCGCTTGCGCCGAGGCGGCTTCCAATAACAGCAAGTCAGCACCACACCATGCTTGCAGCGTCTCAGGATTACGCCTCGGGTAACGCTTCAGATGGAAGGAACCCTGAGCGCAGGCCAGTCGAGTGGGTGCTGGCGCCGGCATGTCGGGTTCAGCTGCCGCCTACATACAGGGTGAGGCGTTGCCCGGGTTGCAGGTAGGCTTTGGGGTCCAGGGAATTCCAGTTGATGATGTCGTTGATCGATATCTTGAATTTGCCGGCGATCAGATAAAGCGAGTCGCCCCTGCGCACCCGGTAGCTGCGCTGTTGTCGCTCGGCCCTGGTGGTCAGGGCGAGGCTGCTGGCCCAGTCACTGCCATAGGGAATCATAAGTGTGTCGCCGGCGCGAATGATGCTGCCGCGTATGTTGTTTACCTCACGTAACAGGCCGACTTCAGTATTGAATTTTCGCGCAATACGGATAAGGCTGTCACCGCGCCGTATGCGGTAGTGTTCCCAGCGCACGCGGTCTGCTGCCGTCAAACTGGCAATGCCCTGCGTGAATGTTTGCTCGGTGCCCGCTGGTAACAGCAACTCCTGGGGCGCATCCGGCGAGGTGGCCCAGCGTAGTTGTCCAGGATTTAGCGCTTCAAGAATGTGCATCTCCACCCCGGCCAGTTCTGCGGCGCGCGCCATTTCAATCTGGCCGTCAGTGGCCGCTACAGCGAAAACAGGCTGGTTGGCGATGGGCGGAGGGGCAATGCCAAAGGTCTCGGGAAAGGCGATGATCTGCGCCAATGCTATCAGCCGCGGTACGTATTTGCGCGTCTCTCTGGGCAAATCAAGTGACCAGTAGTCCGTTGGCTTACCACGCTGACGGTTTTTCTTCTGGGCGCGCAGCACCCGGCCTTTGCCCGCATTGTAGGCGGCCAGAGCCAACATCCAGTCACCGTCGAAGGACGCGTGCTGAGCCTCCAGATAGTCCAGCGCAGCCCGTGTCGAGTCGCGCAGGTCGCGGCGACCGTCATACCACCAGTCCTGGCGCAGGCCCAGGTGACGGCCGGTGGCGGGCATGATCTGCCATAGGCCGGCCGCCTGCTCCGAGGAGGTGGCAAACGGGTTCATCGTACTTTCAACCATAGGCAGCAGGGCCAGTTCTATCGGCAGCCCTCGCCGTTCCACCTCGGTCACGATGTGGTGCAGATAAAACTCGGCTCGCCCGGCGACCACAGACAGATAGTTTGGCTGACGCAGGTAGGCATCCCGGGCTTTACCCACCTGTTGGTTATGTATGCTTTGCCAGGTCAGCTGTTGCCGGATTCGCTGCCACAGGTCTGTGGGGGGCGCGGGTGATTTCGGCGCGGCGGCGGGCACTGGTTCGAAAAACTGCGCTTGCGCTTCCTGCTCCGGCAGGCTGGTTTCCGCGATTACATCGTCAGTGGTGGGATGGCTTTGGCAGCCTGCCAGCACAATAACAACAGAAATCACTGTAAGTAAGCGGCTTAACATGTTGAATATATTATATAAATATGGGTCATTAAAATGAGAGAAAGGGGTTGGCGCAGATCCGTGGCTGCCCCCTCCAGGTTGTTGCCCCGCTGCCCCGGTATGTGACCTGACGATGCTCAGAAGCTGTCTTTCCAGGCTCTGACCGTGGTGAACACCTCGACCGGCTCGGTACCCTCCAGTCGCTGTTGGCGGCGCAGCGAGTCAAGCAACACCGCCTGCTGG
>JAUIIQ010000222.1 GCA_030431585.1 Gammaproteobacteria bacterium | reverse complement strand
CTCAAGCTGGTGCTGTCGCATCCCCAAAGTGCCCAGTTGCTCGATGTAATTGCCTTCAACGTTGATTTACAGGTCTGGCCGAGTCCGGGGGTGTCCCGCGTGCACCTGGCCTACCGGCTCGACGTAAACGAGTTTCGCGGCAGGCGCAGCGTGCAACTGGTAGCTGAGCACCTGGCGGCCCTGACCTGAAGACCTGCGCCGGGGTGCTCATGGCTGGCTCAGCCGGCCTGCAAGAGTGAACTGCGCAGTTTGTCTACCAATTCATCCACCTGCTCATGCGTGATAATCAAGGGCGGGCACATTGCCAGGGCATTGCCAGCCACGTTACGCACGATCAAGCCGTTCTCCTGGCAGGCTAGCGTGGCCCGTTTCGCCAGGCTGGTGTCGGGTGTCCTGTCATCCCGGTTGCTGACCAGTTCTACAGCCGCCAGCAAACCGCGGCCACGCACCTCACCCACTGCTTCTATATCCTTTAAGGATTGCAGCTGGCTCTGCAGGTACTCGCCAACGGAGGCGGCGTTGGCATACAGCCCGTCGCGTTCATAAATCTCCAGGGTCTTGAGTGCAGCCGCGCAGGCTACAGGGTGCCCTGAATAGGTAAAGCCATGTCCGAATACGCCTACCTCAGAGCTCGCGGCCACCATGGGTTCGTAGAGGTCACCACGGATCACCGAGGCGCTGACAGGGTAATAAGCCGATGACAACTGCTTGGCAAATGTCATCATTGCCGGCTTGTGTATATTCATGGTTTCGCAGCCGAACAGTTTTCCGGTGCGACCGAACCCGGTAATGACTTCGTCTGCCCAGAACAGAATGTCATATTTTTCCAGAATGGCCTGTACCGCCTCGTAGTAACCGGCCGGCGGCACGATAACGCCGCTGGCACCGGTGATGGGTTCGGCAATAAAGGCGGCGATGGTGTCTGCCCCTTCGGCGATAATAAGCTGTTCAAGGTTGTCGGTGATTCGTTGGACAAAGTCTGCTTCGCTCTCGCCAGGCTGTGCCCCGCGGTAATAGTGTGGGTGGTCAGTGCGCAGTATGCCCAGGGCTTCCAGCGGCGCATCAAAATGCGCGAGGTTGGCGGGGAGGCTGGTAAGGGAGCCCGCCGCAACGGTAACACCGTGGTAGGCGCGTTCACGGGTAATGATCTTGCGCTTCTGTGGCTGGCCAATTGCGTTGAAGTAGTAGCGCAGCAGTTTGATATGAGTATCGTTGGCGTCGGAACCGGAGTTGCCGAAAAACACCATGGCATCATCCACCGGTACCATGGCGGCCAGTTTGTCGGCGAGGTCGATAACCGGCTGGTGGCTTTTGCCGCCAAAGGTATGTGCGAACGATAGCGTTGCCAGCTGTGAACTGATGGTATCGATGAGTTCCCGGTTACCGTACCCGAGTCCGGTACACCAAAGCCCGGCAAGCCCTTCCAGGTATTGTTTGCCTTGCTGGTCGTAGACGTAAACACCTTCGCCGCGTTCAAATAGCAGTTGTTCTGTCTCAGCCAGATTGGTAGTGGGGTAGATAACGGAAGACATAGCCTGTTCCTGTGCGATATCCGCAGCGTGCGCGGTGATTGAATGTGCCACTCACAGGCTGTATCCGGCTGCGAGCAGTGGCCAGGCCGTTCAGCCAGCCATGGTCAAAGTGTATGGTTTGTTTTTCGCACGGCAAGCGATATATTCGTACCATTATGGTGATGTCAGATAACCAATAACCTATGCAAAGCTCTCGCCGCAACCTGCCTCTTAACGCACTTCGCAGCTTCGAAGCCGCGGCACGCCACTGCCATTTGCGGCGTGCCGCACAGGAACTTGGCGTCACGCACGGAGCTGTGTCGCGCCAGATTCGGCAGCTGGAGCAGCAATTGGGTGTTTCACTGTTTGACCGCCAGGGCAGGGGCATGACCCTGACGGAGCAGGGGCGCCGGCTCCTTGAGGTGGTAACCGATGCGCTGGACCGCCTGACCGAAGGAACGCTCTCCGTTGACCCGGGCTCCCTGCACGGTGCTCTTCTGATTGGCGCGCCGCCGTCCATTTCAGCCTGTTGGTTGCTGGCCATAGTGGGTGAGTTTCAGCGCAGCTATCCGGAGATTGAAGTGCGATTGGCAGATATACAGCCCATGCAACGGGATATTCCAGCCGAGATCGAAGTGGCTGTATGCTTTGGTGAGCCCGAGGCTCCGCGGCGTGTGGTCCGGGAACTGTTTCGAGAGCGCTACGCGCCGGTCGCGAGTCCGGGTTTGATTCCTCCTGGCGAGTTCAGCGGCCGGGCGCGAGAGCTGTTGCAGTACCCCTTGATCCATGACCGTCACGACCGCTGGACCCGCTGGCTGGCCAACGAAGGCTTGCATAATCAACAGGCGAAAGTGAATTTGCACGTACGCGATTCCTATCTGGGGATTTGTGCAGCGCGCGATGGTTGCGGCATTTTTCTGGCGGATCGCATTGAGGTCGGTGCAGATTTGCGCAGCGGTAACCTGGTCGCACTGGGGGAGCCCGGTGTGGAAGCCCGCGTTTCCCATTACCTGCTGACTGACCAACCGGGTGCCATCAGCGTGCGCGCGCGTTTATTCGCCGAATATTTAAGCCGCAGGCTTGCCGCCAGCTGATTCCCCGGAGCTTTCCCGGTGACAGGCTGCAGACAGGGCAAACGAGGTCTTGACCTTCCAGTGGATGGAAGGTTTACATTGCTCCTGTAGAAAGCTTGGAGGCAGCGATGAATATATCCGAAGCGGCCCGTCGCAGTGGGCTAAGCAGCAAAACTATCCGCTACTATGAGGAGATAGGCCTGGTTCCCCCGGCGCGCCGGGGCGCGAACGGCTATCGACAGTATGAAACCGAAGCTGTAGAGCAATTGCAGTTTCTGGCGCGCGCCAGAGAGGTGGGCTTCGATCTGGACGAGTGTCGTCAATTGCTCGCCTTGCACCGTGACAGCGGGCGCCAGAGCAGGCACGCACGCGCTTTGGTGCTGGAAAAGAGCGCAGACTTGCAGCAACGCATTGATTCTCTGCAGGCGATGCAGCGTGTGCTTCAGGACATGGCGGATCGATGTCATGGGGACGAAGGACCTGAGTGCGCCATTCTGGATGATCTCGCTGGCGGTAAGGGAGGTGCGCAATGACGACTCAATCAGAAACCGCAAAGAGCTGCTGTCACGCCGCCCCGGATAAAGACGAGCGCGACCACAACGGGGACGCAGGCGCTGCGGGGGCTGGCTGCCATAGTGAGGCCAGCGCCGCAGATGCGTGCTGCGAAACACCAGCCAGGAAAGACTATTTTTTCTGGGTCTGCCTGGTTATTGTCAGCGTCGCCTACCTTATGGGTGCTTTACTGCCGCATCAACATGACAGCGCCCTCAGTGTCTTTACCGGCGGCGTGTTCGAGTTGTTCAACCTCATGTGGTGGGGTATCGCGCTGGGTATTGTTTTTGTTGGCCTGCTCAGTCGGATTCCTCGCGAGCTGGTGATGGGGGTGCTCGGTCGCGATGGCGGCATCCATGGCCTGTTTCGCGCCACGCTGGCAGGCGTATTTCTCGATCTGTGCAGCCACGGTATTCTCGCGGTGGGCATGAAGCTTTATGAGCGCGGTGCCAGTGTCGGACAGGTGATGGCATTCCTGCTTGCCAGCCCCTGGAACTCATTTTCTCTCACGCTGATTCTGTTTGGCCTTATCGGCGTGGGCTGGACGCTTATGTTTATTCTTCTTTCATTGATTATCGGAATAATCAGCGGCCTCATTTTTGATGCGCTGACCGCACGCGGGACGCTGCCTCGAAATCCCTGGCAGGATCAACTGGGTGAGGAGCGGGCTCTGGGCGAGATGTGGCGGGAGCTGCGCCAGTCGATGCACTTTTCTTTTTCCGGCACCGGTGACATATTGCGCGAAGGATTTACCGGCTCGAGGGTGGTTATTCGCTGGTCTCTGTTTGGCTTGATTCTGGCGGGCCTGATCCGTGCGCTGGTGCCTGAAGATGCCTTTGCGACCTGGTTTGGCGCGACCTTTGCCGGTCTCTGGTTGACCCTGCTGGCAACTACTATCATTGAGGTTTGCTCTGAGGGTTCCACGCCCATAGCCGCTGACCTGATGAACCGCGCCAATGCGCCGGGTAATGCCTTTACCTTCCTGATGGCAGGCGTGGCGACGGACTACACTGAAGTGATGTCTATTCGTGACACCACCCGGTCCTGGAAAATCGCGCTGTTCCTGCCCCTGGTTACGGTGCCGCAAGTGATGGTGATCGGCTTTATTCTCAACCAGTTCTGACCTCTCAAACCGGGCCGCGCTCGCAAAGGGCCCGGGATTTAAAACTCAGCGGGGCATTCGCCGCTTAACCACTGACCTGTTGCCGGGTGTTCAAAGGCGATATAGCTTGCGTGCAGCAGCAGTCGATCTGCCATGGCCAGCGCCTCGGCGTGCGCGTACATGTCGCAGCCAAGAATCGGATGCCCCAGCTCGCGCATGTGAATGCGCAGCTGGTGCGAGCGACCGGTCACCGGCTTCAGTAGCATTCGGGTACGATCGCCCATGCGCTCCAGTACTTCAAAGCGGGTCAGGGCATGTTTGCCCCGCTCATGGTCGATCATCTGCAGCGGTCGCCTCTCCCAGTCACAGCGTATGGGCAGTTCTACCTCACCGGAGTCGGGCACCACGGATCCGTAGACCACCGCGTGATATTGCTTTTCGACCTGGCGTTCCTGAAATTGGCGACTGATATGCGCATGCGTGGGCTTGTTCAGGGGGATCACCATGATGCCCGAGGTATCCAGGTCAAGTCGGTGCACGATGGTTGCCGTGGGGAAATCTCGCTGCAGGCGGGTGATCAGACAGTCCTTGTTCAGCGGATGGCGCCCGGGTATGGACAGTAGCAGGTCCGGTTTGCGTACCAATAGCAGGTCATCGTCCTGGTAAAGGATGCGAATGGCTTCCTGACTGTGTGGAACAATGTACGGTGGCAAGTCTGACATGGCCGGTAGTGTAAGGTTCGCGGCCGATATAACAAGCGTATAATTTCGGGCATGCCTACTCTGCGTGACACCCTTGATGCCAGCCTCGCTGCTATTTTACC
>JAUIIQ010000221.1 GCA_030431585.1 Gammaproteobacteria bacterium | reverse complement strand
GCGGGGCCCTGAATGGCATTCTGCGCGCGTACGACCTGACCGACGGCGACATACTCTGGGAGGTTGCAACGGCGCTACCCTTCGACAGTCTCAACGGTGTTGAGGGTCACGGCGGCGCCATCGACGTGGACGGCCAGGTGCTGGCAGGTGATTGGCTGTACGTGCAGTCAGGCTATTCCATGTTCGGGCAATTGCCCGGCAATGTGTTGTTGGCCTTTCGCCTCAAGCAATGATGTTGCATCGTTGGCTCACTGAACGTGTAGCCCTTGTCCGTCACTGGCGCGGATGGGTGCAGTAGACCGGACTGAACACTATGGAACAATTTTCAGCTATTCATGATCGCGCTTGCGAGCGCAAGGGTGGCGAGGCCGCCATCACCGAGCTGCTGCCCGTTGTTCGCAGCAAGCGTGCACTGGCGGCAAGCAAAGATGACCGCTGGTTGGCAGAGATGACCCGCTGCACTTTCCAGGCCGGCTTTGTATGGCGCGTAATCGATCGCAAGTGGGAGGACTTTGAGGACGTGTTCTTCGGCTTTCCACCGGAAAAAATACTGTTGCTAAGCCCGGATCAGATCGATCGCATAGCGCAGAACCCACGCATTGTGCGCAACCGGCAGAAAGTCCTTTGTGTGCAACAGAACGCGCAATACATCACCGACGTGCAACGCGAGCACGGCAGCTTCGGTAAATTTATCAGCCGCTGGCCACAGCAGGATCTTATCGGCCTGTTCCGCCACCTGAAGCAGCATGGCAGTCGCCTGGGAGGAATGACCGGGCAACGCGTACTGCGCAACATGGGCAAGGACACGTTTATCCTCACCGGTGATGTCGTCAAGTGCCTGCGGCGCGCTGGCCTGGAGATAGCCGACACGCCCACCAGCCAGCGGGAACTGAAGCTGGTGCAGAGCGTCTTCAATCAATGGCACGAGCAATCGGGCCTGCCTTACAGCCACATCAGCCGTATCTGCGCCTGTTCGGTTTAGCATCCTGTACAGCACGGCTGCGCTGAAATCCAGCGCCGGGGAGTGCTGGTGCCGGGAATACCGGGCTGCCTCACAAAATTGACACAGATCAAGCTCAAGCCTCGCGCACTCGCGGTTTAGCCGAAATGAGGTATGAGTGCGTTGTCGGGCAGTTGCATAGTGACTGCCATCGACACAGCCATAACGAGGAATAGCCGATGAACGCTCCCCAGAAAACACAGGCAGAACAGCTGTACCAGACAGCACGTGACATGGTGCCGGTACTGCGCAGCCGCGAGAAAGAGACAGCGGCACTTGGCCAGTTGCCCGAGGCCACCCTCGCTGCCATGCAGGAGGCCGGGTTTTTCCGCATTATGCAGCCAGCACGCTACGGCGGTTTCGAAATGGATCCTGAGGTGTTCTTCAAGGTGCAGATGATACTGGCGGAAGGCTGCATGTCGACGGCATGGGTGCTGGGCGTGGTGGCTATTCACAACTGGCAGCTGGCCCTGTTTGACGACCGGGCGCAACAGGACGTGTGGGGGGAAGACGACTCCACCCTGATTTCCTCATCCTATATGCCGGTAGGTAAGGTTGAGCACGTGGAGGGGGGCTACAAACTATCCGGGCACTGGGGTTTCTCCTCTGGCTCAAAGCACTGCGACTGGGCCTTCCTGGGCGCTATGGTGCCGCCGAAAAACCCGGGCGAAGCGCCGGACTACCGCACCTTCCTGATACCGCGCAGCGACTACGAGATCGTGGAGAACTGGAATGTGTCGGGCCTGGAAGGCACAGGCAGCCACGACATCACGGTCAAGGACGCATTCGTACCGGAATACCGCACGCATCGCTCTATACACGGCTTTGAATGTAACAGCCCGGGCAATGCAGTAAACGATCACTACATATTCCGCCTGCCGTTTGGCCAGATTTTTGTGCGCGCCGTGTCTTCTTCCAGCATCGGCTGCCTGAAAGGGGTGATTGACAGCTACGTTCAGGTTAACAAGGAGCGCGTGGGGCTTAATGACGGCAACAAAGTGGCACAGGACCCCGATGCACGCATGGCCCTTGCTGAATGCATCACCGCTGTCGACGAATGCCAGACTATCATGTTCCGCAACTTCGACAGGATGGTAGAGGCCGCCCGCGACGGCATCCAGCTGGACATAGAGGAGCGCATAAAAATGCGCTTTGATGCCGCCCTGGTGTCGCGCAAGTGCACAGATGCCATCAACCTGATGTTCAACGCCTGCGGCGCACAGGGCATCTTCCGTGACCACCCTCTGAACCGGGCCTGGCTGGATATCAACTCCGGGCGCCAGCACGTGGCCAACAACCCCTTCAAGTTCGGCCGTAACGTGGGTGCCGTGATGATGGGCGCAGACAACGAAGACTTCTTCCTGTAGGCATAGGCAGAGGCGGTTCCCTAACTTGAACCGTCTCTGTTGATCCAGATCAACATGCGCAACAGCTGTCCTTTTTTGTCCATAGCGGTGGCAGCGCGAAGAGGCGCAAACTCTTGCTGACAGATAACGCAGAGACCGGAGAGCAGAACCATGACCGTTGCAGCTAAAACAACCCAGGCAAAACGCGAGCCTTACCAGATACGGGCCGATGAGCGCGAGGAACGTTACGCGCGCGGCTGGTATGTGGTGGGCGCTACCAATAGCATTAACCTGAAACCGCGCGCGCTGAATGTTTTCGGCACCAAGTTGGTGGCCTATCGCGGCAAGGAAGATGGCGAGGTGCATATTCTCGACGCTTACTGCCCACACATGGGCGGCGACCTGTGCGGTGGTGAAGTGAAAGGCAACTCTGTCATCTGCCCGTTCCACTTGTGGAGCTGGGGCGCGGACGGCGTCTGTGATGACATCCCCTACGCCAACAAGATTCCCGACAAGGCGGTAATCAAATCCTGGCCGGTGCTGGAAAAGAACGGCCTGGTGTTCATCTGGCAGGATCCGGAAGGCAACCCGCCTATCCCCGAACAGGAACCTGCGAGAATGGATGACTGGTACTCGGAAGCCTGGACAGACTGGGAAATGGAGGCCATTCCTATCGAGTCACTGGGCCGGGAACTGGTAGACAATATGGCGGACATGGCCCATTTCGGGCCCATTCACTACTCCAGCGTAAAGTCTTTCAGGAACACCATGGAGGGCCATGAATTTGTGCAATACATGGTCGGTGGACACGACATACTCACTGAGGGCGAGGAAGGCCTGATCACCTCTGTGGCTCGCTACGAGGGCCCGGCCTACATGACCACCACCATGACCGGCCTGATGGACGGTCATCCGATGAAAGTACACCTGCTGGTGAGCCATATCCCCACCGATATGAACCAGTTCACCATCAACTTCGGGGTGATGATGCAGAAGGACCCGAAGGCATCCAAGGCGCAGAACAATGCCATGGTGCAGGAGTACATGGAAAAAAACATCGAGTCCTTCCACCAGGATGTGGCGGTGTGGAACAACAAGTGCATTATCGACAACCCGCTACTGTGCGACGGCGATGGCCCGATTAACCTGGTGCGTAAGTGGTACAGCCAGTTTATGACCAATGTGGACGAGATTCAGGACAACCAGGTGAAAGCGCGGGAACATGTGACGCTGGATGGCCCAACAGTAGAAGAGGTGCTTGCCAGGCAGGGTTTCTGAGCCGCTTCCAGCCCTCCCGGTAATTGTGACCCCGGTCACAATTACCGGAAATTCACCCCGCTTTTCCTAAAAATCTCCACTTTTTTGGGGCAAGCTGCCCGCTTCTGGTGCACACTTCCTGAAAGCTACACTCGCAAGGAGTCCACCATGGGCGAAAAAGCGGTCTTTGAATCCCGTGACCTCTCCGCGCCTTTCCAGCGGAAGAGCGCAGATGGAGATAAAACCTACCTCGGCGTCGAACGCCGCCGGGCTGACCGTCGGTCCGGTCATGATCGCCGTGAATCTGTGCGCTTCGAAAACGGCGTATCATCGGAGCGGCGCGAAAACCCAGGGCGTCGCGAGGACGACAACACCCTCAGGTTCTGGTAGTACGGCGCGTACGCCCCGCTACCCCCCTTGCCTGCGCAGGACGTGGGCAAAATAGAGGCTGGCCGACAACAACACCACTGCGCCGCCCTGGTGACTCGCCGCCAGCCATACCGGCACATGCAACAGTAACGTGCTGATACCCAACACCGCCTGCATCCACAAAGCTGCCAGCATCAACAAGGTAGCGACCTTCCCTCTAACGCTCAGCCCAGCCCGCCAGACCAGCAACGCATACACATGCATGATCGCGAACAGCAGATAGGCAAAGATGCGGTGATTGAACTGTATTGTGGTGATGTCCTCGAATGCCGATAACCAGGCCGGGGACAGACTGTATAAACCGGGAGGAATAAAGGTGGTGCCCATTAACGGCCAGGTACTGTAGGCGAAGCCCGCGCGTGTGCCCGCCACCAGGCCACCACTGAGGATCATCAGGTAGACCAGCCCCACCAGCCACAGCGAACGGCCCGGCCCGACCGGAGACACTCTGGCGCGGGTAAAAAGCAGCTCAAACGCCAACCACAACATGTAGGCATAAATAGCGAAAGCCAGGCCCAGGTGAGCGGTGAGCCGGTACTGACTGACTCGCGGGTTATCAACCAGGCCGCTCTTGACCATGTACCAGCCCAGCAGCCCCTGCAGCCCACCCATGAGGAACAGTATCCACAGTTTTGGCATCATGCCTGCACGCACCCTGCCGCGCATCGCGAAGTACACCATGGGCAGGAAGTACAGCAGCCCAATCACGCGCCCCAGCACCCGGTGCAGGTACTCATACATGAAGATGGATTTAAAGCCATCCAGGCTCATGCCGCGATTGACCTGCTGGTATTCGGGGTACTGGCGGTACTTCTCGAACGTGGCCAGCCAGGCCTCCTCAGACAGTGGTGGAATCACCCCCATCAAGGGCTTCCATTCCACCATGGACAGGCCCGATCCCGTCAGCCTGGTAACACCGCCCAGCACTATCATGCCGAAAATAACAGCGGCACACAGCAGCAGCCAGGTCGCTACCTGACGGTCATACTGAAGTTGCCGTTGACCGCTTAAACTCAACATCGCGCTTACCCACTAA
>JAUIIQ010000220.1 GCA_030431585.1 Gammaproteobacteria bacterium | reverse complement strand
GCCGCGACCAGGGCCTCGCCGAGAGTCATCATGTGTTCCTGCAGGGTAACGGCCTGCCTGAACGCTGGCAGCGAGCGTCGCGAAGTGGCTTTTGCATTGCAGAGACCGGCTTTGGTACCGGACTGAACTTCCTTCTCACCTGGCAGGCATGGCGCGCCCAGGGCGATGCTGCACCTCGCCTGCATTTTATTTCCGTGGAGCGCTATCCGCTGGATGCCGCACAGTTGCAACGCGCACTGCAACTTTGGCCGGAACTGCGAGCGCTCTCGGACGAGTTGCTCGACGCCTGGCCGGGACGACTGCCGGGACAACATCGGTTGTGTTTCGACTCAGGCCGGGTGATCCTCGACCTCTGGTGGGAGGATGCGACGGCCGCGCTGAGCGACCTGGCCTGCCGCGGCGAGCTGGTCGACGCCTGGTATCTGGATGGCTTCGCACCCTCGCGCAACAGCGACATGTGGCACAGCAGTGTATTCACCGCGATGGCGTCACTTTCGCGACGCGACGCGACGGTCGCCACCTTTACCGCTGCCGGGGCTGTGCGCAGGGGCCTGGAAGACGCTGGTTTCAGCATGCGCAAAGTGCCGGGCTTCGGCCGCAAGCGTGAATCCCTTGTGGGCAGGCTGAGAGCCCCTGTCTCGCCGCTGAAGACCATGGACACCCCCTGGGACCTGGACGCGCAGCCAGCAGCTGCAACTGACTCCGCACTGGTAATAGGCGCGGGGCTGGCCGGCGCTACACTCGCCAGTGCCCTGGCTGCGCGTGGCGTGACGGTGACTGTGCTGGACAGGGGTGATATCGCCGGAGAAGCCTCCGGTAACGACCAGGGCATACTGTATACACGGCTGTCACGTCGGCATTCCACCCTAACCGACTTCGCCTTGCAGAGCTTCCTCCATGCCTCCACGTACTATCGCCAACTGTTCGCAGCGGGCTTGTTGCGCGAAGGGCATGACGGGTCGCTGTGCGGCAGCTTTCACCAACAGGAGGACGCCGAAGAACTCGCCTTGATGCAGGGGCGACTGCAGGGCCTGGAAGATCTTGCCCGCGTGCTGGACGCAGCTGGTGCGGAAGAACACCTGGGCGTCACCCCGGCACTGCCTGGCTACTGGTATCCCCGTTCAGGTTGGCTGAACCCACCGGCAGTATGCCATGCCTTACTGCAGGCACCGGGTATCACCGTCCTGCGCAATTGCGGAGCACTCACGCTCGATCGCTGTACCCAGGGCTGGCAGGCGCTGGACACTACCGGGCGCAGTCTGGCATCAGCCCAGGTCGCCGCCGTCTGCGCGGGCCCCGACAGCAGTGCGCTGGCCGGGCTGGACTGGCTACCGCTGCAACCCATTCGCGGACAGACCAGCCACCTGCCCGCCAGCACGGTCACCCGGAAACTGCGCGCAGCGCTATGCCACAAGGGTTATATCTCTCCGGCACGCAATGGCTACCACTGTATTGGCGCCAGCTTCAAATTGCGCGACAGCAGCGCGGAGTTACGTGATGCGGAGCATCGCGAGAATATAGAAAAGCTGTTGACTGCCCTGCCCCAGTGGCGTTCGCAGTTACCTCTGCCCGACCCCGCCCAGATACAGGGCAGAGTTGGCCTGCGTTGTGCCAGTCCCGACTATCTGCCGCTTGCAGGTGCCGTGCCTGACAGATCGCAATTCTTGCAAGCCTATGCCGGTCTGCGTAAGAATGCCCGCCAGGTCATCGACAAACGAGGCAGCTACGTGCCAGGACTCTATCTCAACACCGCCCACGGTTCCCGCGGACTCACCTCTGCGCCACTGTGTGCACAGGTACTGGCAGCGCAGATATGTGCCGAACCGCCGCCGCTGTCGCGAGAGCTGCTGCGCGCCCTGTCACCCGCCCGTTTCCTGATGCGAGATTTGTCTCGCAACAAGATCTGAGATAGCCATGCGTGCGCTGCTGCTGTCGCTGCTGATCACCCTCCCGCTTCCGGCTCTGTGCGTAGAGCAGTATGGTTACCGGGTACTGGAGAAAAAGCCCCAGGATCGCAATAACTTCGTCCAGGGCCTGGAGATACACGGCGGCAAGCTCTACGTGAGTTCGGGTAATTACGGCCAGTCCCGCCTGATGCGCTACGATTTCGGCAGCGGTGAGCTGGAACTGAGTAAACAACTCAACCCCCGCCTGTTTGCAGAAGGCCTGACCCTGTTCGGGGACCATATCTACCAATTGACCTGGCGTGAACGCATGCTGCTGGTGTTCGCAAAAGACAGCATGAAGGCTCTCGAGTGGTTTCCCATTCCCGGAGAAGGATGGGGGCTGACCAACAACGGCGAGCAACTGCTGTACAGCGATGGCAGTGACCGGATTCATTACCTGGACGCAAAGACACGCACCATCACCCACAGTATCCATGTGACTGAAAACGGTCGCCCGGTGCGCAAGCTCAACGAGCTGGAATGGATAGACGGGCAGATCTGGGCCAACATCTGGCGCAGTGACCGCATTGTGATTATCGACCCGCAAAATGGCGAGGTGAAGGCCAGTATCGACCTGCGCGACCTGCTCGCTCCCAGCGATCGTCGCGCCGGTACCGATGTACTCAATGGTATCGCCCGTGACCCGCAGGACGGCGGTATCTGGGTGACCGGCAAGCGCTGGCCCTGGCTTTACAAAATTGAACTGGTGAACAAGACCAGGCCCACATCCGTCGTCGATTCACGCTAGAATAGCTTTTTTTACCTCCCCGAAGAGAGTTTGCATGAGTACGCCACTACCCGAGGCGCACAGCGCCTTCGAGCCCGTTCGAAAGCAGCGGGTGGAATCACTGAATCTCGAAGTGCAGGAGTTCCGTCACCGCGTGACAGGGGCCATGCACTACCATCTGGCGGCCGATAACAACGAAAACGTCTTCCTTGTTGCCCTGCGCACTGTACCCGAGGACTCCACCGGAGTGGCTCATATTCTCGAGCATACCGCCCTGTGCGGCAGCGAACGCTACCCGGTTCGCGACCCGTTTTTCATGATGCTGCGCCGCTCGCTCAACACCTTCATGAACGCCTTCACCAGTTCCGACTGGACCGCCTACCCTTTTGCCAGCCAGAACCGCAAGGACTTCAACAACCTGTTGCAGGTGTACCTGGACGCGGTGTTCTTCTCGCGCCTGGATAAGCTGGACTTCGCCCAGGAGGGCCACCGGGTGGAGTTCGCCGAGCCGGACAACCCGGATAGCGAACTGCTGTTCAAGGGGGTTGTGTTCAATGAGATGAAGGGTGCGATGAGTTCAATTCCCAGCGTGCTCTGGGGTAAGCTCTGCGAGCATCTGTTTCCTACCACAACCTACCACTACAACAGCGGCGGAGACCCCGAGCATATTCCTGACCTGAGCTATGAGGAACTGCTGGCCTTTTACCGCAGTCACTATCACCCCGGCAATGCAATCTTCATGACCTACGGTGACATCAGTGCGGCAGAGCACCAGCAGGTATTTGAAGAACGTGCCCTGCATCGCTTTACGCCCCAGGACTTGCGCATTCAGGTACCAGCGGAGCAGCGACTCAGTGCGCCGCTGCGTATCAGCGATCGCTACGCACTGGACGAGGCCGGTGACACCAGCAACAAAACTCACCTGGTGATGGGCTGGATGCTGGGCGAAAGCAGCGACCTGGAACAGATGCTCGAAGCGCAACTGCTGTGCAGTGTATTACTCGACAACAGCGGTTCAGTTTTGCAGCAGGCATTGGAAACAACCTCCCTGGGCCAGGCACCCTCCCCTCTCTGCGGACTGGAAGACTCAATGCGCGAGATGGTTTTTGTCTGCGGCCTGGAGGGTAGCGAAGCTGAGCACGCTGAGGCGCTGGAGGAGCTGGTTCTGGGCGTTTTGCGTGAGGTCGCGGAACAGGGCGTTGAGGCGGACAAATTGCACGCGGTACTGCACCAACTGGAGTTGCACCAACGTGAGGTCAGTGGCGACGGCTACCCCTACGGCCTGCAACTGATTCTGCAGGCACTTGGCTGTGCCACGCATTACAGCGACCCTATCGCTGTTCTTAACCTCGATCCAGTGATTGACAAACTGCGTCAACGCATTGAGGACCCTGCCTACATTAAACAACTGTGCCGGCGCCTGCTGCTGGAAAACACCCACCGGGTCACCCTGGTCATGGAACCGGATACCTCGCTTTCCGCTGAACGCGTGCGCAAGGAAGCGGCACGCCTTGCCGGGATCAAGGCGTCCATGAGCGATGCGGAAAAAGCTGACACCGTCAAGTTGGCCGCCGACCTGGTTGCGCGACAGCAACAGGTAGACGATGAGAGCATACTGCCCAAGGTGCAACTCGCCGACGTGCCCGCCAGCCTGCCCGAACTGGAGTTTAGCGAACATGACACCGGGCCACTGCACCTAACAAGCTATGGCCAGGGCACGAACGGCCTGGTTTACCAGCAAATGGTCGCCACCCTGCCCGCCATGGATGCAACAGAACAGGCGGCACTGCCACTTTACACCAGTTTCCTGACCGAGCTGGGGCTGGGGAGCGGCAGTTACCTGGCCGCGCAGCACCGCCAGTCAGCGGAGGTCGGTTCAATCCACGCCTTTACCTCCATGCGCGGCAAGGTAGACGACGCGCAGTCAGTAACGGCCAACTTTGTTCTCTCTTCCAAAGCACTGTTGCGCAACGCCCAGAAGCAGGCAAGGCTGATGGTCGATACCATGCACACCGCGCGCTTCGACGAGGTGGATCGAATCGTCGAGCTGGTCAGCCAGCAGCGCGCGCGTCGCGACCAGTCTGTTACCGGCAACGGACACGGCCTGGCCATGGCGGCAGCGTGCGCCGGCATGAGCCCACTGGGGAAACTCAACCACCAGCTCAGTGGTCTCGCCGGCATACGTCAGTTGCGGTCTCTGGATGAATCGCTCAAGGACAAAACTGTTGCCAGCAACTTCGCGGCCACCCTCGCTTCCTTGCATGAACGCATCGGCGCGATGCCTCGTCAATTACTGGCCGTGGCAGAGCCGGACGCTGTTGCACAGGTGGTAACCGGTGCGGCTGCGGAGTGGGCCACGCATCCGCCACACGCAGGAGAGACATTCCAGTTGCCGCCGGTGTCTACTCGCACAGCTGAATTCTGGGTAGCC
>JAUIIQ010000219.1 GCA_030431585.1 Gammaproteobacteria bacterium | reverse complement strand
ATTCAGCGTGGCAAATCACCCGCCGAAGGAATGGCGCGAGACAGTGCTTTTCTGGCTCGCAACTGACTGAGGGGAACCCGGAGGGTCGAGGTGATCAAACGCTGAATTCAGGTGCTCTCCCGGCGACTTGGAACGTCACAGGCAGTATAGGTAGTGGATAGTGATGTCGAAATGGAAGGAGGAGGCCACGAATGGGGTAAGCCCTCCAAGGGCGTGGATGTTTGTTTTCAACCGCGGAAGGCTTACCCCATTTGTGGTCTCCGCTTAGTTTGAATGCCTCTTTCCCCGCTAATGTGCGATGAACCTTTTTTTTGCCCCAGAAAAAGCCGCCGCAGGCCAGGCCGCTTTCGTCAGCTATTGCACCGCGGAACTCTCCCCGTTACCGCTTTTCTGATAATGTAGGAACACACAAGCAATAGAGAGGGTAGGCACAATGGCAACCAGAATTGGGAAAGCTGCGCTACTGGGCTGTGCCCTGCTGCTGACCATGCCGGCCAGCGCACAGATATACAAAACTACCGACGAGAACGGGAACGTGGTGTTCAGCGATGCCCCCCCTGCAGGCTCAACCAGCAGCGAGCAGGTTGAACTGTCGCAAACCAACACCACCCCACCACCACCCGTGGTAAATCCTATCAAGCGGCCCAGGCCTGAACCGGAGGACGTCTCGCCGGCTCCGGTGGAAGTCAGTATCACATCGCCCGCAAATGAAACAACCATACCCATGGGAGGCGGCAATTTCTCTGTTTCGGCAGCGGTATCATCCGGCGCACGCAACGGGCAAACGCTGCAACTGCTGATGGATGGCGCTCCCCAGGGGCCGCCGCAAGAGTCCGGAAACTGGAGCTTACAGAGTGTAATGCGCGGGCCTCATGACCTTGTCGTTGAGGTACTCGACAGGCAGGGAAAGGTACTGGGCACCTCTGAGTCTGTAAGGGTTTACGTACTGCGCCCGTCAGTGAACTGAGCAGCGCGCATCTGCGCTCTGGACATCACCCCGATCAAGGCGCACCATAATGGTGCGCGCTATAGCCTATCGGCTCAGGAAACACACGTCAGCCTGAGGTAACTGAGCCGGGCTAGCGATCAAGCTAGCCGTAGTTAGCGCCTACTACCACTGAGAATTACTGTTTATTGGGCATGCCCCAATACTGCACACCGGTGACGGATGTTGGCTCTATTTTTGCTTTCCTTGCACTGGTTATCAGCCGTGATTCACCTACAGGCAACGAGGCAGCTTATCGAATGCACCAGGATCGGGACATTCTAGACAATATCAGTACCGCGATCGTCGCGCTGGACTCCGAGCTGCGGGTGGTCAGCCTCAACGTCTCCAGCCAGGACTTGCTGGAGACATCAGAGTTGCGCAGCGTAGGTCGTCCGGCTCGCAAGCTGGTGGCGAGGTCCGAGACCCTGGTGCAGGAGCTGAAACAGGTCCGCGCCACGCGCAGCCCGCTGGCGCGCCGGGGGATGCCGCTAACCTTGCTCTCCGGGCGGGACATACATGTGGACCTGATGATTACCCCGGTGAGTCACTCCGAGCATGGCATCAGCGTGCTACTGGAACTGCAGCCGGTTGACCGACTGCTGAGGATCAGCCGGGAAGAGAACCTCTTCAATGCGCAGGAGACCACGCGCGCAATGATTCGGGGGCTCGCTCACGAGATTAAAAACCCGCTGGGCGGGGTGCGCGGAGCCGCTCAACTGCTGGCGCGCGAGTTGCCCAACGAAGAGCTGACCGAATACACCAATATTATCATTCGCGAAGCCGACCGATTACGAGACCTGGTGGACAGGCTGCTGGGGCCGCACCGGGAGCTGGACAGCCGCGAACTGAATGTGCATGAGGTGCTCGAGCACGTGCACAGCCTGATCAGCGCGGAGACCAATAACCAGATCACGCTCATTCGTGACTACGATCCCAGCATCCCTGAAATTCTGGGTGATCGCAGCCAACTGATTCAGGCGGTGCTCAATATCGTGCGCAATGCATTACAAGCGGCACCTGCCATTGATGAATGTGTGATAACCCTGCGCAGCCGTGCGCTGCGCCAGTTCACCATAGGCAGTACTCGCCACCGACTGGTCTGCCGAATCGACATTGAAGACAACGGACCCGGCGTGCCCAGCGACATGTTGCAGTCCATTTTCATGCCCATGGTCACAGGTAGGCCTGAAGGCACGGGGCTGGGGCTCACCATCGCCCAGTCCATTATCGCCCGCCACGGCGGCATGCTGGAGTGCACCAGCAAACCCGGCTGCACCCGCTTTACTCTTTATCTACCAATGGAAATGAATCATGCATAGGCAGGCGACAGTCTGGATAGTTGACGACGACAGCTCTATTCGCTGGGTGCTGGAACGCACCCTCAATCAAGCCGGGATAGACAACGAAACCTTCAACGACGGTGACCAGCTGCTGCAGCGCATAGCCGTGGAAGCCCCCGACGTCATCATCAGCGACATCCGCATGCCGGGTATCGACGGCCTGGAACTACTCACCAGAATCGGCAAGAGCCATCCCAACCTGCCTGTTATTATCACCACCGCGCACTCTGACCTGGACAGCGCCGTTGCCTCTTACCAACAGGGCGCTTTCGAGTACCTGCCCAAACCGTTTGACCTGGATGAGGTTGTCGCAGTCACCGAGCGCGCACTGGCCCAGGCCCGCGAACGCAATCAGGAATTCCCCGCTGCAGAGGCGCTGCCGCAGGCCGAAATCATTGGCGAAGCACCGGCAATGCAGGAGGTATTTCGTGCCATAGGCCGGCTGGCGCACAGCAATATCACCGTGCTTATCAACGGTGAATCCGGCACCGGCAAGGAACTGGTAGCCCACGCGCTGCATCGCCACAGCCCCCGGGCTGCCAGCCCTTTTATCGCGCTCAACATGGCAGCCATTCCGCGCGACCTGATGGAGTCGGAACTGTTTGGCCATGAAAAGGGCGCGTTCACCGGAGCCAATGCCAAACGCCAGGGGCGCTTCGAACAGGCTGATGGCGGCACCCTGTTCCTGGATGAGATAGGCGATATGCCGGCTGAGACCCAGACGCGCTTGCTGCGGGTGCTCGCAGACGGCGAGTTCTACCGAGTTGGCGGTGCTACACCGGTGAAAGTGGATGTTCGCATTATCGCCGCCACGCACCAGGACCTTGAGGACCTGGTGCGCAGCGGTGACTTCCGCGAAGACTTGTTCCACCGCCTGAATGTGATTCGAATCCACATCCCCAGCCTGGCCGAACGGCGAGAGGACATTCCCCGGCTGATGCAGCACTTCTTTCAGCGCGCCGCCGAGGAGTTGGGGGGTGATACCAAGGTGCTGTTGCCCGAGACCGAGCGGTTCCTGGTAAACCTGGACTGGCCGGGGAACGTGCGCCAGCTTGAAAACACCTGCCGCTGGATCACCGTGATGGCTTCCGGCCGCGAAGTCCACCTGACAGACCTACCGCCGGAACTCAATCGCAACAGCACGCCTGACGTGAAAACGACGGATGCAGACTGGCAGGCAATGTTGCAACACTGGGCTCGCGACCAGTTGCTACAGGGTAAGCGACATATTCTTGAACAGGCCACGCCCGAGTTCGAACGTGTCATGATAGAAGTGGCTCTGCAGCACACCCAGGGCCGCAAGCGCGACGCCGCTGAGCTGCTGGGCTGGGGACGCAACACGCTCACGCGAAAAATCAAGGACCTGCAGATGTAGCCGATCAACCGGCGTAACGGTACCATGCCACATGCTCAATATTGTGCTGTACCAACCGGAGATTCCGCCCAACACCGGCAATATCATGCGCCTGTGCGCCAACACCGGATGCGCGCTGCACCTGATAGAGCCCCTGGGCTTCGACCTGGAAGAGAAAAAACTGCGTCGCGCGGGCCTGGATTACAGGGAGTTTGCCGAAGTGAGGCTGTACCCCGACCTGGCCAGTTTCAGAATGCTCAACAAGGGCGCGAGACTGCTGGCCATGACCACCAAAGGCGCGCAACCCTACCACGAAATAAGCTACCGAGAAGGTGACGCCCTGCTGTTTGGACCGGAAACCCGCGGTTTGCCTGCCGCTGTACTCGACGACCTTTCCCCTGAGCAACGCCTGCGAATTCCCATGAAGCAGAACAGCCGCAGCCTGAATCTCAGTAACGCCGCAGCGATAGTCACCTACGAAGCCCTGCGACAGCTTGGGTTCCCCGCACTGACTTGATGCGGCTGAGGCCAATCAGGCGCGCAGGCGTCGCTGCAGGCTTCCATGGCTCTCGCGACATACCGTACATCCTGTACATAAAAAAGGGGCAAAGCCCCTTTTGATATGACGTGCAGCGCTGACCTTAGTGCGTAGCTGCGTCGCCTTCCTCAGCCTGCTTTGCCTGAGCCTGAGCCAGCGCTTGTTGATACAGCGCATCGAAATTCACTGGTGCCAGCATAACCGGCGGAAAACCACCTTTCACGCACAGTGAATCAATAGACTCGCGAGCGTAGGGGAAAAGAATATTGGGAGCCGCTGTACCGAGCACACGACGCAGATCATCGCCCTCTATACCTGTGATCATGAAAATACCTGCCTGCTGCACCTCCACCAGGAAAGCGGTCTCTTCATCTACCTTTGCCGTGATAGTGATGGACAGAACCACTTCAAAATTGCCCGTGTCATCGACCTTGTCGCTCTTGGTATTGAGGTCAACGTTAACAGCCGGTTGCCACTGCTTCTTGAAAATGCCCGGAGTCGCTGGCGATTCGAAAGAAATGTCCTTGGTGTAAATACGCTGCATCGCGAATTGCTGTTGTACCTGTTCGTCGGCCATCGTGCCGTCCTCCCCTGTTATTGAATAGAGCAGTGTCGTTCAAGACACCTGTTTGAGTAATTTGTCCAGCTCGCCGCTTTGCTCGAGGCGGGCGAGGTCGTCGTAGCCGCCAATATGGCGCTCGCCAATCCAGATCTGCGGCACCGTGCGCCGGCCACTTTTCTGCATCATCTCGCGTCGCAGTTCCGGTTGCGAATCAACACCGATGTCGCGATAGTTCACGTTCTTGCCATCGAGCAAAGCCCGGGCCCGCATACAATATGGACAGAAGCGGGTGGAGTACATCAGCACAGCAACATCTACCGGCATCAACCGT
>JAUIIQ010000218.1 GCA_030431585.1 Gammaproteobacteria bacterium | reverse complement strand
GCCTAGGCGGTTTTATCATCGCTATTTCCCCAGGGTCACCGCACTGCAATTTATACGCAATTTCTAGCTCACGGGTACTCGAGTGTTTAACAGAGCCATCGGTAGTCTAGCGCTGTGTCTTGTTACCACCAGCATATACGCGCAGGCGTACGCGCCGGTGCTGGAAGAGGTGCTCGTCACCGCTCAGAAACGGGTGGAGAACGTCCAGGACATCCCCGTAACCATCAACGTGGTAGCTGCGCAGCAGCTCGACCATTTCTCGATTCGTAATACTGCGGACCTGGCCGAGTCAGTCCCGGGGCTGACGATACAGCCCACGCCGCAAAATCTCGCCCAGGTGGCGATACGGGGCCTTGGTACCGGTTCTGCGAGTGAAAGCCTTGACCAGTCCGTGGGTCTGTTTGTCGACGGTATCTGGAGCGGCCGGGTCAGGGATTTCCAGGCCGCGCTGTTTGACGTTGAAAGAGTTGAGGTAATCAAGGGCACGCAGAATACGCTGTTGGGGAAGAACACCAGCCTGGGGGCTCTCAGCATCATCAGCACTCCACCAGGAGAAAACTTTGGCGGCTACCTGCAGGGGAACTACGAGACCCGTTTTGACAGCCACTACCTGACCGGCGCCGTTAATCTTCCTACAGCGCTTGGTTTTTACCGCCTGGCCTTCAATGCCGTGGAGGAAGAGGGGTATGTCGATAACAAAGCCACGGGAGCAGAGGTACCAGAACGCGAGCAGACTACGTTGCGTCTCTCAGCCCTGTACCCGTTGGGCGATAGTGGCGCCCTGAGGCTTACGTATGAGTATGACGACCTGCATATCACTGGGGACAGTTTTCAGCCGGACCAGGACAGCCTGGGCTTTATCCGAGCCATGGACCCGTCTGCAGACATCGGGCTGGATACGGACAAGTACGCAGTCACCTCTTACAGCCGTGGCGGGGATGCCGACGACGAGCAAAAATCACAACGCGTGGTGGGCCTCTATGAACAAGGCATTGGTGATCACACCCTGACCTTCCTCAGTGGCTGGTCAGAGTACGACAATGACCGGCTTACCGATACGGACTTTCTCTCTGTTGACTATTTGACGTCGGTTTTTTCCAGCGATTATGAACAATTCACCCAGGAAATTCGGCTTGCTTCACCCGACGAGGGGCACATCGATTACTTGCTGGGTATCTATTATCACGACAGTCGATTGGACTATACCAACGTCACAGATTCGGCCTTTCCTCCTCCCTTTACGGTGGGCCCCTTGCCGGTGGATTCGGCCAGCCTGCTCAGTTACCAACAAGACACGAAAATCTTTTCCGCTTTCGCACAAACCGGTATCGAGCTGAATGAACGCTGGAGGGTGGCGCTGGGCCTGCGCTATACAGAAGAATCCAAGGACGGGCTGTGGGCGCGGGAACGCCTGCGCAGCGGCGGGCTACTGGCAGATGTGTTGGCTGATCTGTTGAGCCCGGTTGTGCCGGCAACCGATTTGCAGCGCAACGAGTACAACCTTGACGGTTCATTCAGCCTGCAGGTTGAGCTTTCGCCACAATTGATGGCTTACGCATCCTGGGCCTCCGGTAGCAAGAGTGGCGGTTTCAGCAATAATGTCGCCCTGCCCTCGGAGGCGGAGTTCGATACGGAGAAAGCGGAAACGTCGGAACTGGGCATGAAGTGGCAATTTGCCGGTGGCGCGGGTTTACTCAACGCCGCCCTGTTTTATACCGACATCGAAGATTTTCAGGTGGTTTCTTTCGTCGGTACGGGGTTTCTTACGTCAACGGTCCCGGCCCGCAGCCGAGGTGTTGAGCTGGAGACGCGTTGGCTGGTTAGTGCCGATGTTGAGCTGGGCGCCAGCGCAACCTATGCCGATGCACAGGAAAAGGACAGTGGCCTGCAGCTGCCCTATGCCCCTGAGTGGTCCGCAGCGACAGATGTTTCATGGACCTTGCCGGTGACGACCGCCGGCCTGGAGTGGCGCCTGGAAGCATCGCTCTCCTACCGCGACAAGCAATACCAGCAGCGCCTGGAGACCAGCCCGGATGACAGCCTGACCCTGCTCGATCTTCGCGTAGCCCTCGCGGAGCCTGACGGCAAGTGGCAGCTTGCCCTGTTGGCCCGCAATCTGCTCGATGAGTCCAGCTCTTTCGGCTTCGATTTCCCTTTCTTTGGTGGCCAGGTCCTGCCTGCAGGGAGCACAACAATAGGCAGTGTCAGTCGTCCACGCACGCTGGCCGTGCAGGGGCTTTACCGGTTCTGAGGATGTTAACGCGGGTCCCGCACGCGGCCCCGTTGGGTGCGCTCATGCATCTGGCGATGCGTCTTGACCTGCACGGCCCGGTGACGCGCCAAATCCAGAGGTGCTATGAATTTACCCGGTAAAGACCAGGGCAGACCAGGCAACTGCTCCAGACTTTCACACAGGCCTATGCCGCGGCGCAGGTCTCGCGTCGCCGGTACTGAATTGAGATAGCGGGCGATATCATCCTCTCCCAGAATATCCCCCAGAATAAGCTCTGCGCGTGCACGGACAGAGGGTGACGCCACGCGGTTGCGAACGCCCCAGCGCAGGGTGAACTCCTCGCAGTCTGGATCCAGCGATGCCGGCACGTCAAGGAAGGAGACGATGCGGTCCAGGCCGAAGTAATACCGCGTCAGCACCTCTTCTACCAGCATCGCCGTGTCTTCGAACTGCGTCGAATAGCTGTACAACGCGCTGGCGTCATCAGCTTCGAATGCCAGGCCCACGTCCTGCGGCGTCAACGACAGCATCAGGCTGCTTGCTGGCCTTCCCAGGAACAACACTTCCCCTAACTCCAGCAATAGCTCAGAGCGCAGCGGGTAGATGGCTGCCAGCAAATTGCTGGGGGTCTGGCGGCTCACGCGGAAGGTTGCATCCAGCGGCGTCTCCTGCGGCGAAAGCATTGGCAACAGCGCTGGCGGCATGGCGTCATTCGCGTGCGCCAGTTCGTGGGCGAGCAGGTTAGCCATGGGCCACACAATTTCATCAAGGCGCCGGGTTTCCCACTCCTCATACTCGTAGGAGTAGTACCAGGCCGGCTGGTTGCCTTGTATGTAGAACTCGGCAGAGATGACGTTCAGCGCGCTGCCAAAACCGCTGCGATAGTCTGCCTCCCAATCGATGGTCGCGCGCTCAGCGGGCGTTAACCAGAGGTCCTGCGCGTCCAGATATATGGCCCCGGAACTGGTGATATAAAACGCCGGACGCACGTCTGCGCTGATAACCACTGCGGTAACGCCGCGGAACAGCTTCAGCATCTCTCGCGGCATCTGCTGTAGTACCTGGGCAAAGCGCATGCCCATCCAGGCATGACTGACAACAGTGCGCTGCATGATATCGGGTATGCTGGGTTCATCCGTAATACTGCCCAGGAACGGTAGTTCTTCCAGCGTACATACGTCGAAAGGATTGTTAGCGCTTACACACGTCGCCAGCACCTCAGCCCAGGGTGATACTCTGCTGTGGGGACGTAAATTTGCGGCCTGCACCTGGTCTGCCAGTCCAAAATCGAAGGAGACGGTAGCAATCACGCCCTGCGAGTCGGTGGCGGACACAAAAAGCCAGTAGTCGACCGCATCGTAGCGGTCGCTGGGAAGTGTAAAGAGGTAGTCACCGTCTTCTTGCCGGGCCGTTACCACTTCACCCATGTCTGCTGGCGCCATGAATAACCTGGGCACAGCGTTTTCGCTCAAGCCTTCCAGCACCAGGCTGTCCATGGGAATGATTAGCGTCCGGGTCGATTCGCTCCAGAACAGGTCGTAGTCCACCAGCCGCAAGGGCCCCTGATAGTTCGGTGCGAAACGGGAGCCCAGCGGTACCTCTGCGTCCTGTTCCCAGAGCTCGCGGGGTATGGTCAGTTCACAGGGGCCATAGGTTTTGTTGCATATGCGGGTCCAGCCTGAAAAGCTGTGTCCAGGAGCCGGGATGGGCCATAGAACCTCCTGAAAATCTTCAGTGATATCAAAAACATATCCGTCAGAATAAAGCTCGCCGGAGCGCTCACCGAAAACCATGCCCTGCCCGTCTATCGCGACCGGCATGCGGCATGCCCCCAGCGATACCAGCGCCAGGGCAACGAAAATGCGTATGCTGAGTAACATCAAGGCAGCTCATGAAAAACAAGGACCCTGAAACTTTAGCAAGTAGTAGGGATTGCTGCCAGCGTTGCGTGTGGACAGGGGCGATGCTTTGTTAAACTGTGGCGATGACCGCGTTCGCCCTGTTGAAAGCCCTGCACATCAGTTTTGCTCTGCTATCCGTTTGTGGCTTTACGCTGCGTGGATACTGGGCTTTGCGGGATAATCCCCTGCGTCGGCACAAGGCCGCTAGAGTCCTGCCACACATAGTCGATACGGCCCTGCTGGCGACGGCGCTGGCTATGCTCTGGATATGGCGCTTGTCGCCTCTTGAGCTACCCTGGGTTATGGCCAAGATCGTAGCGCTGCTGCTTTATATCGCTTTGGGAATGGTGGCACTGCGTTTTGCATCGACAGGGCGAACCAGGGCACTGGCCTACGGTGGGGCGTTGTGTGTGGCGGCCTACATTATCAGCGTGGCCCTCAGCCATTCGGTCTGGGGGCCGTTCAGTTCGCTGGTCCGTTTGACCGGCTGAGACCCGGTCCCGTTCGGCTAACCCGGATTAGCGGCTTTGTATTCGCGGATTTCCGTGTTGAATTGCCCGGCCACCTCTTCTTCTACCGATACGGCGGCGTTGTAGCTGTCTTGCGCCTGCTGGTAGATTTCCTTGGCGCCCTCATCACCCTCTTTCAGCGCAGCCTCTGCGGCAGCAAGTTTGGGCTCGAGGCACTGCATATATTCCAGGTTCGCCGCCTGAAAAGCCTTGACCGCCTGCTGACCTGCAAGCATGTCATCCATTGTCGCGGTGGCGCCGTCCGGCAGCTGGGGCGCTTCGGGTGCGGTGCAATCTCCGGCAAAAGCGGTGGGACTGCTGATAGCGAGCACTAGTGCGGCGTATTGGATCAGTTTCATAGTCTGTTTCCTGTAACAGAGATTATTATCAGGCGAAAACATTAACAGGCCGGGAGACTGCTGCCAAGTCAACCAGAACGCCCGACCCACAGTTTCCCGGTGTTGAATTTCTGCTGTAGCCGCTCGGCCACAGCCTGTGCCGT
>JAUIIQ010000217.1 GCA_030431585.1 Gammaproteobacteria bacterium | reverse complement strand
CCCAGACCCAGTGCGGCGTCAATTTTCTTGGATATGGCGAGGAAGGTACACATGCCCAGGAAAAAGGCCAGGGCCATGTTCTCAATGAAAATGGAGCGAATAAACAGGCTCAGCAGCTCTTCCATCTTACACGCCCTCCTTTGCTACAGTGTGTTTGGCCAGTTTGAAATCAGGCTCTTCCACCTGTTCCTTGTCGAAGCTGCGTAGCACCCAGATAAATCCACCAATCAGGAAGAAGGCGCTGGGCGGCAGCAACAGCAGACCATTGGGAACATACCAGCCACCCTCGGTTACCACGGGCAGGATTTCCATGCCCATCAACTTGCCGGTGCCAAACAACTCGCGGAAGAAGGCGACGGCTATCAATACGACGGAATAGCCCAGTCCATTGCCCAGGCCGTCGATAAAGCTCGGTAGCGGCGGATTCTTCATCGCAAACGCTTCCGCCCGGCCCATAACAATGCAGTTGGTGATAATCAGACCGACAAACACCGACAGCTGCTTGCTGATGGCATAGGCGTAAGCCTTCAGGAACTGGTCAACCACAATTACCAACGACGCAATAATGATCATCTGCACGATGATGCGGATGCTGCCCGGGATGTGATTGCGGATCAGCGACACTCCGAGGTTGGAGAAGGCCACCACGGTAGTCAGCGCCACGCACATCACCAGCGTGACCTGCATACTGGAGGTTACCGCCAACGCCGAGCAGACCCCCAGGATCTGTAAAGCGATGGGGTTATTCTTGAAAATGGGGTTGGTTAGAGTCTCTTTTGCAGAATCCACGATCACGCCTCCCCGGATTTCAGGTTGTTAAGAAAGGGTTCGAAGCCACTTTCACCCAGCCAGAACTGCACCAGGTAGGAGACACCACGCGTGGTCAGCGTGGCACCGGCCAAACCGTCTACTTTGTATTCTGAGCCCGCCGTTGAGGGATCAACCGTGCCCTTTATCACTTCCAGCTCCATCTCGCCGTCGTCATACACCTGCTTTCCGTGCCACAGCGACTTCCAGCGAGGGTTATCTACCTCGCCACCCAACCCGGGTGTTTCCTTGTGTTCATAGAAGCCGATGCCCGCCACGGTCGAGGCGTCACCTTCCAGTGCAATATATCCGTAGAGCGTGCCCCACAGGCCGTACCCGCGAACCGGCAGGATAATTTTATCCACCTCGCCCTGTGCGTCCTGGGCCAGGTAAACCACTGCGTAATGCTCGCGACGAAAGATCTTGGCGATATCCTCTTCGCCAGAAAGAGCCGTGGACCTTGCAGGGTCCTTGGAGGCCTTGCGTTCGTCGTACTCAGCAGGATCGACATCGTCGCTGAACTTGCCGGTGCGCAAGTCGACAACGCGGGTCGTCATCTTGGCAAACTGCTCCTCAACGCTTGTGCTGTCATCGAGCATCCCCGCCGCTGCGAGAATATTGCGTTTGCGATCCAGCGCCTGGTTTGCCTCCTGTGCCGGCTTCAACACCACTGCCGCAGTTGAAACCACAACCGAGCAGACAATACACAGGGAGAATGCAACGATCAGGGTTTTCTTGATGCTGTCATTATTGGACACGCGCAAGCCTCCTCTTGACGTTAGCCTGAACCACAAAGTGATCCATCAGGGGCGCAAACAGGTTGGCAAACAGGATCGCCAGCATGATGCCCTCGGGGAATGCCGGATTGACCACCCGGATCAATACTGTCATCAGGCCAATGAGGATACCGAAGGCCCACTTGCCGGTATTGGTCATGGCGCCGGACACGGGGTCGGTCGCCATAAAGATCATACCGAAGGCAAAACCACCGGATACCAGGTGCCAGTACCAGGGCATGGCAAAAGCAGGGTTGCTGTCTGAACCAATCATGTTAAACAGGGTCGAGAGAGCGAACATACCCACGAAGACGCCAGCGACAATGCGCCAGGAGGCAATACGGGTGGCCAGCAGAATAACGCCGCCAATAAGAATGGCCAGGGTGGAGGTTTCACCGATGCTACCCGGAATCGAGCCCAGGAAAGCGTCCATCCAGGAAAACTGGCTTTGCAGCGCCGCCATGCCATCGGAGGCGGCGATAGACAACGGTGTGGCCGCAGTGTAGCCATCCACGGCTACCCAAACGGTATCTCCCGAAAGCTGCGCCGGATAGGCAAAGTAGAGAAACGCCCGGCCGGTCAGCGCCGGATTAAGGAAATTCTTGCCAGTACCGCCGAACACTTCCTTGCCGATCACCACACCGAAGCTGATACCCATGGCCACCTGCCACAGGGGGACGTCCGGCGGACAAATAAGAGCGAAGAGGATGGACGTAACAAAGAAGCCCTCGTTCACCTCGTGACCCCGCTTCATCGCGAACAGGACTTCCCAGAAGCCGCCGACAACAAAGGTCACTGCATAGATTGGCAGGAAAAAGACAGCCCCATACCAGAAGCAATGCCAGAGGTTGCTGGAGTCATAGCCTCCCAACAACTGGATCAGCCAGCCCCGCCAGCCCTCCACTCCTGCTCCTGCGGCCATGACGTCGGTCGCCTGAAACCCCAGGTTGTACATGCCATAGAACATGGCCGGGAACGTCGCCAACCAGACGGTTATCATGATTCGCTTGAGGTCGATACCATCGCGCACGTGTGCGGTGCTGCGCGTTACCGAACCGGGGGAGTAAAAAATGGTATCGACCGCTTCGTAAAGGGCATACCAGTTCTGGAACCTGCCACCTTCCGTAAAGTGGTGTTCCGTATCGTCAAGAATCTTGCGCAGTCCCACGACTCAACCCTCCATCTCGATGCGCGTCAGGTTATCCCGCAGGATAGGCCCGTATTCATACTTGCCCGCACACACGTAGGTGCACAGAGCCAGGTCCTCTTCCTCCAGTTCGAGACAGCCAAGCGCCTGTGCGGTCTCGGTGTCGCCCACAATCAGCGAGCGCAACAATTGGGTGGGCAGGATGTCCAGCGGCATGACAGTTTCGTACTGCCCTACAGGCACCATCGCGCGCTCTGACCCATTGGTGTTGGTCGTCATGGGCAAGGGCTTGGTGCCAAAGAAACTGGTGAGGTAAATCCCAAGGCTGGAATGCCGCTTGGTGCCCGGCGAGAGCCAGCCCATGAAGTCACGCTGACGACCTTCGAGCAGCACTGACACCTGGTTGTGATATCGGCCCAGATACGATGTACCGGCAGATACGCCCCGTCCGCCCAGCACCGACCCTGAAATGATACGGTTTTCACCGTCCTCCAGTTCACCGGCACACAGTGCCTGCAGATCAACCCCCAGGCGCGTGCGCAGCAAACGTGGGTTGCTTACCTGCGGGCCAGCCAGCGCGATCACCCTGTCCGTATAGAGACGTCCGTCCAGAAACAGGCGACCAATGGCGATAACATCCTGGTAGCCAACCTGCCAGACGGTTTTTTCTGCATGCACACCTTCGAGGAAATGGATATGAGTACTGGGAAGGCCCGCCGGATGGGGGCCTGCAAACTCGGCAAACTGGATATTGCCGGCTGTGCCCTGCGGCAGTTTTGCGTCGGGAGCGGTACAGACGTAAAGCTTACCTTTGGTCAGCTTCGCCAACAGGTCCTGTCCGGCAGCGAAGGCCTCGCCCTGCTCGGCAATAATCAAAGCCGGGTCGGCTGCCAGTGGATGGGTATCAATCGCCGTCACGAAAATCGCCGACGCCTCACCATCAACCGCCGGTATCTTGCTGAACGGGCGCGTGCGCAGCGCGGTCCACATGCCGCTGTCTATCAACTGCTCGCGCACAGCGGCAGCATCAATACCCGGGATCTGCTCTTGCGTGTAGCTCGGGAAAGACTCTGCTTCGTCTCCGTCCACGTCGATGACCACCGACTGCAACACACGCCGCGCACCGCGGTTGATTGCTGACACCACGCCCGAGGCTGGTGCGGTGTAGCGCACCCCCTCGGTTTTCTTGTCGGAGAAAAGCAGCTGGCCGAGTTTGACCCGGTCGCCTTCCTGCACTTCCATGGTGGGCTTCATACCTACGTAGTCGAATCCAACCAGCGCAACGGCGCGCGCCGCAGGTGCATCTTCAATAGCTTGCCGGGGAGCACCCTGAATAGGGATGTCCATGCCCCGCTTGATCTTGATCATACGATCTGCCTACAGAAACTAGTTTGTGAGTGGCCCGGTGACGTCTGCGGCGAGGAAATCGCTTTGTTCAAGCGCTCAATGGGGAGCAAAAAAGCTGCCCTTACCGCCGCGTGGGGATGGTAATTGATACCACCCGTCCCAAACCGCGCGCATTATAGAAGAAGCGCCCTTAAAAGACCACCAACTGACGAACAGTTCTTTGATTTTGAACAGGTTTTGCCGCGATTCCCAAGCTGCACCAGACACCGGGGCCAACCGGCACCGCCGGGGCATACTTGCCAGCCAATCGCCGCTTGCGGGAGCCGCCACAGCGATCCCTACGGGAGAACGTGCCCCGCACCGGCCTGAATGCGTCAACCGCGGCCTGTGCAGGCTGTGTTATCAGGCTTCGCGCGGATATACGGCGTAATCAATTCCCGCCATCTGCTCCACGATGCGGTGCACCTGGCAGCTGTAGCCGAACTCGTTGTCGTACCACAGGTACAACACGGCCTGATTACCATTCACGATGGTCGCCTGCGCGTCAAAAATACAGGCGTGGCGTGAGCCGACGAAGTCTGTGGACACCACCTCAGGTGAATTGGAATAGTCGATTTGCTTGCGTAGCGGCGAGTGCAAGGCCTGATGGCGCATGTACTCGTTGACCTCCTCAATGCTGGTTTCCCTGCTCAGGGTCAGATTGAGGATGGCCATGGAGACGTTGGGGGTGGGCACGCGAATGGCGTTACCGGTAAGCTTGCCCAGCAGCTGAGGCAGGACCTTGCCAACAGCCGTTGCAGCGCCGGTTTCGGTGAGCACCATGTTGAGCGGCGCAGCGCGACCCCGGCGTGATGCCTTGTGGTAATTGTCTATCAGGTTCTGGTCGTTGGTAAACGCGTGCACCGTTTCCACGTGGCCGGCAGTGATACCAAATTCGTCGTCCATCGCCTTCAACGGCGGCGCAATGGCGTTGGTGGTGCAGGATGCCGCCGAGATGATGGCGTCATCAGGCGCAATAATGTCGTGGTTGATTCCGTGCACCACGTTCTTCAGGTCGCCCTTGCCCGGCGCGGTGAGAATGAC
>JAUIIQ010000019.1 GCA_030431585.1 Gammaproteobacteria bacterium | reverse complement strand
CTAAGCAGAGTGAGCGTGTTCTCACGGGTGTTGATATTGCGATAGTCCAGAGACCAGACGCCGGTGGCGTGTTCAGCATCGACAATGGTAATTTCAGGGTTGGCGCAGTGGTGCATGTCCAGCACGAACTCATGGCAGCCCCGCGGTACAAAGATGTCATCCACGAACTCATCGCGATTTTCGCAGCGGCCGAAATAATCCATGTCGATCACCACGTTTCCCTCGTGGAAGCAGGCACGAACTGCCTCAGGGTCCTGGTTATCGCAGGCATTCAGGTACCGGGCTTTCAGCGCCTTTATCGCCTCGATATCTTCCAGCCGGCTCAACCGGGCCAACAGCCGGGCCATGTCCGCATCATTCACAATTGTCACTGCTCCCTGTGCAACACCAGCCGCGGTCCCTGTTGTCTACAATGGCTGGCCATTCACGGTACCCGACATGACGGCTGCCTCAAAGCGAAACTCAGCATCGCTCTCCAGCAATAGCACGCCATTGCCCTGGCCAATCCAGTTGTAGGATTCGCTTACCTGTCCATCAATGTCGTCGAACCGGCGAACCCGACACGCCTGGAACGTGCCCGCAGGAATGGTGATCGTCTCCACCCCCTCATAGATAAACTCGGTGCTGATATTCTGCACGATATCCGGCGCACTGTTGTCGGGGAAAGTCAGTTGCAAGGTATAGCTGGTGGTATAGGAGTCACCTACTTTCAGGTCAAAGCGCTGCAAAAAGGCAGGGGAAAGCGTGGCCTCTGCTTCCTGCTCAACAGGGGAGATGGACCTCTGGTCCAGCCCTATTGTGCGTACACGCAGCGCAGGGATATCCACCAGGTTGTAGGACGTCAGCTCCTGCACCGAGTCCAGGGGGCCACTTTGAGTCACCCTCTCATGCAACTGCATGACGCTCCTGCCCTGATAGTTGACCGGCCCGGATACAGTGCTTACGGTGCGCTTGGTACCCTCTTCTACACCACTGTCATAAAGCTGCAAAGTGATATCCGAGCGATAGCCATCTTCGTACATGGACCGGTCAATGCACGACTTCAGCGGACGATTGACGATATTGCCGTCACCACTCTTCCTGGCAAACAGCGGGCGCAGGTTAAACACCCGATCCGATTCCAGTATCGCCAGTAAATCGGGGTTGCCCACAAATCCCGTGGTCGCCAGTACACAGTTTTTTGCCGAGCCACCGCAAAGGGTATCCTTGCCTCGCGTCCATCCGGCAAACGCATAGCCTTCAGCAGGCTCGCCAAAGAACGTATCCTCGAAGAACACATCGACCACATCGAAGGTACAGGTCCTGCCCTCGCGGCAGTCGCGAGCACCACTGGTACTGAGCACACTGCCCCCCTCAGGAACAGTGATCTTTACTTTACATCCGGCGAGCGGAACCAGCAAAAGAAGCAGTAATGCACAGACCTTGTTCATATAGCAATCCTGGTGGGTTATGGGTAAAGCGACGGCAGCCATTGGCCACGCAGACTGAGACGCATTATGCGCAAAGCTGATGTTAATTTAGCAAAATTCCACGCACAAACAATGGCGGGGCGGTAATTCAGCCAGGATTAGCGCTTATCATCACTAGCATTAGCCGCTGAATCCAGGGCCTTGCCCGCGCTACAAAGCGGTGCAGATGCATGGGCATGCCAAACCGTCAGGCCGGGTTGCGAGTTATTCGGCATCGACCTCCTGGCACCAGGCCTGCGTCAACGCTGTGAGTTCCGCGCGGCGCTCGCTGACCCGTTTACCACTGCGAATGTCCTCGAAGATACGCGCCAGACGGCGCTTGTCCTTGTCGCCCAGCCAGTCCAGCGCCGGTTCATTCAGCTCCAGTGTTGCACGCACCGCATGAGTACGTTGGCTGATAGCACGATGATGCTGCATAGCCCGCCCCAGCAACACAAAGGGAAAATTGGGGTTGCGGGAGGGACCGTAGGCCAGCCTGTTCCCTCCCGCGGGCACACCACTGACAGTCCACTTCGCTAAATCGTCTGAGCGGCGCAGCACACTGCGCGTTGAGGCCACCGCACCGCTTATGCCACCGGCGAGCGTCGCCAGCCCACCCAGTAGCCCTCCAGCCATACCATCAACCACCGCGCCTGCCCCGCCGCCCGCGACGCCACCGGCGGCACCGGCGGCCAGTAATAACTGCTTGCGGCTCAAGCCCCAGAGGTACCAGTTCTCCTGGTGAAACAAATCCTCCTCGTCAAAATCCATCCCCTGCTCGGACTTGCTCAGGTCGCGGTAGTAAAACAATTCTTCGACCCGCGCACGTGCGCTGCGCTCGCGCTTGATCAACTGTCGCTGATAGCGACTGAACAGTACTTTGCGCACTGGCTCTTCCGGTAACCCCTCGGGCACGGCCTGTTCGACGGTGAACGTAAGGCCATCGTATAGCAGTCCGGCGATGATCTCGCCCGCCTCATGGTGCTGGCGCTGGCGGTCCGCCTCCAGCACGTCTACGGCACGTTGCAGCGGCTGGCGCCACTCCGGGTCCAGGTGACCGAACAAGGTGAGCAACTCCAACTGTTTCCGGTACTCCGCGCGATGCGCGTCAAAACTGCGCACCGTCTGGAAATACTGTCCCAAACCAGCGGTCCACTGTTCGACATAGTCGCTGTTCTCTATGGGATTGATCAGCGCCAGGCTGGGGCGACCCGTCCAGCGCAGGATTTCCATCTCCGCCTCGTAGTCGCCGCCAAACGGCACCGAGCCATCTACAACGTAAATAATACCTGCGCCTTCCACGATAGGCGCCAGCGCATGGCACTCGTCGGCGAATTGCTCCTGCTCAGCGTGCTCCTCCAGAAACTGCCGCACCGCCGCCGGGCGAGCGGCGGCATCGGCACAATTGGCGCGCAACCAGGCCAGCATCTGGCGGGCGCGCTGAATGCCGGGCGTGTCAATGAGCTCATACAGGACCTGCCCATCTACCCGCATCGGGAAGCGCCGTGTGCTGCGCGTAGAGCCGGCCCGCGCCGCAATACGCACAGTGTCATCCCGCGCCAGTGTCGCAACAATTGACGACTTACCCTTATTGGGCCTGCCCACGACGGCAAAGTGCGGCAGGCCGACATCCCGACTACGTGTCATGCAAGCCCTTCCAGTGGTTGTACCTCGGTAGCGGCAAACTTCAGCTTTCTTGCAAAAGCTTTCCAGTCGCGCAGGTTCGCTTCACTCACTTTGCGCCCTTTCAGGGGCACCAGCTGCAGGATGCATTGTGATACACCCTCTATGTCTGCAAGCACATCAGCCAGGTCGGCCATGGGCGGTTCCCAGGATTTTACCGCCACCAGCAGTAGATTGGGCCTGCGCCGGTTTATCAGCTCGATACTGTCCAGGTCATCTGCCGGCGAGCCCAGACCGGCACGCAGGTGATTGTCGTCCTTCGCCAGCCGCAGGCTGACATCTCCTGTATCTGCCAGCGAGCCGGCCCATTCCAATAGCAGCGTGGCGCCGTCGTAGGTCATGGCTGACAAGCGCGCATCCACATGCTCAGGGTCGCCGGCCTGGGTTCGCACCACTGGCGACCGCATGCGCGACAGCACAGCGGCGGCGCCGGGAAGGCCAAGAAAGCTACGCGTTAACTCGCGGCGGTAAAGCCGGCGCGATGCCAGCCACAGCAGCAGTCTTGGCAGCAGCGAATACACAGTCAGGCACATAAACAGGAACGGCCACCAGCCCCTGCGGCTGGCTTCACTGAGTTGACTGAAGTCCAGTTGCGCCGCGTGATAGCGGGTATCGATCACCACCGTCGCCGGCACCACCGCCTGTGGCAACCAGGATGACCAGGGCGCGGCCAGCGCCGTGATCGCACTGTTCACCGCGGCATCACTGAAGCCGAATGTAGAGCCCCACACAAAGCTGAAGTCCGTAAAGGCGAGCAACACCATAAATGCGAGCATCACACCGATGGCAAAGAGCATGCCCAGTTCCTGACCGTAGCGAAGAGCCAGAAGGCGCACCGCCGCGCTGGATTCCAGCAGCTTTGCCTGGCCGGGCAAAGCACGACGCGCCACAAAGCGCGTGGGGTTGAAGGGCGAAACGGGCGAGGGACGGCCAAATGCTGCACGCAACATCACCCCGGCGGCAAGAGCGGCAAACAGCAGAGGCAGTGCGACAAACACCAGCAAAAACAGGAAGACATTTACCAGCGCCCGGTCACTGGCGAGTAAAAACCCGCCAACCGCCATCGCTCCAGCCAACAGCGCCAGCATGCGCAGCAACAAAGCGGCCTGCGTTTCGCTCAGCCAGGGCGGAGCACTGTCCGCTGTGGCCACGGCTTGCAACCAGTAGCGCAGGCTTTCGATGTCGTCACGTTCACCGCAGCTGCGGCCAATAGCGTGGTCACGCTCGCTAAGTGTTGCCGCTGGCAGCTCGCGATCCGCCTCCAACTGCTCGCCCAGGCTGTAGACGTCACGAAGCGTAAGAGCGCTGGCTTTGTGTGGCATTGTCTTGCTCTGCATAATGAAGCTGTAATAGTGTCGCTTCAGCGCTTAAACTGCAACGAAGTCCGTACACCACAGCTTGCCCATGCCACGCCTACGCAGTCTTGTCATTATCCTCGCTGCCACCCTGATCAGCGCGTGCAGCGAACCGTCCGATACCGAGGCGGAAATACGCGCGACGATAGCGCAGATGCAGGCAGCGCTGGAGGAACGAGACAACAGCGGTTTTCGCGAACACCTTGCTGCCTCTTTTCTGGGCGGCCAGGGTGGCCAGAGAAACATGGACCGTGAGGCAGCACGCAGATTGCTGGCAGCCTACTTTATACGCTATCGCAACATCGATGTGGTTATCACCAGCCTGGATATCGACCCCGACCCCTACGAGCCGGCGCTGGCAAGCATGCGCGGCTCAGCAGCGCTCAGTGGCGGTAGCACCGCCCTTCCGGAAAACGCCCGGCTTTACCGATTTGAAGGCCAGTGGAGGTACCTGAAGGGACGCTGGCAGCTCATCCAGTTCAGCTGGGAATAATGTGCCCTCTCCCCCAGGCAGATGCTGGTTTGACACACCGGGGCAACCTCGGTTGTGCCCGGGTCTGGCAGACACTACACTCGCCGCAACGAAAGGTCCTCGGGTAACAACATGAGCAATGCAGGCGAAACTGAATCCGGACTGACCCGGCGCGCCCTGGCCACGGTGGAGCGAATCGGTAACAAGCTGCCGGACCCCACCCTGCTATTTATCGCTTTGCTGCTCGCAGTGTGGGTGCTGTCCTGGCTGCTCGCCTACGTTGACTGGAATGTGACGGACCCACGCACTGGCGAACCCCTGCAAGTGATCAACCAGCTGTCGGGCGAAGCCATGGTGCTGTTTCTCTCGTCCATGGTCAAAACGTTCGCGCATTTCCACCCGATTGGCGTGGTGCTCGTCGCCATGCTCGGCATAGGCGTGGCGGAGCACACGGGTTTCATCAACAGTGCCCTGCGCGCGATGCTGGGTGTCACCGCGCGTTGGCTGCTGACCCCGATGATCATCCTGGTGGGCATTGTCAGCCACACCGCTGCCGACGCGGGCTATGTGCTGGTCATCCCGCTGGGCGGGGTTATTTTCTACGCAGCCGGCAGGCATCCGCTGGCGGGCATTGCCGCCGCGTTTGCCGGCGTTTCCGGTGGTTTTTCGGCAAATTTTATACCTTCTGCGATCGACCCCATGCTGCAGGGCCTGTCCCAATCAGGCGCGCAGATTCTCGACCCCGATATCACGCTGAACCCCCTGAATAATTTCTTCTTCACGGCGAGTTCCTCGCTGCTGATCGTCGCGGTGGGCTGGCTGGTGACAGATAAACTCGTGGAGCCCAGACTGCAGGGCAGCAGCCTCGATGACAACCTGCAGGACCTGCCTACCATGGACGCACTGGATGCAAACGAGCGCCGTGGTCTGCAAGCCGCGCTCTGCTCCATGTTGGTGGCTATCGCACTGCTGGTCGCATCAGCATGGCCCGAGACCTCTCCCTGGCGGGGAGACGGCGGAGGTCTCACTGAGTTGGGCGCTCCCCTTATGGGTTCTATCGTGCCCCTCATTTTCATCCTGTTTCTCTTGCCGGGCGTGGTCTATGGCTACACCGCCGGCAGCATCAACAGTGCCCGGGATATTATTGCCGGTATGACTAAAGCCATGGAGACCATGGCGTACTATCTGGTGATAATGTTCTTCATTGCACAGTTTATCTTCGCCTTCGCGCAATCGAACCTGGGGATTCTGCTGGCGGTAAAGGGAGCCGGGGCCTTACAGGCAGCAGGCCTGCCCAGCGCCGTTACCATCATTGGCATTATCCTGTTAACCGGGTTGCTCAATCTCCTGATCGGCTCAGCCTCCGCCAAGTGGGCACTGCTTGCCCCAATTTTTGTCCCCATGCTGATGGAGCTCGGTATTTCACCTGATCTGACCCAGGCTGCCTACCGCATAGGTGACTCAACCACCAACATCATCACGCCATTAATGCCCTACTTCCCCCTGGTTGTAGTGTACTGCCAGCGCTACATCAGAAGCGCTGGCATAGGCACAGTGACCGCTATGATGCTGCCCTATTCGGTCAGTTTCCTTGCCGCCTGGACACTCTATCTGCTGGCATACTGGGCGTTGGGCATACCGCTGGGCCTGCAATCCAGCTATTCCTACTGAGCTGCGACGGGACAAAAGCGCGCAAGGCGCTGATGCAGCCATGCAGTAGTCCTGTTGCGCCGTTCTTGCGTATACCTATTAAACTGCCAGAGGTCCGACATGACACGCCAAGCAAACACCCTCACAGCAGACACACCATCAGCAGCCGGGCAGCAGCAACGCCTGCCCTGTCGTGGCTGCCTGCCAGACTGTCGTCACCGCCAGAGCTGCAATGGCACGCCGTGGCGAATGCCGCGCTCTGGGCACGATGGGCAGAACAGATGAAGACCCTGTTGCAGCGCCCGCTGCCCATCGCCAGCCCGAGCCTCCGGTTGACCGCTGTGGTGGCGTTACTGGCCCTGGTCGCAGGCTGTGCACCGGTCCGGGTAACGGACTACCGCGAGCTGTCACCGGCGTTTCAGGTAGAACAGTTTTTCCAGGGGCCGCTGGCGGCACACGGGGTCGTGAAAAACCGTAGCGGTAAGGTCATCCGCACTTTTTCCGCCAGCATAGACGCACGCTGGGAGAACGGCGTAGGTGTGCTGGATGAAGACTTTGTATTCAATGACGGCGAACAACAGAAGCGCGTGTGGACACTGCGGCGACAGGCAGACGGCAGTTACCTTGGAACTGCCGGCGACGTAGTTGGGGAAGGCGTTCTGCGCCAGTCCGGCAATGCGGTGTTTCTCGACTATGTGTTGCAGGTACCCTACCGCGGAAACGCGATAGACCTGCGCGTGGATGACCGCATGTACCTGCTGACGCCCGACATACTGATCAACGAATCAAGCCTCAGCAAATTTGGCGTCAACGTCGGCGAACTGTTGCTGGTCATTCACCGTTTGCCAACGCAGGACTAGTGTCCTCGGCGCTAACCGACGTTGTGGTACACCTTCTGCACATCTTCCACGTCGTTCAGCATATCCAGGAATTTTTCGAACATCGCTTCATCCTCAGCGGGAATAGGGGCCGTTTCCCTGGGGATGAACTGGATGTCCTCCACCTCGAACTCGATTTCACCCATTGCATCGTTCAGGGCCTCGCGGGCCTTGGCAAACTCCGTGTGGGGAGTGAAAACAGTGATCTTACCGTCGTCACTTTCAATATCTTCCACATCCACGTCCGCTAACATCAGGGCTTCCAGCACCGCATCTTCATCATCACCGGCAAAAACAAAAATAGCACTGTGGTCAAAGGAATGGCTGACACTTCCCGGGGTACCGATCTTGCACTTGGTCTTGGTAAAACACTGACGCACATCGCCAATGGTTCGATTGGGGTTATCGGTAAGGCAATCGACAATGACCATACAACCGCCGGGTCCAAAGCCCTCGTAGCGTGCCGAGGCGAAATCCTCACCGGCGCCGCCGCTGGCCTTATCCAGGGCCTTGTCGATCACGTGCGCCGGAACCTGGTCCTTCTTGGCGCGGTCAATGGCACTGCGCAAAGAGAGGTTGCCGTCCGGATCTACCCCACCCTGCTTGGCGGTGACGTAAATCACACGCGCATGTTTACTGTACACCCTGGCCTTCTGGTCCGAGGTCTTGGCCATCGATTCCTTGCGATTCTGATAGGCTCTGCCCATGGAACACTCCTGAAAAAAGCGTGATTATAAGCGAGATCGCCGGCCTTTTTCACGCGCGATCATTGTTCTCATTCGCCAGGCGCCAGCACGTGCAATGAGGCTGGCAGTGATCTAGACTTCCTGCTCGCATTGAAAAGGGGATACTCCATGCTGCTGCGTCGCTCACATCTCTACACGCTACTGCTCACTTCTGCACTGGCCACCGCCACCACCGCCGCAGTAGCACAGGGCGTTACCATTGGCGGCACACCTTCCGCAGGGCAGGCGACAGGGTTCAGCGCCATGTTCGCCGGTGACCGTTTCGAGAATTTCCGGAATATGGCTCGCTTCGTGCCCACTTCCGAGATGGCACCGGCTGCCGACCCCTGGGAACTGGGTGCCAGCACCGATAGCCTGGAATACAGTGGCGAGTTTCTGGGCCAGCAGACATCTCTGGAGGAGTTCATTGAACTGTCCAACACCTCTGCCTTCCTGGTATTGAAAGATGGCGTTGTCATCTACGAGAAATACGCCCACGGTGACTCGCGGGACAGCCTGCACATGTCATTCTCCGTGGCCAAATCCTTCACCTCAGCACTGCTGGGCATCGCCCTTGGTGAGGGCAAACTGGACAGCCTGGATGACCCCATTCGCAAGTATCTGCCGGAGCTGACCAGCGCCACCTTCGATGGGGTCACGGTAAAGCATGTACTGCAGATGTCATCGGGCATGCGTTTCAACGAGGCCTACACAGACCCGGAATCGGATATCAACAAGATGACGTCCATGGTGCCGCCCATGAGCTACCTCGAGTACATCAATACCCTGCAGCGCGAACACCCTCCGGGCACATTCAACCATTACGCCAGCATCAATACGCAGTTGCTGGGGATCCTGCTGGTACGCATTACCGGCAGCTCCCTGAGTGACTACATGGGCAGCCGCCTCTGGCAGCCACTGGGCATGGAGAACAAGGGGCTGTGGACGCTGGATGAGCAGGGCTATGAACTGGCGATGGGAGGCCTGTCTGCGTCGGCGCGAGACTATGCCAAACTAGGCCTGCTGTACCTGAACGAGGGCCGCCGAGGCAGCCGACAGATCCTGCCCGAAGGCTGGGCAAAGGCCTCCGTCACACCGGATGAACCCCACCTGATGCCGGGCGAAAACTCCCAGTCATCCAATGTATCGGGCTACCAGTACCAGTGGTGGACACCCCGCGACTGGGACGGGGACTTCCTCGCCCGCGGTATCTGGGGCCAGAACATTTACGTGCACCCTGGCAACCGCGTGGTGATCGTTAAACTGGCTGCCGACCAGAAAAACTTCGACCCCCGGTACAAACTGGCTTATATCGATTACCTGCAGGACCTGGGGCAATCACTGGCTGACTAGCAGCGGTGGCACTCAGTGTGCCGCCGCGTCACCCCATATTTCTTTCGTGCGCTTGTCGCGGCCACAATTCCAGCGGTAGTAGTTGTAGCGCACGGGGTTTTTCAGATAGTAGTCCTGATGGTATTCCTCCACCGGCCAGAACGCACCCGCGTCGCGCAACTCGGTGTAGACCTCCTGCCCGGGAAAACGCGCCTGCACGGCCTGCAATGACTCAGCGGCCAGGCGTTTTTCGACGGGATCGCTGGTGAAGATAGCGCTGCGGTAGCTGAAGCCCTTGTCGCAGAATTGCCCCTCATTATCGAAAGGGTCAATACTCACCCAGAACAGGTCCAGAAGTTGCTGGTAGCTGATCTTCTGTGGGTCATAGCTCACCTTTATCGCTTCAAAATGACCCTCATGATTGCCCTTGTAGCTGGGGTTCTCCAGCGTTCCACCGGTGAATCCGGAAATAACATCCAGCACGCCTTCCTTGTCCTGGTAGTTGGATTCCATACACCAGAAGCACCCCCCGGCGAAGTAGGCCTGTGCGGTTTCCGCCCGTGCTCCCAAAGCGAAAAACAGCAACCCCAGAAAAATACATAGTTTGCGCATAGCACTTTAACCTCGCATCGTTGAACTAGAGTTGACCGCACAACGCCCATACAGTTCACACCGGGCGGCGCAGGCTTTCCTTTGCTGGAAATTTCGGGATAATGCTGCCTTCCCTCTCGCTGCTCTCACCACGGTAACCGCACATCAGCAATACAACCACCACCTCCGCTTATCACGTGTCACGACTCGAGGACGATGACAGCGCGCTGCGCACCCGTTTCGCAAGAGACGGCTACCTGTTCATCAAACAGGCAGTTGCTGAGCGGGACTGCGACGCGCTGCGCAACGACATTCTGCAAGCCCTGTCACCGCATGTGAGCTGGGATGAGACACTGAACAAACCGGTGCTAAACGGTCAACCGTTCTACGAGACCGACGCCACCTGGGACAAACTCTATCCTAAAGTGCAGCAACTGGAATCTTTTCATCGCTTCTTCCACCAACCCCGGATGCTCTCATTGATGCATCGCATACAGGGCTGCCAGCCCTGGGTCTATCCGATCAAAATGGCGCGCGTTGCCACACCAAGGATGCTGGGCTATGAGACTCCGCCACACCAGGACGCATACTCACACCATGCCGGGCCGACAATGGCCGGCATCTGGGTCGCACTGCATGATGTGGACGCCAGCATGGGCCGCGTAACGGTGCTGCCCGGCTCCCACAAAGGTGGCGTGCGCAAGGTGCATGAAGCGCAGGGCGTTGGCGGTGTGCAATGTGTGATCCACCCTGGTGAGACGCACTGGCATGTATCCGATTTTGAAAAAGGCGACATCCTCATTTTCAACTCAGCCACGGTACACCGTGCCGAGCCTAATACGGCAAAGAACAAGGTACGGCTCAGCGTGGACACACGTTTTTGCGACTACGGCGCGCCTGTCTTCTCAACCAACCTGCAACCCCACCACGGTTGGCGCATTGAAGGCCTGGACTGGGAGTCCATCTATGCCAACTGGCGTAGCAGGGAGGGCCAGTATTACTGGGAGTCCTATCCGCACACGTTCTAGGGCACACAAAGAGAGAGTCACCGATGAGTTCTATCACCACCCCCACACGCATCCACTCGCCCATGGCCGCCGGCGTTGTCAGCATTGATGTCGCCAGCGGAGACAGCGTGGAGGCCGGACAGACACTGGCTACGGTAGAGTCGATGAAACTGCAAAGTCCTGTACTGGCGCCACATGCCGGCACGGTGCGGGCGATTCATGTCTGCCCCGGCCAGACGGTGCAGACCGATGTGGTGCTGATGGAGCTCTCCCCAGGCAGCCCCCCGGAGGCCACAGCAGTGGCTCCCGCGCGACCCGACGAGGAAGATCCGGGCAGGCTGCAGAGCCTGCTGGAGCAACAGGGGCTGACGCTGGATGCACAGAGACCAGAGGCCACACAGAAGCGACACAGCAAAGGCTATCGTACGGCCCGGGAAAACCTCGCTGACCTGGTCGACGCGGATTCGTTCGTCGAGTATGGGCAACTCGCGGTGGCGGCGCAGCGCGGCCGGCGCAGCCTGGAAGACCTGCGACAGAACACCCCGGCAGACGGGATTATCACTGGCCTGGCCACCATCAATGCGCGCTTCTTCGGCGACGCTGCCACGACTGCGGCAGTCATTGTCAACGACTACAGCGTGCTGGCAGGTACCCAGGGCTTCTACCACCACATGAAACTCGATCGTATTATTGGCGTGGCCCTGAACAAACGCTTGCCCACGGTGATGTACACAGAGGGCGGCGGTGGCCGCCCCGGCGATACCGATGTGCAGACCGGCTGCAGCGGCCTTGATGTCAGCTCCTTCGTGGAATGGGCGCGACTGTGCGATGCCGTGCCGACCATCGCTGTCAACAATGGCTATTGCTTTGCCGGCAACGCTGCCCTGTTCGGCTGCGCCGACCTGCGCATTGCCACCCGCACTTCCTGGATAGGCATGGCCGGCCCCGCGATGATTGAGGGAGGAGGCCTGGGCCAGTTCGCAGCAACCGAAATAGGACCAGCGCCGGTGCATAGCGCCAATGCCGTGGTCGACCTGCTGGCTGAGGATGAAGCCCATGCGACGGCGCTGGCAAAGCAGTTGCTGGGCTACACCCAGGGACGCCTGCCCCAGTGGGGCAGCGCTGACCAGGCAGGATTGCGCACTGCCCTGCCCGTCGACAGACGCTACGCCTATGACGTGCGCAGCATCATCACCACGCTTGCCGATGAGGACAGTTTCATAGAGCTGACAGCCGGCTTTGGCACTGCCCTTATCACCGGCTTCATCCGCATTGAAGGCAAGGCGCTGGGCCTCATTGCCAACGATTGCCGTGGCCTGGGTGGCGCGATCGACTGTGATGCCGCCGATAAAGCTGCGCGTTTCATCACCCTCTGTAACAAGTTGGGGCTGCCGTTGGTATCCCTGTGTGACACACCGGGTTTCATGGTCGGGCCAGACAGCGAGGTGGCGGGTGCGCCAAGGCGCATGGCTGCCCTGTTCAGCGCCGGAGCGCGCCTGCAGGTGCCGCTGGTGATGATCATATTGCGCAAGGCCTACGGCCTGGGTGCAATGGCCATGGCCGGTGGCAGCTTCAAGATTCCGCTATTCACCGCCGCCTGGCCTACCGGAGAAACCGGCCCCATGGGATTGGAGGGCGCCGTGCAACTGGGATTCAGGAAAGAACTGGACGCGGAGCCAGATGCCACTGCTCGCAGAGCGCTATTCAACGAACTGGTGGACGCGCTATATGAAAAAGGGCGCGCTACGGAATCCGCTGCGGCTACCGAAATAGACGCGGTGATCGACCCTGCTGACACGCGCCGTGTCATTCTGCGCGCGCTTGAATAAAGCGCTGGGGCTGCATCAGGGCGGTACCGGGAAATTATGTTGCGGTCAGTCAAGCCGGGCGGGGCTAAACTGGCGTAGGATAAACAGCCTGATCCCTTGAGGTGTTGCAGATGAAGAAGATCGTTAGTGTCAGTCTCGGTTCCAGCGAACTCGACGTCAAATTCAGAAGCCGGTTTATCGGTGAGCAATTCGAGATAAGCCGGATCGGGACGGACGGCGACGCCGACGCGGCGGCAGCCCTCGTCGCCGCGTCCTCCGACAAGGCCGACGTCATCGGGTTAGGTCATGTGCGGGAACACTGCACGGTAGGAACGGACCGCTTTATTCGCCCGGAGACGCAGGCACTGGAAAGACAGGCGGGTAGCACCCCTGTCACCACTGGCGCCAGGCTGCGCGAGATCGTGCAGGAGTGGACAGTGCGATCCGCGATGCTGGACCTGGGCAATATTTTCAACAATTCCCGGGTGCTGTTTCTTTCCGGCACGCTCAACTACCGGCTGGCCGCCATTCTGTCTGAACATACCGACAACCTCAGTTTCGCCGACCCGGTTGTACAGTTTGGACTGCCCAACCTGCTGCGCTCCTTGCGCGCGCTGGAACTCTACGCCAGCGGCAGTCACCCGATACTGCGTTTTGAGCAGGGCAAGGACCTGGTGCCCTCGCTTGCGCCTTTCACGTTTTTCAATCACCTGCTTTTGCGCCGGGCGGTGCGTGAGGCGCACGTGCTGGTAGCCTCCTACGAGCAGTTACAGCACTATGGTCGTGAACACCTGGAGGGTAAGACTGTTATCACCTCCACCATTTCGGACCAACGTCTCGAGGAACTGCGGGCCAAAGGCGTTCGACTGGTACTGGATTGCAGTATTCAGCCATTCAGGAAAACCGTGGGGCTGAACGTAATTGAAGCCATGATCATCGCCGCTTTGGACAAGCCCGCGGCTGAGATCACCCATGACGACTTCCTGGAAATTTTCACTGACCTGCAACTACAGCCAAGGCTTCTCTACCCCACCCCGGGACGCAAGCAGATCAACCGCTTCGCTTTCGTGATACATCCTCTGTCACAACAGTACCTCAATCATCTGAAGCCACTGGAGATGTTGTCGAAGGTATCCCCCAAACCGGTGATGAACCTGGTGGAAAAAGCAGCAGCCTACAGCCCGCCCTTCGTCTATACCAAGGTGTCTGGCATCCGTTCTCCCGACGGCACCGAGGCCGAAGGCTGGCTGATCATAGTAGGCGGCACACCCAGGGAGATTATGAGCCACACGCCCGAGTTTACCTACCGGCGCCTGCTGGCGGCGGCGGACATTGCCAAAGACCTGGGTGCACAGATCATGGGGCTGGGTGCATTCACCAAGGTGGTGGGCGATGCGGGCGTAACCGTGGCCAAACGCGCTCCGCTGCCCATTACCACGGGCAACAGCTACAGCGCCTCGGGCGCGCTATGGGCTGCGCATGATGCGGTCGAGCGGCTCGGCCTGGTGCAATTGGAGAAGGGTAAAAAGGTCAAGGGCAAAGCCATGGTAGTCGGCGCCACCGGCGCTATCGGCTCCGCCTGTGCCCGCCTACTGGCTCGCACCACCGAGGAGTTGCACCTGGTATCGCCGGAGGCCGCAAAGCTACTGATACTGAAAAAATCGATCCTCAGTGAGTCGCCGGGCGTAAAACTGGTCCTGTCCTCCTACGCGGATTCCGATGACAGCATCGGCGATATGGATATGATCGTGACCGCCACCTCCGGCGCCGGCAAGAAAATTCTCGACATCACCAGGGTGAAACCGGGCTGTGTTATCACTGACGTGGCCCGTCCACTGGACTTGTCAGCGGAGGACGTGGCAAAGCGTCCCGACGTACTGGTGATTGAGTCCGGTGAGATCTCCCTGCCCGGAAAAGTACAGATGAAGTCCATCGGTTTCGAGGATCGCAACGTGGTCTATGCCTGTCTGGCGGAAACCATCGTGCTGGCTTTGGAGGGGCGTTTCGAGAATTTCACGCTGGGCCGTAATCTCGAGTGGAACAAGGTGCATGAGATATACAAAATGGGGTTGAAACACGGCATGCAACTGGCCGCTATCTCCGGTGTTAACGGCGTCTACTCGGATGCAGACATAGATCGGGTGCGGGAACTGGCACTGGCGGCTCGGGACACGAGCACGGCCACCAAGCGTAAAAAGGCTGCGCGTAAGCGTCGCGGCGCAACTAAGGCGCGCTGAGCCAATATGTACTAGTATTGTTCGGCAGTACCCATCAAACCTGTTCAAGCTGATAACACCTGCATAAAGGGGATAAAAATGAACTACTTCGTCACTGGTGGAACCGGTTTCATTGGCCGGTTTCTGGTACCTAGGCTGCTGGATCGTGGGGGTGTCATCTACCTGCTGGTGCGACCGGAGTCGCTGCCCAAGGTAGAGGGGCTGCGCGAACTTTGGGGTGCAGCAACTGACCAGGTAATCGCGGTTGAAGGTGACCTTGGCAAGACGAAGCTGGGGGTAAAGCCGGCCTGGATCAAGAAGCACGCCGGCAAGATTGATCACTTCTTCCATCTCGCTGCCATTTACGATATGAAAGCCGATGCCGAAAGCCAACGCATCAGCAACGTCAATGGTACCGCTCAGGCCATAGCCTTATCCAAGGCACTCAAGGCGGGCTGCTTTCACCAGGTTTCCTCCATAGCTGCGGCAGGCCTCTACGAAGGTACATTCACCGAGGATATGTTTGAGGAAGCCGGGGATATGGAGCACCCCTACTTCTCCACCAAGCATGAATCCGAAGGCCTTGTGCGCAAGGAAACGCGCATGAAATGGCGTATCTACCGCCCCGGCATGGTGGTCGGGCATTCCGAAACCGGTGAAATGGACAAGGTTGACGGGCCCTACTACTTCTTCGAAATGCTGAAAAACCTCAGCTCAGTGACTCCCAAAGGCCTGCCACTACTGCTCAACAAGGCAGGCCTGCTCAATATTGTCCCGGTGGATTATGTGGTTGAATCCATCGACTACCTGGCGCATGTTCCCGGACACGACAGGGAGTGTTTCTTTATCACCGATCCCGACGGTATCCGGGTTGGCGACCTGCTCAAGACGATGATGAAAGTGTCCGGAGGCCCCAATCTCCGTTCGGTAGAGCTCGGGGTGATGGATACCGCTACCAAGCTGGCCGGAGAAGGCATCAGCCGCGTGCGGCCGCTCAAGTCGCTGGGGGAGAAGGCCATAGCACGCCTGGGTATACCGCCAGAGGTTATCGGCTATATCAACTACCCCACGCGCTTCGACTCACGCAAGACACGCAAGCTGCTCGCCGAAGCAAACATTGAGTGTCCTCCATTCGAGGACTACGCGCAGGTGCTGTGGGATTACTGGCTGCAGTTTCTGCGACCGAGCAAAGAGTCGCTCGTTCGCGAAGTAGACGGGCTGTTCAATGAAATGATCGGTCGCCCCAGCCTCGCGGCCTTGCGACGCAAGGTAAAAGGCAAAGTCGTGGTGGTCACCGGCGCCACCAGTGGCATAGGCAAAGAATGTGCTCTGCGCCTTGCCAGAGCCGACGCAACAGTGATTCTGGTCGCGCGCACGGTTGCCAAGCTGGATGAGACACTTGGCGAAATTGCGGAAAAAGGCGGTGTGGCAGAAGCGTATTCCTGTGACGTATCCAGCGCCAAAGACTGCGAAAAGCTGGTAGCGGATGTTCTGCGGGACCATGGTGCCGTGGATGTGTTGATCAATAACGCAGGACGATCTATTCGCCGCTCGGTCCGCTACAGCTACGAGCGTTTCCATGACTTCGAGCGCACCATGGAGCTGAACTACTACGGTGCGTTGCGGCTGATACTGGGTTTTCTACCATCGATGGAAGAAAACGAAGGCGGTCACATTATCAATATCTCCTCCATTGGCGTACTGACCAGCCCACCCCGCTTCTCGGCTTACGTGGCATCCAAAGCAGCACTGGATGCATTCAGCCTGTGCGCAGCGCCTGAATTCGCAGCGCAGAATATAGCCTTTACCACTATCCATATGCCGCTGGTACGCACCCCGATGATTGCGCCCACCAGCCTCTACAAGGCGTTCCCGACGCTGTCGCCGGAGCAGGCCCGCGACCTGGTGATAAAGGCGATCATCTCGCGACCAAAACGCCTGTCCACCCGTTTGGGTGTTACCGGCGCAGTGGCCCAGGCTACCATTCCCAGCGTGACAGAAGCGTTTCTCAGCCAGGCCTACGACCTGTTCCCTGATTCCGCCGCTGCCCGGGGCCTGAGTGAAGAAGAAGCAGCGCAGGAACGGGGAAATGTGCCCTCCTCCAAGCTGGAACTGGCACAGAAAATGTTCGCCCAGATCATGCGCGGCGTGCACTGGTGAAAAAAAATAAAAACAGGGGCAGGACATGAAACAACTGGGAGTAACCGACAAGGGCTTTCTGATCGCCGAGCGCAGGGAAATGCCTATGCACGTCGCCGGTGTCAGTCTTTATACATTACCCAAAGGCGTCAACGAGCAGGAGTTCATGCATGAACTGGCGCAAAACATGCGCAACGCAGACACCCTGCTGCCGCCTTTTGGCGACAGGCTGAAAACCGGCCCGCTGGGCCTCGCCGGCGCTTGCTATTGGGAGCCGGACCCTGCCCTGGACATGGACTATCACGTCCGGCACTCGGCCCTGCCCGCGCCGGGACGCTACCGGGAGCTGTTTACGTTGGTATCGCGTTTACACGGGACACTACTTGAACGCAGCCGCCCGCTGTGGGAGATGCACCTCATTGAAGGGCTGCGCAACCGGCAATTCGCGGTGTATACCAAAACCCACCATGCGGCAGTTGACGGCGCGCGCTCCATCCACGTGTCGCGCTGCATGCTGTCGTCGGACCCGAATTTCATTCGCAAGGACTCACCGCTGTCTTTAGGTGCCTGGGAAGCCTACAAAGAAGGCTTGAAAATGGGCAAGCGCCCCGAGTACAGCGATTCCGAGTTACGCACTGTCAGCGACATGCTCAAGTCCAGACTGGGCAGCGGAACCAATATATTTAACGCCGTGAAAGGCTTTACCAAAGCATGGACAGGCCGAGACGAGCACCTTTTACTGCCACACCTGAAGGTGCCGCGCAGTTCAATCAACACCTCAATCGACGGCGCCAGACGATTCGTTGCGCAGTCCTGGCCTTTTGCCCGTATTAAAGCCGTCGCGAAAGCCTACGACGGTACCTTTAACGACGCAGTGCTGGCCATGTGTGCCGGCGCCTTGCGCCAGTATCTGCAGTTGCATGCCGAACTACCCGAGGACTCTCTGAAGGCGATGGTGCCGGTATCGTTGCGACGAGAGGGCGACGTAGACGCCGGCAACGCCGTTGCTGCAATCAGCGCCGACCTGGCCACCAACATTGCCGACCCCAGCGAGCGCTTTCGCGCAATCCAGGCCTCGATGCGGGCAGGCAAGGACTACTTCCGGGATATGACGCCCAAGGAACTGGAACTGTTCACCCTGCTGATGCAAACCCCGTCGCTGCTGCTGCAGCCCCTGGGGCTTATGTCAAAGCTCCCCCCTTACAATACGGTCATCTCCAACGTACCCGGTATCAGCCAGACCATGTACTGGAATGGTGCCCGTATGGACGGCAGTTACCCGCTGTCGATCGTCACTGACGGAATTTCCATGAACATCACCCTGGTCACCTACGACCAGAATGTGGACTTCGGCATTATTGCCTGCCGACGCTCAGTTCCCCAGGTTCAGCGAATAATCGACTATATGGAAGACGCCCTCGCAGAACTGGAGGACGCCGCGGGGTTGCGCGCCAGACCAACGAAGAGGACGGGCAGCAAGCCGCGCTCGACGACAACAAGCGCAGGTAAAGCGAAAGCGAAACCCAAGACCAAAGCAAAACCCAAGACCAAAACAAAAGCAAAAGCCAAGGCGAAACCCAAAACCAAATCCAGGGTTACGCCGAAAGCGAAAGGTCGCGGCAGAGCCACGAGCAGACCTAAGGCAAAACCCAAGGCCAGGTCATAGGGCGCTGGCTGGTTCTACCCCGCTGACTGCACTGCGTCGCGCAACTGGGCGTAACTGGTTTTCAGCATCTTGCCCAGCCCCTCGATTCCGGGCTGATCCCGGGGGCAACTGGCTATCGCAAAGCATAGCTTGTTGACATGGCTAACCACCGTAATGTTCAGCCCCATTGCATCGGTCACTACAGACAGCGGATAGAGTGCCTCCAGTTCCGCCCCTTCAAGGTAGAGTTTGTTGCGTGAGCCGGGAACGTTGGAAAATATGGCATTGATTGCCGGTCTCACCCTGGTGGCGTTACCTGTCACCGTGAGCAGGATGGTCGGCGCCATGATCAGCGCGTAATAGTCCTCGGCCGCCGTTACCGACACAGCAGACAGTTCCTTCTTGGCGGCAGTGGTCACCTTTATAATCCGCTGCAAACGTTTCAACGCGTCCGGTTCCTGCGTAAAGAAAGGACACATGATGTAGCTCAGTTTGTTCCCGGTGTCTGCGGCAGAAGATTTCAGGGAAACCGGCATGCCGGCAACCAGCGAACTGCGCGGTAATGCGTTTTGCTGCAACAGATACTCGCGCAACGCTCCACCGCACACTGCCAGCAATACGTCGTTGATCGAACCACCCATGGCATGGGCAGTTTTCCTCACCTGTGAACAGGGGAGATCACAAAGCACCAGCGAGCGACGCGAATCAAGCTCGGTATTGAACAAGGTACGCGGCGCCGTAAATGGCAGTCGCATCGCATCAGTTTTGCCCGTCAGCGCGTCGGCCCCCATGTGTGCCATAAGCCGCGATAACTCGGGGATGGCACGATACTGGTTCAACAGGCCTTTACGCATACTCCCAATACGCTGGAGTAATGACACATTCCCATGGCGCCGCACTTCCCCGCCGTCACTGAACTGCATACGCCCCTGCGGCGTTGGGCTGAACATACCCTGGAGCATCTGCATCGCGCCTACCCCGTCCACCAATGCGTGGTGCACCTTGCAGTAGACAGCGAACCGTCCTCGCGGCAGGCCCTCCACAACGTGCAACTCCCACAGTGGCCGGCTGCGGTCCAACGGGCGTTCGTGTGCGCGGGTGACCAGGTTCATGAGATCATCCATACGACCCGGTTGCGGCAAGGCATAGTGAAAGACGTGGCGCTCGGGTACGTAGTCGTCCGCTTCTACCCACGATGCTTTGGATACATCGTTCGGATCACTGAGTTTCTTCGCGAATACTGGCCATAATTCGTTCAGGCGGCCACACTTTGCTACCAGCTTGCGCAGGTAATTGCGCGCGGCGTTCTCAGGCGGCTTCAGTATCATCAGGCCCGCCACATGGAAGGGACAGTGTTCAGACTCGATCTTCAGGAATCCTGCATCCTGTGCGCTCAACTTCTCCACTGTAAGCTCCTTATCGTTATCAGCCCACAGCGAACCCTAACCGCTGTGGCGCTAACAGATGTAGCGAATGGATCAAGTTTTCTGCAAAGTCAGCTGCTGCGCACCCAGATAGGCGAACTCCACGCGCGTTCCTGTATGGTTTTAGGCAGATCTGCCCTGGGCTCCACCCCCTCGCGCAATGCGTCCCAGGTGGACCAGCGACAGGAGGGATTCTCGAGGGCGCGGACATAGTAGAAAGCCTCCACCTCGGGATCGTAGTCAGGGTCCTGCCAGCGAGTGAGCAACTCTGCTGCGCCCGCGTCTTCACTGACAGAGCAGTCTGCCAGGTCAACGCCTGCGCCATTGTCCGGGCAACGGTGAGTACTGGCATCGGGAACCAGTCCATCCGAGCAGGCTACATCATATATGCGCTCATTCGGCTCGCCATCGCGAACATAACCCTTGACCACCTGAAGGCGCTGCAAGCGCGTGCCACGAGGGTCAGCTGCCCCCCAGACAAGGAAAGATGGCTGCGCGCCGTCGGTTGCCAATTCACCGCCCATGGCCACCCCCTGTTGATAGGCGATCGCTGCCAGTTTGTCGGAGCTGAGTATGTCCTCGGAAAAGCCGGTACTGGCAAAAAAGCGCAGCTTGATGCGCGGCCCGGTGGTGGCAAAGGTCTCTTTGCGACGGAAGGCAGCGTAGATCGATTCACGAGTATTCTCTTCGGCCCAGACACCGGCGAGACCCGAGGCACTCCAGGTTTCAAAGCCGCTGCCACCTATGTAGGTTCTTCCCTCGACATCGACCAGGTTCTCCGGTGACAGCATGCGCACGACGGCGCCATAAAGCAGGGAAACGGGCACGGAGCCTCTGCTAACAGGCTCGCCGTCGAGAATACCGGCTTTGCTGAAATAGGTGCTCTCATCGTAGCTGCCGGCGGCTACATGTGTATCGCTGGCCGCCACCACACCAAACTTGAACGGATTCTTCACGCCACGAGCTTCCAGCGCAAGCCCATGCTGTAACGCCTGGCGAACATAGCTGCCATTGGGTTCGCTGGGCAGATTGGTCCCCACCCGCAGCGGCGCAATTTCGAAGTCAGCCCACTCATCGTTGGGGGACAGCAGTGGATGCGTATCGGATGTACCCTTCACCTGGGTTATCTCCACCAGCGGTTCGTTGCGCAGGCGGCGTTCTGCGTAGGCATCGTCAATGGGATTGCCCGCCCAGTCCGCAAGTTTGAACATCTGTCCATTTGAGCCATTGGAATTGTGCGGAATAGCCAGGCTTTCTATGCCCTGTGCACGCAAATCATCCATCCATTCCCACAGGCCTTCAGGATTTTGCGAGTTCAATCGGGAGAACGGCACAGCAGGCAACTTGTCGCTGCCGCGGAATATGACGTTGCGATGCAGGTTACCGCGATCGTCAGTGGCGGTAGTGTATTCATAGGCGACGAAGGTGGTGAAGCGTCCGGGGTCGTTGTACTGGTCAGCCGCTTCGATCGTATCCAGCCAGGCTCGGCGCGTCACATCTGTCGCGAGTTTTGCGTCTATACTGCCATTGCGAATGCCCGCCAGCGTGTCAGGTATGAAGTTACCGAAGTTGCCAACCCGCTGGATAAGGCTGGATGAGGTCAGGTTCTCCGGATCATTGATATTATGGATAGGCCTGGCCACATCGTATTGAGAAAACTCGGTGCGCGTGTCGGCCGCTTCCTTCACCAGTCCAAGAAACATCGCGTGATCGGTTACGGCATAAAAGTCCAGGGGCGTACGCAGCTGCATGGCAAACCCGCTGGGATGCATAATGGCCTCCCCTCTGGCATACCGGTACGCGTCGTAGGGAGTCGCCGTGGTGCCAAAATTGTAGGCATCAAAGGAATACTCAGTATGCACATGCAGATCGCCAAACCAGGCGCTGCGTTCAGGGTTCGGGGCTGGCGGACTGCGATCCAGCAGGTCGGTCACCGCAGGCAACTGTGAATTGGGGCCACCAGGCCGCCCGCCGAAATCGTTGGCCTGCTCGGACAGCGACTTCCCACCACAGGCACTCAGGGCGAGTAATAGAGTCGGTAACAGTGTGATCATTCTGACAGTCATGGGCACTCCACTAAGACAATGCATTTGCAGATAGTTACTGATTAGCCGACATGCCGCCATCTGCTATCAGGGTAAAGCCGGTGGTGTAGCGTTCCGCCGCAAGGTAAAAAATCGGCAGCAGAATCTCCTCACTCTCGGGAATCCGTTTGATCAGGTTAGCGGACAGCATCCCCTCCTCAAAGCCGGGAATAGCGTTGATGGCGCTATCGGTCAGGTCGGAGTGATAGGTACCGGGAGCGATCGCGTTCACCCGTATATTCATGGGCGCCCACTCCTGCGCCATCACCTTGGTCAAGGCTTGCAGGGCAGCCTTGGTGGCTGCATAAAACCCCATGTAGGCAGGCGGTTTTACCGCCGCAACAGACAGTACGTTGATAATCACTCCACCGCCATTCCCGGCCATGGAAGGTGCCAGTCGCGAAGCCAGATACCAGGGCCCGCGTTGATTGATCTGGTACATTTTGTCGAAGGCCTCAGGCGTGACGTCGGTCAACAGCCCCTGTGCGATATTGGTACCAGCATTGTTGATCAGTATGTCCACCCGTCCATAATGTTGCAGGGACGCCGTCACCAACTGATCGAGTTCTTCGGTAGAGCTGGTATTGGCGGCGCAGGCCCAGGCGTCACCACCTTCAGCGACAATACTGTCAACCAGCGCCTGGCAGCTGTCCAGCTTGCGACTGGCAACGATAACTTTTGCTCCCGCGCGCGCAAATCCCTGCGACATCGCCTTGCCCAACCCTCGGCTACCACCAGTTATGAGTACTACTTTCCCGCTGAAATCAAACATACCCTCTCCATTTTTTTATAGCGCAAAGCGCCCCGCTTTATCCCCGTCACGGGGTCACCCTATTGTAGTGGCGCGCTGCGACAAATCCACCCGAATCGGGCACAGGTCCATCTTGTCGATTCGCGACCTGGCGCACATTCTCCAAGAGACTTTGCGCCCATTATTCACTAAGCTGGGGCCTGGGATTAACGCTCAAGTATTACGTATTCCGGGTGTTGCAATGCGAGTTCAAGTGCGGACATTTTATTCTTCTGGACACGGACGCGGAGTCAGCCGCTCCATGGCCATGGGCATGGTATTGCTTGCTACGTGCGCGAGTCTCGAGTGGGCCGCAGCCGCCCCTGCGGATAAGGCGGAATACACTGCAATCCCTGAAGCCAAAAGCATAGAACTGGACAAGCCGGTATCGTCCGAGGCCCTGCTGGAATCAGCCAGCTCACAGCGCGATGCCAGAACTACGCCTCCGGCACTGGAAACGGAAGCTCTCTACGGGCCTGCGCTGGAGAACGAGGTTATCTATGCCGAGGCCTTGCCTGAATTGTCGCAACCGGCGCACCTGCTGTTGCTGGGCGCCAGAGTCCCACCCGGCACAGCAACCCGCCTGGCGTGGTCGCCGAGCCAATCCTTTGAAGGGATAGCCGTCCCGACCCCCGTATTGGTCGTCAACGGTGCCAACAATGGCCCCACCCTGTGCCTGACTGCGGCAATTCACGGCGACGAACTCAATGGCATTGAGATCATTCGACGGATTCTCTACAACCTGGATCCACAGGAGTTGTCGGGAGCAGTTGTCGGGGTACCCATCGTCAACCTGCAGGGGTTCCGTCGCGGATCACGGTACCTGACAGATCGCCGTGACCTCAATCGGTATTTTCCCGGTAACCCCGAGGGCAGTTCGGCAGCGCGCATCGCCCATTCCTTTTTCAACGATGTGGTGGCGCACTGTGATGCGCTGGTTGATCTGCACACTGGGTCTTTTCACCGTACTAATCTGCCGCAGCTGCGCGCCAACCTGAAAGATCCCGCTATTCTCGAACTCACCCACGGCTTTGGCTCCACCGTCGTGCTGCAAAGCGAAGGCACGCCCGGCACGCTGCGCCGGGCTGCGGCGGAGCACGGCATTCCTACAGTGACGCTGGAAGCCGGCGCTCCCATGCGCCTGGAAGAGGCCAGTGTGGCGCAGGGCGTGCTTGGCATAGAAACGCTGCTTGGCCACATGAAAATGATGAAGCGATTCCGCTTCTGGGGCAACCCGGAGCCGGTTTACTATAATTCCAGCTGGGTCCGTGCAGACCAGGGCGGAATCCTGCTCACCAGCGTGGCACTGGGCCAAACGGTAGCGTTCGGTGAACTGCTGGGCACCGTCACCGACCCGATCACCAACGTGCGTATTGACATTCGTGCCCCCCACGCGGGAAGAATACTGGGGATGGCACTGAACCAGGTGGTACTGCCGGGCTTTGCCGCGTACCGGATAGGCGTACAAACCAAACAACAGCCGGACCAACTGAAAGACAACGACCATCTCTCCAGCGATGACGACGTGGCCCAACAGAAAACAAGGCTGGAGGATGACCTGCTGGGCGAGTGAGGGGCCAATTGCGTTTGCCGGTAGGCAGGCTGACCAATATCCCTTATCCTCGAACGCTTCGCCGCCATTCGGGATACCCTGATCATGCCTGCCAAATTCCTGCTCCCCGCAACGCTTGCCCTGACTACCCTGTTGGGGGCTTGTGCCCAATACGATAACCAGCGCGGTGTGGACATGACCTGGAATCCCGCCGTTATAGACGCGCTGGTGGCGGGCAAGAGCACACGCAGTGACGTACTTGAAAAACTGGGTCCACCCTCACAGATCATCTCCCTGCAGGATGAGACCGTGTTCTACTACCTGTTCGAACACGCCGCGGGCAACGGCCTGATACTGGTTGTGTATAACCGTTTTGAGACCCAAACACAGTATGATCGGGCCGTGTTTTTCTTTGACGAGAACGATGTCCTCAGAGAGCATGCCGTACATGTCAATCAGTAGGCATGTGCTGGCGCTGACCTTGCTCTGTGCACTGCTGCAGGGCTGCAGCCAATGGCGCTACACCCTTGGGCAACCATTGTCAGCGGCACAGACACCCTCCGTACAGGCGACGCCATCGCTCGCAGAGGTTCTGCTGCAACTGGGCCCTCCCCTACGTATAACTGCCACTGCCCAGGGCTATGCCATGGCCTGGGAGCACTGGCGCATCAGCGAGGACGGCGTCGGCCTGAGCCTTGGCGCGATGGGCGCTGATATGTTGTCTCTCGATTGGGGCAAGGCTGAAACCCGCGGGGAGTTTATTCTCGCGCTGTTCAATCACCAGCACCAACTCACCTCTTCCGCTTACTCCAGCTGGGATTCGGCGGCCGGAGGCGGATCGGCACTGCAGCCCTTTATCGGGGTATCACTGGTGGATGTGCAGGACCTGCTGGAGGCCATGCCACAGCACCGCTGGGGTGCCCTCAACCTGGACCGCATACCGCGAGCGCTGAATACCCCCAATCGTCCAGACTCGGGACAGGCGGGCCTGGAGCAACGCGGCACACCCGCTGGTGCAGGGCAGCGCACCCTGGAAATGCGCTGATCCCGGTTCGGGGCTTAAAGCGAAGATCGGCAACGCTTGAAACCAGCCACATCAAACCTTCTGCCGGGGGCCTGACAGCCATGAAGCTAATCCCGGTGAATGGCGTTCGTGAACCTTATGGAGCAATCTCGCCGAGGTACTGCAAGGCAGCGTTCAATGCCGAGTCCTGCCCGACAAGGCGCTCACGCGCTCGAAACACTGGCACAGTCATTGCGGGTTGGATACCGGTCACCTCATAACTGGTACCCTGATCATCCACGTACACCTCGTTAGACAAATCCACTTGCCATCCATTCGGCAGCGGCTTGCTCAGGACATCCGACAATGCGCCATTCGTGGTCTCACCCAGGTGTGTCACCTGGGGCGCAGTGCGCATGGCCAGGGTAAAGCTCTCGGCGGCACTGGTAGTAAACCCACTGGTAATCAGGACAACCGGCTTGAGATAGGACGGCCGGGTGGAGGGACTGAGGTAGAGATTTTGCAGAGGGCCGTTGCCCTCGAGCGTGCGCGTATACTTGCTGAGAACCAATCGCTCTGCATCCATAAACCGCCTGGCGACGGCCAATGCGAAGGGGTCGGCTCCACCGCCGTTAAGCCGTACATCCACAATCAGGCTATGCGTCTCGGCAAGATCTGTAAACACTTCATCGAGCAGGTTCTCAAGCATGCCGACCTGATCATCAATCGACTCTTCAAAGTTGAATATCATTGCATCGAGACGCAGGTATCCCACATTGTCAGCAATCACCCCCCAGACCAGCGTTTCGTCTCCCGCTGTGGTCACCCTGCCAGCCAGATACTCGTTCCGAATGATCGCGTCCCAGCGCCCTATTTCAGCGAGAATGTAATCGTTGAGATCCGTCACCTCGCTCTGCGCTTCAAATTCAGTGATAAGTTCCTTCAAAAAGCCTTTTGGCTGCGCCGGACTGAAACTCTGGTCGCCAGTGCTGAGCAACACATGCTCGTCGTCAAAGGGTAGCAACAGGACTACCAGCAGTTGGAACAGTTCCGCCTCTGACATTTCATCCACCACCGCATCCCTGGTTGCGTCAAATTGCGCCAGCCAGTCTATATCCCGTTGCTCAAAAAACGCATAAAGTTCGTAAAAGCTGTGCCAGATGTGACGGTAGATGTCGGTAGCTCGGTTCGCTATCGGCGCAGTGCAGACAGCCGGAAAATCGTCCAGTCGGGTGTAGTGCTCTGCAAAGGCAAGCTCACTTTCACGTATAGAGAATGCGCTGTCGTCGTCCGCGAGTATCACGCCGGAGAAGTCGTCGACACTTTCGGTGCCGATACGCAAGCAGGTTTCCGCAGTGAAATCGAAGGTCTCAATCTCACGGCCGGTGATTCGGACAAACCTGCCATAGCCTTGCTGCTCCCAGCTACCCTGGAGTTTGTCCTCCAGGGTGAGGACAGGTGCAGGCGTTACACCGCCTGCACGCGAGCGACTGCCGTCGCCGCACGCGACTATCGTCACCGCAAGTAAAAGGGCAAAAGCGCTCTTGACCGAAAAACATGTTTTCATAATAACGTCCTCTTGGGCTGCGGCACCCCGCGGCTTGTGTGCCTTTGAATGCCTTGCGTTTCTTGCGCACGTGGTCAACCCCAACACGGCTTTGCGCATTGACTGTATGTTGATAGTTGGGGCTCAGCCGCCTGCAGGCGACTCAGGAAATGAATGTGGCGGCGCAAGCGTGGATCCGGGTACACCGGGGCTCAACACGCGAGCAGGCCGCACGATCAGGGACCGGCCCTGGCTTGCACGTCTGTCACACCGCCATCAGCCGACACAGCGCGCGACTGGAAACGTTCACGGTACTCCCCCGGAGAGAGTCCCAGGTGACGTTGAAAGGCCCGCCGCATCCGCTCGGCATTGAGAAAACCCGTCTGCAGGGCGACCGCCTCTATACGCTGGCACGTTTGTTCCAGTTGCACCCGCGCTGCATCCAGACGCGCCAGTTCTACATACTGTGCCGGCGTTTTGAGCGTGGCTTGCTTGAATTTACGTGCGAAAGAGCGTTCCGACATGCAGGCCCGCGCCGCGAGCGCGGTAACGGTGAGGTTTTCCGACACATTGTTAACGATGTAATCGAGTGTTTCGCTGAGGGGGCCATCGCTCTGGTGCTGGGCAATCAACGCGGCGCTAAACTGTGATTGCCCACCGGGGCGCATCATGAACATCACGTTGTAACGGGCTATTTGCAACGCGGTGTCGTACCCCCAGTCTTCTTCGATAAGGGCGAGTGACAAGTCCATTCCTGCAGTCACGCCAGCGGAGGTCCATAGGTTACCGTCGCGAACAAAGAGTGCGTCCGGCTCCACCTGCACGTCAGGATACTGCCTCGCCAGAAGCGGGCACCAGAACCAGTGAGTGGTTGCACGCCGGTTCGACAAGAGGCCTGCTTCCGCCAGAATCATGGCGCCCGTGCAAATCGAGACGACGCGCCTGGCCCGCCGGGCTGCCCACTGCACGTAGTCCAGCAGCTGGCGGTTTTCCAGAGCGGCCGAGGTGCCATGGCCGCCTGCAACGATCAGTGTGTCTATAGGCGCTGCGCTGCGGCTGGCGGTGTCGAAACTCTCGTCTGCCTGCAGCGTCAACCCACTGGTTGTGACCACAGGGCCCGCGCGCTCCGCCACCACCGTGACTTGATAAGGCTCTGCGTTTGTATCAGCGACAAACAGGCGCGTTCCGGTGAGAATCTCGATCGGGCCGGCCACATCCAGAACATGTGCATCTTCATAGATGACCATGACAATGTTTCTCGTGGATGGCTGCTGCTGTGAACTTTCATGTTTTGCATTCATGACGGTAAAGTAGCAAATACTGCCCGTTACCGTTAGGACAACTACCCCACTCTTTCTGCCAACGCTCATCAACTGCCCGCTGGCGCCTCTGCAGATTCAGTGGTAGCTTACCCTTATGACTGGATTTTTATTGCGTACGGTAATTATCGGGCTGGGCATCTGGCTCGCCACCTATCTGGTGCCCGGCGTCAGCGCATCCTCTGCCGGCGCACTGATCTGGGCGGCGATCGCCCTGGGGTTGATCAACGCCTTTGTACGTCCGGTGCTGGTACTGCTGACCTTACCCTTCACTATTCTGACCCTGGGCCTGTTCCTCCTCCTCCTCAATGCGGGCATGCTCAACCTTGCCGGCTGGTTTGTAGACGGCTTCAATGTCGACGGTTTCTGGAGCGCCGTGTTCGGGGCTATTATCGTCAGCGTGGTGAGCGGACTGTGCTCGCGATTCATCGGGCCCAGAGGCCGCTACGAGGTGCTGGTCGTCCGCAGGGGCGGTTAGCTCTGTGTCTCCAGCCGCGGTCGCGGTTGGCTCAGCGCGATACCACCGAAGATCACCAGCAGGCCAATGAACTGATAGGGCTGGGCAGACTCCCCCAGAAAAGCTATCCCCGCGCCAAACGCGATGGCGGGGATCAGGTAATTAATTATCGACAGAAAGTTGGGGCCGCAGTCAGCAACGACCTTGAAATACACCCAGGTAGCCAGCCCGGTCGCAAACACACCCAGGGCGACAGCGGCCAACCAGGCATCCGCCTGTGGCGCCAGCGTCCACGGTTTATCGATCAATAACACCATGGGCGACAGCAGCGCGGTGCCTGCTATCAATGAACCTGTCGCCACTACCAGCGTGTCTATGGCCGGTAGACGCTTGGTATACACCGAATTCACTGCATACGAAAACGTGGCCGCCAGGACCGCCAGTTGCGCGACCAGCTGCGCCCCACCCAGGCCTTTGAGCACCTCGGTTCCCACCAGGATGGCGACGCCGACAAAGCCGAGCACAATACCCAGCAGCCGGCGCCGGGTCAGCTGTTCATGGGCAATATAAACGTGAGCCAGCAACACTGTGCTCAAGGGCATCAATGCCATCAACAGGCCGGCCTGACCGCTGCTTATGCGCGTCTCGGACCAGGCGATCAGGGAAAAAGGCAGCAGGTTGCCACACAGAGACAACAGTAGAAACCTGAACCACCACCTGCCCTGCGTGGGAAGTCGTCCTCCCTGCCAGCGCATACAGGGATAGAGGATGCAGGCCCCCACGGCGAGCCGCAGCCAGACGATCGTCAGCGGGGGAAAACCGCGCAGGGCAACCGCGATAAGAAAGAACGAGAGCCCCCAGAAGATGCTCAGGTAAGCCAGTAATAGCCAGTGACGCAACAGCGGTTGCTGCACTATGGCCTACAGCCGGATTGCAACAGCGCGTGGCGCAGGCCGCTGCTCATCAATTAGCCCTGTAGGGGCGTATCACGTTCTCAGCGTACCAGTTGATCATGCCGATTTTCTCTTCCACGGTCTGGGTGTCCGGCTCGGCAGCGTAGGGATTACGAAACGCAATAATCACCTCGGTCACACCCGCGTCGGCAAGATCTCCCAGCCCCTCGACGGTGTAGGCGGCCTCGGTCATCGCGTGATACTCAAAGGGGACGCTCTCGCGACCATAGTCCTGCTTGAATGCCTCTATCTGGGAGATCATATCGCGCAGTTCCTGCAGGGAAGAACCCGCCGATATCCAACCGTCACCGAGACGCGCTGCGCGACGCAACGCTGGCCTGGCATGCCCACCCACCAACAATGGAATATGGTGATCGGGCACGGGCGTCATTTTTATCGGCTCCAGCTGGAATATTTCGCCGTCGTAACCGAAGTACTCACCCGTCATCAG
>JAUIIQ010000216.1 GCA_030431585.1 Gammaproteobacteria bacterium | reverse complement strand
GCGTGGCAAATCACCCGCCGAAGGAATGGCGCGAGACAGTGCTTTTCTGGCTCGCAACTGACTGAGGGGAACCCGGAGGGTCGAGGTGATCAAACGCTGAATTCAGGTGCTCTCCCGGCGATTTGGAGCGTCACAGGGAGTATAGGTAGTGGATAGTGATGTCGAAATGGAAGGAGGAGGCCACGAATGGGGTAAGCCTTCCGAGGGCGTGGACGTTTGTTTTCAACCGAGGAAGGCTTACCCCATTTGTGGCGTCCGCTTTGTTTGAATGCCTCATTCCCCGCTACTGTGCGATGAACCAAAAAAGGGCCCCGCAGGGCCCTTTAAGGTCAGCTTGTTTTGAAGCTTGCCGAGTCTCCATCGAGGTCGACAGCAATCGTGTCGCCCGGATTGAATTCTCCGGCCAGCATCCGCTGGGCCAGCGGGTTCTCCAGTTCCTGCTGAATAGCTCGCTTCAGTGGACGCGCCCCGTAAACCGGATCGAAGCCAGCGGACACCAGGTGATCCATGAACGCCTCGGACAGTTCCAGAGACAGCTCCTTCTCCGCCAGTCGCTTTTGCAGTCCCTGCAATTGAATCTCGGCGATACCGCGGATCTGGCTCTGTTGCAGCGGATGGAATACCACTGACTCGTCCACGCGGTTGATAAACTCAGGCCGGAAGTGGCGCCCTACCTCCTCCATCACTGCCGCCTTGATGGCGTCATAGTTTTCATCGCCGGCCATCTCCTGAATACGATCCGAGCCAAGGTTGGACGTCATCACGATCACCGTATTACGGAAGTCGACTGTGCGACCCTGACCGTCGGTAAGGCGACCATCTTCCAGCACCTGCAGAAGAATATTGAACACATCGGGGTGTGCCTTTTCTACTTCATCCAGCAACAGCAGCGAATAAGGCCTGCGGCGAACGGCTTCCGTAAGGTAGCCACCTTCCTCGTACCCGACGTAGCCAGGAGGCGCACCTATCAGCCTGGCCACAGAGTGCTTCTCCATGAACTCGGACATATCGACGCGCACCATCGCCTGCTCTGAATCAAACAGAAACTCTGCCAGCGCCTTACACAGCTCAGTCTTGCCGACACCAGTGGGGCCGAGGAACAGGAAAGAACCATTGGGCCGATTGGGATCAGACAGGCCTGCCCGCGAGCGACGTACCGCATTGGATACGGCAACCACGGCCTCGTCCTGCCCTACCACGCGAGCGTGCAGGGAACCCTCCATCCGCAGTAATTTCTCACGGTCTCCCTCGAGCATCTTTGACACAGGAATCCCGGTCCAGCGAGACACCACCTCGGCGACTTCTTCCTCGGTGACTTTGTTTCGCAGCAGGGTGCGCTCGGCAGTCTCTGCCTCCTGCGCGTGCTCCAACTGTTTCTCCAGCTCAGGGATGCGGCCGTACTGCAGCTCTGACATTTTGGTCAGGTCGCTGGCACGCCTGGCAGCTTCCAGCTCCAGTCTGGCCTGCTCCAGATCTGACTTGATCTGAGCACTACCCTGCAGTGAGGCTTTCTCGGCTTTCCAGACTTCCTCCAGGTCAGAGAACTCACGCTCCACCGTCTCAATTTGCTGGTCCAGCAGCTTCACCTGCTCTTTCGCGGATTCATCCTTGCGCACCGCCTCACGCTCGATCTTGAGCTGAATCAAGCGGCGCTCGAGCTTGTCCATCGCCTCGGGCTTGGAGTCAATTTCCATACGGATACGGCTGGCAGCCTCATCGACCAGGTCTATCGCCTTGTCTGGCAGCTGGCGGTCGGTAATGTAGCGCTGCGACAGCTTTGCCGCTGCGATGATCGCGCTGTCGGTAATATCGACGCCATGATGCACCTCGTAGCGTTCCTTGAGCCCGCGCAAGATGGCAATGGTGTCTTCCTCATTGGGCTCGTCGACCAGCACTTTCTGGAAACGACGCTCCAGTGCCGCGTCTTTTTCAACATACTGGCGGTATTCGTCCAACGTGGTAGCACCCACACAATGCAACTCACCCCGTGCCAGCGCCGGCTTCAACATATTACCGGCATCCATGGAACCCTCCGCCTTACCGGCGCCTACCATGGTATGCAGTTCGTCGACGAACAGAATGATGCGTCCCTCTTCCTTGGACAGCTCGTTGAGTACCGCTTTCAGGCGTTCCTCGAATTCACCCCGGAATTTGGCGCCCGCCAGCAGCGACCCGAGGTCCAGCGACAGGATACGCTTGTCTTTCAACCCTTCAGGCACCTCGCCGTTGATAACGCGCTGAGCGAGCCCTTCAATGATCGCGGTCTTACCCACGCCGGGCTCACCAATCAGTACCGGGTTGTTCTTGGTGCGACGTTGCAGAACCTGGATGGTGCGACGGATTTCATCGTCCCTGCCGATCACCGGGTCCAGCTTGCCCTGCTCGGCACGCTCGGTCAGGTCAATGGTGTACTTCTCCAACGCCTGCCGAGACTCCTCAGCCTCGGGATTATTCACCGCCTCTCCTCCTCGCACCTGGTCAATAGCGCTTTTCAGTGCAATCGCTGTGACGCCGCACTCCTTAAGCAGTTCTCCCACACGGTTTTTGCTTTCCAGCATGGCCAGCAACACCAGCTCACTGGAGATGTAGGCATCCCCGCCCTGCTGGGCCAGTTTATCCGTAACATTGAGGATACGCCCCAGGTCCTGGGAAACATGCACCTCGCCCTCGGTGCCGCTGACCGTGGGCAGGGCATCAATTGCGCCCTGTACCTCACCTCGCAGCGTTACCACATCAGCGCCTGCTTTCTGCAACAGGGGCCGGGCGGAACCACCTTTTTGCTCCAGTAGCGCACCCAGCAGGTGCACCGGCTCTATGAAATTATGGTCCTTGCCCAGCGCCAGCGACTGGGCATCCGCCAGGGCCGACTGCAATTGATTTGTCAGTTTGTCCATTCTCATGGTAATTCCTCGCTTCCCCCGGCTTCTCATCCAGGCAGGTCATTTTTCAATCTGGGAGTTATATGAGGCCAAAAAGCCAGTATTTCAAGTGGGGCTTTATCAGGGGTTGATCAGGATCAAACTCGCCATACGACCGGTCTGGCCGTCACGCCTGTAGGAAAAAAACTGTGAGGATTGGCGGTAGGTACAATAGTGGCCGCCACTGACATCGGCGAGCCCAAAGGCCGCGAGCCGCTGCCGGGCGAGCTGATATAGATCGGCCATCCAGTGACCAGGTCGAGGGGCGGGCGAAAAAGCGGATGCATCCGCTCCTGAAGCCATAAAGGCGTCACGAACCTCAGGGCCGACTTCAAACGCCTCGACACTGATGGCGGGACCAAGCCAGGCCTGCAGCCTTTGTGGTGCCACCCCCATGGCTGTCACTGTCTCTTCAAGGATGCCCGACAACAGCCCCCGCCACCCGGCGTGCGCTGCTGCAACGCACATACCGTCGACAGCGCTGAACAGTACCGGCAGGCAATCCGCTGTCATCACGGCACAGGCAATGCCAGGCTCCGCTACCCAACAGCCATCTGCCGTGGGAAGATTGTCGCCGACAGCCGCCTCGACGACGGTGCTGCTGTGCACCTGCTGCAGCCACTGAATCTGCGTTCCGTCGGGCAGCCTTGCCCGCAACGCTGCACGATTAGCGGCCACCGCGGCCGGGGCATCCCCCACGTGGGGGCCAAGATTGAGGCTGTCCCAGGGCGCAGCACTAACACCGCCTGAGCGAGTGGTGGTAAACGCGGTGACGCCGGGCACCGACCAGTGTGGCACACACCATTGCGGGTCAATAGCCGGCGGCATCACTGTTTACTACCGGGTCTTCCTGCTCGAGCACGGCGAGCAGTGACTGCATATCCGCAGGCAAAGGACATTCAAACTGCATCGCTTCTCCGCTCTCGGGATGCAGCAGGCCCAGTGCCTGCGCGTGCAGGGCCTGTCGTGGGAAACCACGCAGGGCCGCGATCAACTCATCAGACGCACCCCGCGGAATCCGCGGGCGTCCGCCATAAACAGGATCGCCAACCAGCGGGTAATGTCGATGCGCCATGTGTACGCGAATCTGGTGCGTGCGCCCGGTCTCCAGGTTAACCGTGATCGCAGTGTGATGGCCGAAGCGCTTGCTCACCCGATAATGGGTGACCGCTGGCTTACCACCTACCGCCAGTACCGCCATTTTCTTTCGCTGTTTGGGATGGCGGCCAATGGGCTCATCCACAGTACCCCCGCCGGTCATCACCCCGATACAGACCGCACAGTACTCGCGCTTGACACTGCGCGCCTGCAACTGCTCTACAAGGTCGTAGTGCGCGCGCAGACTCTTGGCCGCGACCATCACGCCGGAAGTCTCCATATCCAGCCGGTGTACGATGCCACCACGCGGCAGCTGCGCCATATCCGGCGCGTGTGCCAGCAGCGCGTTCACCAGTGTGCCGTCGGAGTGGCCGGCAGCGGGATGAACTACCAATCCCGCCGGTTTATTCAGCACCAGAATGTGCTCATCCTCAAAGATAATATCCAACTCTATATCCTGAGGCTGCCAGTTCACCGCCTGTTCAGGCTGCGCACTAATGACCAGCAGGTCGCCCACCCTGACTTTGTCTCGCGGCCGCAGTTGCGTGCCATCAACCAGCAATTCACCTTTTTTAATCCAGCCCTGCAGCCGTGAACGGGAGTAATCCGGGAATAGCCGGGCGGCAACCTGGTCCAGTCGTTCATTGTCCAGTTCGGCCGGCACCTCGGCCTGTATTTCAATCCTCTGGGTCATTATTTTTCCTGTTTATGCGCCTTCGCTGCTGTGTTTAAATAGCCGCCTTTACGCTGGCATGCATGGTAGCATGCCAGCAGCTAAGCACTGGTGAGAAAATTTTGAAGTACGCCCTTGTTTTCCTGCTCGGTATTGCCCTGATCGGCTGCGCGGGCAACGACGAACTACCGGATGTTGCCGCAGACACCGGGGAGCAACAAATCTACGAGCAGGCCCAGCGTTACCTGCGTTCCAGCAACTGGGACCTGGCGGTACGCAGTCTGCAGCTACTGGAGTCCCGCTATCCTTTCGGCAAATACGCCGAGCAGGCCCAGCTGGAGTTGATTTATGCGCATTACAATGGCTATGAGCAGGAAGCGGCGGTTGAAGCCGCAGACCGCTTCATACGCCTGCATCCAGCCCACCCTAACGTGGACTATGCCTACTACATGAAAGGCCTGGCCGCCTACTCCGCCAACGAAGACCTGTTTTCCCGCTTCCTGCCTACCGACGCCTCGGAACGCGACACCAGTCAGGCAAAGGAAGCCTTTGCAGAGTTCAACCAGCTGGTCACCCGCTTCCCTGACAGCCCCTTCGCCGCCGACGCGCGCGCGCGCATGC
>JAUIIQ010000018.1 GCA_030431585.1 Gammaproteobacteria bacterium | reverse complement strand
CATCCTCACCCTGTGCGGGCATAGTGCCAACCGTTGCTAATACGACCGAAGCCAGGGCTTTTCTCATATCGACGCTCATGGATTGTTTTTCTCCTGGATAATCACTGCTTCAATTTTAGTTGCGTTGTCGCGCTGCTGCTTGATACGGGTAATACGGTTGGTCAATGACTGCGCCATAACAATATAAACCTGTTGAAGAATACCGCCAGTTACGACAGTGAGTATGTAATTATTCAGAAGACGCTGACCGATGTTGGCATGATGATGGGCTGACTTTCGGGGCGTGTCATCACAACCGATTTATGGGTTTGCATGCTAGAATCACTGTTACCTTGGGTTAACCGATTTCCGGTAAATAATCGCAAAAAGCAGGAGCACTCGGCCATGAAAAACGTGTTCAAGCGCGCATTCTTACCGCTGGTTATTCCCGGCCTGGTAACGACTGGCGCGAGTGCGCAGGAGACCAATGTCTACTGGGGTGATACCCACATGCACACGGGCAACTCCTTCGATGTCTACCTGTTCGGCACGCCGACCTCCGACTGGGACACGGCCTACCGTTTCGCACAGGGATTACCGGTCATCAACCCGACCACGGGCACACGTTGGCAGTTGCACACGCCGCTGGATTTCCTGGTGATCTCCGATCACGCCGAATTGATGGGCGCCTTGCCAAGACTGTTCTCTGACGATCCCGTGCTGAATGAGACCAGGAGCGGCAAGATCATCCGCAAGATGGCACCCCGGCAAACAGAGGATGAACTCTTGCAGGTTTACAAGATGTTTGTCCGAGCAGGATCAGGGGAGCCGACTGAGCAGGGCGTGAGCGCCGCCGATCTGGTCCAGGACCTGCACGGCGGTGACAAACGCAAGGCCGCCTGGGAGACCTATACCGATTTGGCCGACGACTACAACCAACCGGGCCAGTTCACCACCCTCATCGGCTGGGAATGGAGCGCCATGCCCCGGGGCGGCGGCAATATGCACCGGGTGATCTTTACCCCGCAGGACGCAAAGGCTGCCCAGCGTTTTCTGCCCTACAGCCAGTTTGAAAGCGAGAACGAAGAGGACCTGTGGGCCTGGTTGACCGAGACCTCGGAGACACTGGACGTGGATTTTGTAGCGATCCCCCACAACCCCAACATTTCAATGGGGCAGATGTTCCCGCTGGTGCGCTACAACGACGAGCCGGTGGACGCGGATTACGCCGGACGACGCATGCAGTGGGAACAGGTTGTGGAGGTCACCCAGATCAAGGGCGATTCGGAAGCGCACCCGCTTCTCTCGCCAACAGACGAGTATGCTGATTATGAAACCTATCCCTTCGTGCTGACGGCCGACGGCGGTAGCCCGGACCCCACCGAGGGCGACTACCTGCGCTCAGGCCTCAAGCGGGGCCTTGAGTTCAGGCAGCAGTTCGGCGTGAATCCCTACAAGTTCGGCATGATTGGCAGTACCGATTCGCATACCGGTATCAGCGCCATAGGGGAGGACAACTTTGCCGGCAAAGGCCAACACGACGCCATCCCGGAACGGCGTCAGCATCCCACCGGTCTCGGCACCTCAAAAGGCTGGGACATGGGCGCTGCGGGTCTGGCCGGTGTATGGGCCCGGAAGAACACGCGGGACTCGCTGGTAGCGGCATTCAAGCGCCGCGAGGTCTACGCCTCTACCGGTCCACGCATCACATTACGTTTCTTTGGTGGTTTCAACTTCAACAGCACAGATGCCAGATCCGGCAGCATAGCCGAAGTGGGTTACAGGAAAGGCGTGCCTATGGGCGGCGACTTGTCCCCGCAGGGCAAGAAAGCGCCCACCTTCCTGGTGGCCGCGGCCAAAGACCCGATTGAGGGCAATCTCGACCGCATCCAGATCGTCAAGGGCTGGGTAGACAGCCAGGGTGAAGCGCAGGAGAAGATCTACAACGTGGCGTTGTCGGATGGACGTCAAGACGGCGCGCAGAAGGTGGGTAACACGGTTAATCTGAAGACGGGTGAGTACAGCAACACGATTGGTGCAGAGCAATTGACCGCCTTCTGGGAAGACCCGGACTTCGACCCGGCACAGAATGCCTTTTACTACGCCCGTGTGCTGCAGATTCCCACGCCGCGCTACTCACTGCTGGACAGCATCGCCCTGGGCATCGACTGGGCAGACACCAACCGCCCTGCCACCATCCAGGAGCGGGCCTACAGCTCGCCGATCTGGTTCAGTCCCTGATGTATTCTGCGGCGTTAGCAACCCGACGGGGCCAGCGGGCTCTGTGGAACACGATCAAAGCAGTACCCGGGGAAATCCGGGCCGTGTCAGAGGAAGTCCAGAAACGACAAAGCCCCGGCATTGCGGGGCTTTGTAAAATGGCGCGCCTGGCACGATTCGAACGTGCGACCGCCTGGTTCGTAGCCAGGCCTGCCAACTTAAGCCATTGATTTTAAAGGCCTAAAAATGGCGCCCGTTGCTCAATTTGCACGACAATGCATTACAGCGCAGGACTAATGTCGGAAATTTGTCGGAAAGGAAGATGTAGCCATTTCAGAAATCACGACCGGAACAAGAGGGTTGCCCCCGGCTGCCCTCTCTAAATGCCTGACCTTGATTCCGCGTGACTTAAAAGAACTGCTCCCGGGGATATTCCATTCAGGCAATGGGGAGATATTTATGATCGTCCCCCCATTACTGATTAGTTGAGACGCCTCTACAATCAGGGTTTCCACGCCCTGCACATAGTCACAAACCGAGTTAATTTGCTTCCTTTCTGCACCCCTCTCCACCAAGTTGCACAACAGATCAATACCGTAGGGCAGCGAATTCACAGCCCTGGAAATGCTATTCAAATCCATCATATCCATCCGGAAAAAAAGATCCGATGCTGCAAGCGGTTGACGCAAATCTAATGCTATTACGGTAGCGCCACGGGCTTTGAGCTTTCGCACCACCAGTTCACCGAGCGATGTTGCGGCACCTGTAACAACCGCGGTTTGCCTGACTAGACTCATACCCAGCCTCCAATATAAGTGAATCAACCAGTATTGCGCATTCCGGCGGCTATTCCCGCGATTGTGACCATGATAGCCCGCTCAAGTTTCTCTTCTTCCTCCTGCCGATTGCGCTGCAGTAGTTCTGCCTGCAAAAAATTCAGCGGGTCAGTATAGATATTGCGCAGGCGTATCGACTCCACGGTCCATGGCTGGCCAGCGACCAGCGTATCCCGGTCGAGAACAGATAGCACCGTCTCTATGTCACGCTGCAACTGCCGCCTCAACTGTCTGCCGATACCCTGCAGTGCTTCCGGTACCAGTAGTTCATCGTAATAGGCTGAGAGTCCCACATCTGCTTTGGCGTAAACCATTTCCAGCATGGACAACCGTGTGGCGAAAAAAGGCCAATTCTCGGACATTTCACGCAGCAACCGGGCACCGTCCTCGTCCAGCGCTTGACGCAAAGCAGCCCCCGCACCCAGCCAGGCCGGCAGCATCAAACGATTCTGCGACCAGGCAAAAATCCAGGGGATGGCCCTCAGGCTTTCAATGCCCCCACCTCCCTTGCGCCGTGCCGGCCTGGAACCCAGCGGCAATTTTGCAAGCTCCTGTTCAGGCGTTGCGTGGCGAAAATAAGGTACGAATTCTTGCTCCCCCCGAATTACGTCCCTGTAGGACTTGCAGGAATGCTCCGACAGGAAATCCATCATCTCGCGCCAGTCGTCCCTGGGAGCAGGTGGAGTCATCAGATTGGCGCGGCAGATCGCTACCGTATAGAGGGCCAGCGTCTTTACTGCGAGTGATGTCCAACCCAGCTTGGTGCGGATCATCTCACCCTGTTCTGTCACCCTCAGGCCATTCTTCAGTGAACCGGGCGGCTGGGACAACAGCGCCTCCTGCGCCGGTGCGCCACCGCGCCCTATCGTACCGCCGCGGCCGTGAAACAGGGTCAGCTGCACATCGTGCAGGGCACACACGTCCAACAGGGACTCCTGGGCCTGGTACTGCGCCCACGATGCAGCGAGCACACCGGCATCCTTCGCAGAGTCGGAATAACCGATCATGACCATCAACTGCGAATCGATATGGTGTCGATACCAGTCGTTCTCCAGCAGGGTACTGACCACCTCTCTCGCCCTGGACAGGTCATCCAGGGTCTCAAACAACGGCGCTACCGGCAGAGGCTTCCCCACCCCGGCATCCTGTAACAAGAGGTGCACCGCCAGCACGTCGGAGGGTTGCCGGGCCATGGAAATCACATAGGCACCCAGGGCATTGGAGGGCTGGCTGGCGGCCACCGCGCAGGTATTCAGCACTTCCTGCACCTCAGCAGAAGGTTGCCAGTGCCGTGGCACCAGTGGTCGCGGGCTGCTCAATTCCTCGAGCAGGAAGCCCTGCCGCTGGCGCTCCCCCCAATCGGCATAATCGCCCAGGCCCAGGCAACGAGTGATCTCGGACAGGGCCTGCGTATGGCGCGCGCTATCCTGGCGGATATCGTGCTTTACCAGGTGTACACCGAAACAACGCACACGACGCAGGGTATCCAGCAAGGCGCCCCGCGCAATCACTTCCATCCCACAATCCACCAGGGACTGGTAGCAGGCCAACAGGGGTTGCCAGAGCTGTTCGACGTCAGCGAGCAGCTCCCCCTCTGGCGTGGGCTCACCTTCGAGTTGCGCTTCGATCGCGGCGCGGCTGCGGCGTAGCAAGGCTCGTAACTCCCGCAACACCTGCCTGTACGGTTCGTGGGCCCCACCGGAGAGCTGGCGCAGCTGTTCGTTACAGCGTGTCATGGAGAGCTCTTCCAGCAGGCTGGTAACATCTCCGAGATAAAGCTCCGTCGCCTGCCAACGACTCAACAACAGCACCTCCCGGGTAACAGATGCGGTAACATTGGGATTGCCGTCCCTGTCGCCGCCCATCCACGACACAAAGGATACGGGCGAAGCATCCAGCGGAAGCTGGAGACCAGTATGCTCCTGCAGACCATGGTCCAGGCGCCTGAGAAATTCAGGTACCGCGCGCCAGAGGGATTCTTCCACCACAGCGAAGCCCCACTTGGCTTCATCCACCGGGCTCGGGCGTTCCAGGCGGAAATCATCCCCATACCAGATCTGCGCGACCAACTCCCGCAGGCGAGTGTGCACTGTATCCCGCTCCCGCGCGGTTAAACCATCGAGCTCCAGCTGGGCCAGGCAGCCGCCTATTTCACTGTGTTTATGGATCAATGTACGCCGGGTGATCTCCGTGGGGTGGGCCGTAAGCACCAGCTCGATGTTCAGTTCTGCGATAGCAGCCGCGATGTCCTGGGAGGAAATCCCCCCCTCCGCCAACTCCCTGAGGCTGCCATTGATATGGCGAGAGGCAGATAACAGAGGGTCCATCTCGCGAGATACGAGGTGGTGTTGGTCGGCGATATTGGCCAGGTTGAGAAACTGGGCAAAAGCTCTTGCGACTGGTACCAACTGGTTGTTATCCAGGCCACGCAAGGTCTCAAGCAACGCCTCTTGCGCTTGTTTCCCGTCCTCTCGGGCGTCCTTGGAGAGGCCGCGAATGCGCTCGATCAGTGCGAGAAAGTCGTCGCCCTCGGCGGCGGCGACTGTGTCTCCGAGTATACGGCCCAACAGGCTGACGTTGGCTCTCAGGCTGGCCTGGTCGGCCAGAGGGTGCTGCTCACTCACCAGCTGTCGATCCTCGCCAACAGGTCACAAACCCGGGAGGAGTAACCCCACTCGTTGTCGTACCAGTTCAGCACGCGCAGGTAGCGGTCGGCGGTGACAGCACTGAAGCTTGCGTCATATATAGATGAATGGGAATTGCCGATGATATCGGAAGAGACCACCGGGGTATCGCTGAATTGCAGAATCCCCTGCAAGCGATCCGATGCCGCAGCCTCGCGAACCACGGCATTCACATCATCGACTGTAACGGATTTACCCAGCTTCACGAAGAGGTCCACCACTGAACCGTCTGGCACCGGCACTCGAGCCGCGATACCGTGCAACTTGCCCTGCAGCTGGGGTAGAACCGCACCTACAGCCCTGGCAGCACCCGTGGAGGTGGGAATAATATTTTCGGCCGCAGCCCGGCTGCGGCGCCAATCCGAATGAGGCACGTCTGCCAGTCGTTGGTCATTGGTGTAGGCATGCACCGTATTGATCACACCCTCTTCTATACCAAATGCATCGTTGAGTACTCGGGACATGGGCGCCAGGCAGTTGGTGGTGCAGCTGGCATTCGAGATAATGCGATGTCCGGGCTCCAGGCCCTCGTCGTTAACACCCAGTACCACGGTGTAATCAATCTCGTCCTTGGCGGGGACGGTGAGCACGACGTAATTCGCACCTGCGGCCAGGTGCTGCTCGAGTTGCTCACGCTTCTGGAACACGCCCGTCGATTCAACCACGACATCCACACCCAGTTCACCCCAGGGAATGTCGCTGGGACTGCGTTCATTGAGCAGTTTGACGCGGCTGTTATCGGTCACAAAGTGACCGTCCTCGAGTTTCAGGTTCTTACCGAAGGGGCCCATCACCGTGTCGTAACTCAGCAGGTAGCGCAGCGCTTCGTTATCGAACAGGTCATTGATGGCAACGACCTCTATTCCCTCGACTTCTTCCAGGATGCGAAACACGGAACGACCTATACGGCCGAAACCATTGATACCAATTTTCATTACGCGGCCTCCTGCTGCCGATCAAGCTTGCTGTAAAGACGAACCACATCGAGCAGTCGCGCCGCATGACCCTGGTTCTCGTACCAGCTCAAAGTCTTTATGGTATTGGAGCCCGCCTTGATAGTACCCATGGTATCGAATACAAGTGAATGCGAATTCCCGATGATATCGGATGACACGATCGGATCTTCGACCACGTCCAGGATGCCAGGCAGTTTTACCGCGGCTGCGCGCATTGCATCATTCACGTCTTCAGCGCTAACTGCGCTGTCATTCATTACCAGGTTGACGTCCAGAAGGCAGCCTTCTTGTACTGGTACATTCAGGGCGGAGGTCAGTATCTTGCCTTCAAATTCGGGCAGGATCCTGCCCAACCAAAGAGACGCCTCGTGACTGTTGGGAATGATATTCTTGGCAGCGGAACGACTGCGGCGAAAATCGCTTCCCGCGTAGTCCTGCAAAGCCTGGTCCGAGGTGAAAGCATGTATGGTGGTCATGGCGCCACAGTCAATATCAAATGCGGACGACAGGCTGTCGATTAGCAGCGCCAGTGCGCTGGTCGTAGCTGAGCCCGCTGACACCATGCGGTCGTCCGCCTGAGCAGTGCCCTCATTGATACCGGGAATCACTATCCGGTCAATGTGATCAGTTGGCAAGGTACGCAACAGGACACGTTGTGCACCGTTGGCCAGGTGTCCCTCCATCGAGTTACGATCCCGGTACTTTCCGGTTGAATCTATCACCACATCGACATTGAAAATATCCCACGGCATCTCCGCTGGCCTGTCGATTTCCATTAGCCGGGCGCGGAACCGATCATTCACCAGGAAATTACCCTCCAGCCGGTGGCGCTGGGGCTCGTTCACTTCGGCACACAACAAGTAGTGCAGAATCTCGCGCTTGCCGATGTCGGCTATCGCCACAATTTCAATATCGTCACTGCGGGAGGCCAGCTCGAATATCTGCCGCCCGGTTTGGCCAAAACCCATTAAGCCCACTCTAACGGGGTGGTGCTGTGCCATCATTTACCTCCAGGAATATGTTACTGTTCTGTCATGGCCTCGCGGGCCAACTCTTCAATGTAATCCCAGCGCTCAGCGGCCACCAGGTCTGCAGCTACCATCCAGGAACCACCGCAGCAAATCACATTGGGTAGTGCCAGAAACTGGCGATAATTTGTGGGACCCAGGCCACCGGTTGGACAAAAGAGCACATCAGGGAAGGGCCCGCCGAGAGACTTGAGCATGGTCTCCCCGCCAAGGGCTGTGGCGGGAAAGAGCTTGCAAATAGAAAAGCCGTGGTCCAGGGCATTCATTACTTCAGAAGCTGAAGCCACACCGGGAACAAAATCCAGTGGCGCTTTCGCCGCTTCTTTCAAAAGCGTACTGGTTGCCCCCGGGCTCAAGGCCAATTCCACGCCCGCATCCACTACTTGCTCGAGCTCTGCCGGCGTATTTACAGTACCAGCTGCGACCAACAAACCAGGCACTTGCTGCTTGACCGCTACGATCGCATCCATCGCCGAGGCAGTACGCAAGGTGATCTCAATTGAAGTCATGCCGCCACGCTGCAAGGCCATGGCCAGTTTTACGGTAGAATCCACATCCTCTGCCGTGACGACCGGCAGTACCCGGCTGACCTTTAATTTTTCACGCAATGTCATATCAACCCCGAAAATTGTTTTAGTACATTTTTCATGCTTTCTTCAGCTCAAAAATAAGCGTTGCCAGCGGTGGAAGTGATATCTCCAGGTAGCAGGGCTGTCCGTCACAGGGCTCGGCCAGCGCATGCACGCCGCCGAAATTACCCACATTACTGCCGCCATAAGCCTCGGCGTCTGTGTTCAACCGTTCGACGTAGTAACCGTGGTCTGGCACACCAACTCTGTAACCGTGGTGCACCGTGGGTGTGAGATTGCTCACCACCAGTGCGGTGGAGGAACCGTTCTCGCCCCGCCGCAGCCATGCAAAAACGGATGTCTGTCTGTTGTCCACCTGTACCCATTCAAAGCCGTCACTGTCACAGTCCCGCTCGTACAACGCGGGCAATGAGGTGTAAACCTGGTTCAGGTCACGCACCAGGGACTGAACGCCCCGGTGTGCGTCGTGTTCCAGCAAGTGCCATTCCAGTTCGCCATTGTGATTCCATTCAGCGCGCTGGGCGAATTCACCGCCCATGAACAACAGTTTCTTGCCCGGGTGTCCCCACATAAAGCCCAGGTAGGCGCGCAAATTCGCGAATTGCTGCCACTCGTCCCCGGGCATTTTGTGTAGCAGTGAGTTTTTGCCGTGCACAACCTCGTCGTGGCTTAAGGGCAAGACGAAGTTTTCACTCCAGGCGTAGGTAATGCCAAAGGTCATTTCGTTGTGGTGGTACTGGCGGTGGATGGGATCCCGTTCCATGTAGTTCAGGGTGTCGTTCATCCAGCCCATGTTCCACTTGTAGCCGAAGCCTAGACCACCATTGTCGATCGGCTGTGACACACCCGGCCAATCGGTGGACTCCTCCGCCGTCATCATGATCCCGGGGTGATTGAAGTAGATCCGACGGTTCACTGTACGCAGGAGTTCCATGGCCTCCAGATTCTCGCGCCCGCCATGCTCATTCGGTATCCACTGCCCCTCTTCCCTGCTGTAATCCAGGTAGAGCATGGAGGCCACAGCGTCCACCCGCAGGCCGTCCAGATGGTACTCCTCGATCCAGTACATCGCATTGCTCAGCAGATAGCTGACTACCTCACCTCGACCGTAGTTGTATATCAGCGTATTCCAATCTGGATGAAAACCCTGGCGGTCATCCTCATGTTCGTACAGGCAACTACCATCGAAGCGACCGAGACCGTGCTCATCAGTAGGAAAATGACCCGGCACCCAATCCAGCATGAGGCCAATACCTGCCTGGTGACAGCGGTCGGCGAAGTACTTGAATTCCGCTGGCGTGCCAAAACGAATGCTGGGGGCATACATGCCGATTGGCTGATAGCCCCAGGAGCCATCGAAGGGGTATTCGCTGATAGGCATCAACTGCAGGTGGGTGAATCCCATATCCACTACATAGGGAATGAGTTCGTCCGCCAGTTCCCGATAGCTGAGATAGCGGCCATCCTCTTCCCAGCGGCGTCGCCAGGAACCCAGATGCACCTCATAAATACTCACTGGTTTACGATAGCTATCGCTCTCACGACGGCGCGCCATCCACTCAGCATCACCCCACTGGTAACCATTGTCCCGGTGTACTGTTGATGCCGTCTGTGGCGGATGCTGCATGGATCGCGCGTAAGGGTCCGATTTAAGGGCCAGGACTTCACCCTGCGCATCGATAATTTCGTATTTGTAGTTACTGCCCTCCGGAAGGCCCGGTATAAACAACTCCCAGATTCCCGACGCAGGATGCAAGCGCATCACATGGCCGCGACCATCCCAATAATTGAAATCCCCTACTACGGCAACCCGCTGCGCAGCTGGAGCCCAGACCACGAACAGGACACCGTCTACACCCTCTATGCAGCGAGGGTGAGCGCCCATCCACTGGAAGGAACGCTCCTGGGTGCCCTCGCCGAACAGGTAGAGATCATTTTCACTCAGACAGGAAGGGAAGCGATAGACATCTTCAATATCCACCTGGTGGCCGTCGTAATCGACTCGCAGAAAATAGTCGAATTGGTTTTTGCGGTTACCCAGGGTTTTCTCGAACAGGCCATCGACATGGATTTGTTCCAGGGTCGTCACTTTTCTTCCATTATGGCGAGCAATCACCTCTACCGCGCTTGCCCCGGGGAGGAAAGCGCGGATAACCAGTCCCTTGCCCAGCGGATTGGCGTGAACGCCAAGCACGGAAAATACATCTCCATGCCTGCCGGCAACCAGGCTCGCCACGCATTCCGGCTCCACAGTTCCGTTTGCTATCGGGTGTATATTTTTCAACTTTCCTCCTCGTGGGTCGCACCACTCCGCAAGCGACAAGTGCACCTAAAAAAAAGGCACGCCACGTTGCCATGACATGCCAAGAAAGCTGGCTTTTCACCGCAAGAAAGAGCCAACTATATGCGCCAGGGGTTGATGCGCATGTGCTTCACTGGACCTGGAGCCCCTGAACTGGTAGCAGCCAGAGAGCATATATCCAAACAATAAAGCCATTCTATTGCAATCGATTGCAAAGTGTCAAGCATTTAGCCAAAGATAACAAAATTTCGCGTCAAAATTGTTTTGCGATCAAGTTGTTTTCATTGTTCCCGGCCTCATCTACAATCGGTTGTAGTCACACTACTTTACGAGCAGGATATGCCGCAAAAAAAGCCCGGGCAGAGCAACATCGACATGCAGCAGCTGGCGGATATGGCCGGGGTATCCAGAGCCACCGTGTCACGGGCACTGAATGACAGCCCCCTTGTCAACGAGCGCACAAAAGACAAGATCCGCGAGTTGGCTGAAAAACATCACTTTGTGATGAACGAGACGGCGCGCAACCTGCGGCTACAGCGCTCCAATATGATCTGCGTGGTCCTGATGCACGACGTTGAGCTGAGCCACCACTTGTCAGACCCCTTCTTTCTCAGAATGGTCGGATCCGTTGTCGATCACCTGGCTGAATCCGGGCACGACCTCATGCTCTACCACAAACCCGTGACTTCCGCCGCCGAGTTCCTCGCCGCCAGGGTATACAGGCAGTGTGACGGCGCGATCTTTATCGGCCAGGGTATGATCCACGAAGAATTGAACAAGCTCGCCGGTTACCAGAAACCCATCGTCGTCTGGGGGGCTGATCTTCCGGGTCGGGACTACCGCATAGTGGGTTCCGATAATGTCATGGGTGGCGAACTGGCCACCCAACACCTGTTAAGCCAGGGGTGCAAACGGATCGCCTTCTTTGGCGACATAAGAAAACCGGAGCTGGCCCTGCGACATGAAGGTTATACAAACGCCTTGCGCCATGCGGGAATCGAACCCGATAGCAGTCTCCAACTGGACCCGCCAATGGAGAGAGGCGCCGCGGAGAGCATTATCGACAACTTCCTCGAGAACAAACCCGGTATTGACGGAATCGTGTGCAGCAGTGACATGCTCGCCGCCAGCGCCATCTCGTGCCTGCAGCGGCACGGCATATCTGTTCCCTCCCAGGTCGCCGTTACCGGATACGACGATCTGGAAATCGGCGCGCGGATCAACCCGACCCTGACGACCGTATCCCAGGATGTATCAGGCGGAGGGAAACAGCTGGTCAAGAAAATGATGGGGCTGCTGGCAGGCAAAAAAGTCCGGGACTCTATCCGTGATACGTCCCTGGTCATCCGCGAGTCAAGTTTGCGTAAGGGTTAATGGAGTACCTTCAGTTCCCGACTGATCCGAGGCAGGCATCAAGTTTTTCCATTAATCCGCTGGTCGAACGATCCAATTCCGTGTCACCTTCCAACAGACTATTCGCCAGCGCCTTGCCCAGTTCAACGCCCCACTGGTCAAAAGAATTTATGTTCCATAGGCAGCCCTGAACAAACACCTTATGCTCGTATAACGCGATGAGTGCTCCGAACGTTTCCGGCGTGAGCTTTTCCATCAGCAGTACATTAGAGGGCTTGTTACCGGGGTAATTTCTGTACAGTGGGAGAGCCGAATCCTGTTTGCCGGACATCAGAGCCGCAGATTGCGCAAGCATATTCACCATCAGTACCCGGTGGTGTTCCGGCGAACTGAGATCGTCGCCGAGCAACCCGATGAAGTCTATGGGAATAAGATGTGTTCCCTGGTGTAAAAGCTGAAAGAAGCTGTGCTGGCCGCTGGTCCCGGTCTGTCCCCAGATAATCGGCCCGGTCGAACAATTCACTGGTTTATTATCCAGAGTCACGCCCTTGCCGTTACTCTCCATGTCAAGCTGTTGCAGGTAAGAAGGCAGGCTCAACATCCGCTCGCAATAGGGAATAACCGCATGACTCTCGGCAGCCAGGAAATTGCTGTACCAGACTCCCAGCAGCGCCAGGATAACCGGCATGTTCTCGCGGGCGGGCGACTCCCGGAAGTGGATATCCATTTGCTGCGCACCGGCAAGCATGCGCTCGAAATTATCGTATCCAATGCAGATCGCAACGGACAGACCGATGGTAGACCAGAGTGAGTACCTGCCACCTACCCAATCCCAGAATTCAAGTATATTTCCCTCCTTGATTCCCAGCTTTATTGCGTTCTGCCTCGAGGCTGTCACGCCGATAAAGTGGGGGGATGCGTACGCGTTTACCAGCCCAAGGCGCTGCTCGAACCATCTGGCCGCAGTCTGGGCATTGAGCAGGGTTTCCTGGGTGGTGAAGGTCTTGCTGGAAACCATCACCAGCGTCGTCTCCGGCTCGAGCATTTTCAAGGTGCTGTGAATTGACTCCCCATCTACGTTTGATACGAAATGGCAGTTGATTCGCTCGTGTGAAAATTCCTTCAGGGCTTCGCAGGCAAGTTTTGGCCCGAGGTCTGATCCACCGATACCGAGATTGACGATATCCGTTACAGGTTTACCCGTCGACCCCAGCCAGGCCCGCGAACGAATCTGGTCGCTGAGCGCTTTGATTCGAAGCTTTTGACCGGCAATCAGTTCACTGGAGCGATCGAGTCCGTCCTGCTGCAACCGAGCTGAACTCGCCCTCAGGGCCGTGTGTAGCACGGGTCGCTGTTCGGTAATGTTGATTTTCTCCCCCGTAAACAGTTTTTCGCGCTGGTCCTCAAGCGGCGATTCCGCCACCAGTTCCAGCAGGAGTTCCATCACCTGATCAGTGACCAGATTCTTACTGTAGTCGAGAAACAGTCCTGCAGATTCCAGGCTGTAATTATCAACCCTGTCCTGGTCCTGCTGGATGAGGTCGGAAATACGGATGCCCGGGGCCGCTTCAGCCAGCCGCTGCAGGGCATCCCATACACTGGAAGCCGTTATATCGTAGTTTTGTGAGTTCATAGTAAATCCGTGCCTGAGGTTAGATTCCTGTACCAGATATCATCCCGATACTCGCGAATGGTTCGGTCACTGGAAAACCGGCCACTGTACGCAGTGTTCAGGATCGCCATCTTTGACCAGCGCTCCCTGTCCGCATAGCATTCGCTGACCCGTTGCTGGGCCTCTACATAGCCGTGAAAGTCAGCAGCAGTCATCCAGGGGTCAGAGGGACAGCGAATCGCGGAGGTCACCGAGTGGAACAGGCCTGCTTCGCCAAAATCAAAGTGCCCCGAATCCAACAGCCTCATTACCTGCGACAGATCCGGGTCGGCATCGATAACGTCCTGGGGGCGGTAATTCTCCCGGGTGGCCGCCACCTGCTCCGCTGTCAGCCCGAACAGAAAGAAATTGTCCTCGCCAACAGCTTCCCGGATCTCAATATTTGCACCGTCCAGTGTCCCTATGGTCACCGCGCCATTCATCATAAACTTCATATTGCCAGTCCCGGATGCCTCCTTGCCGGCCGTGGAAATCTGTTCTGAGATATCCGTACCGGGACAAATAATTTCCATCGCGCTGACGCGATAGTCGGGGATGAAAGCCACCCTGAGAAGATCGCGGCAGCGCGGATCCGCGTTGATGACGGATGCCACGTTGTTTATCAGCTTGATAATCGACTTGGCCATGAGGTAGCCCGGGGCCGCTTTACCACCAATCAGCACACACCTGGGATACATGCCAGCGGTGTCGCCGTCACGGATACGTCTGTACAGGTGTATGGCATGGAGAATATTCAGTAACTGCCTCTTGTATTCGTGAATTCGCTTCACCTGAACATCAAACATCATGTCGGTGTCGAATTTCACCCCGCAGTCCTGCTCTACCAGCCTGGCGAGCGCCGCCTTGTTGCTCTGCTTGACGGCCATGAACTGCTTGGCAAACTCGGAGTCGCCCGCATAGGGGGCCAGTTTCTTCAATTCGTCCAGGTCCCTGACCCAGCCTTCCCCGATCCGGGAAGAGATAAGCGCTTTCAAACCGGGATTGCTGTGCGCGAGCCAGCGCCTTGGAGTGACGCCGTTTGTCTTGTTATTGAATTTTTCCGGCCAAAGCTCGTGAAAATCCCGGAACAATCCCTGCTTCAGCAGGTCTGTGTGTAAAGCAGCCACGCCATTGACGGAAGAGCTTCCAACGATGCCGAGGTAGGCCATTCTCACACAGGGGTAATCTCCTTCAGTGACAATAGACATCTTGCGCAGGCGGTCCACGTCCTCGGGCCATCTTTCCTTCACAGTGGAAAGAAAGCGAGCGTTGATCTCGTAAATAATCTCCAGCACCCGCGGCAGCAGTCGCTCAAACAGCTGTACAGGCCATACCTCCAGCGCTTCCGGCAACAGGGTATGGTTTGTGTAAAACATCACCTTGGTTGTGATCTCCCAGGCCTCTTTCCACTCGAGTTTGTACTCGTCAATGAGCAGGCGCATCAGTTCAGGTATAGCAACCGTGGGATGGGTGTCATTCAACTGAAAGCCGTTTTTGGCGGCAAATTCACTGAAGTCAGTACCGTGATCCCTCACCCATCGATGGAGCACATCCTGCAGGCTTGCCGAGGCCAGAAAGTATTGCTGGCGAAGGCGCAGTTCCTTGCCCTGCTCGCTCACATCGTTGGGGTACAGTACAAGCGTTATCTGCTCCGCGCGATTCTTCTCCGCGACCGCGTCGGTATAGCTGCCAGCATTGAATTCGTCCAGGTCAAACTCGTCCGTTGCTTCGGATTTCCAAAGGCGCAGTGTATTGACCGTATCATTCTTGTAGCCGGGAATGGGCAGATCATAGGGCACAGCAAGGACATCATGGGTGTGCACCCAACTGCTCCGCATCACACCGCTTTCATCCTGATAATGCTCGGTTCGACCGCCGAATTTCACCCTGCGGGTGTTTTCCGGGCTTTCAATTTCCCACGGATTGCCGTCCCGCAACCAGGGATCAGGTTGTTCTACCTGGTGCCCATTGTCTATTCTCTGGTGGAACATTCCGTACTGGTAGCGAAGGCCATAACCCGTGACCGGTATTTCAAGACTCGCACAACTGTCGAGGAAACAGGCGGCAAGCCGCCCCAGGCCGCCGTTGCCGAGACCTGCATCTGGTTCCTCGCTTTCCAACTGTTCCATATCGCAGGCCTGCTGAACAAGGGCGGTCTTGAGCTCCTCCTCGATATCCAGGTTAAGTACCGCGTTATTCAAGGTCCGGCCCATCAGGAATTCCAGCGACAGGTAGTTGATCCGCTTGGGCTGCTCGGAACGGTAGCTGTCGCGGGTTTCCTGCCACCTGGCGACCAGGTGGTCTCGCACTGTCAGGGCCGTGGCGCGATACAGATAATGGTGGGATTCGGCTGTTTCGTCCTTGCCGAGGGTCAACTGGTAATGCCTGGAAAGGCTCTCGGCCAGCTGCTCTTGTGAAAATACAGGTTCGATTTTGTTCATACTGTCTCTCTGAGATCTTTTGGTTCAGCTAATTCAAGCCAATGGGGACCGCCGGCCCGGGCTGTCGTCATAACGACCACAGAATGTGGGGCCAGGGTCAGTTGTTTTTCTGCCTTACCTGTCCAATACAGGTCAGTACTCTCTTCTTTCGCGGTATCAATGATTACTTGCCATTCCGATAGACCTGCCGTCGGCAGGCAAAAGAACCGACTCTCCTCTGTCGCGTTAAAAATCACCAGCAATTGACGGGAATCATTCGTTTCACGCCCGGTGCTTTCGGATAGAAGGTAACCAAGCACATGGGTGTCGCGTTCGTGCCAGTGCTCCTGGCGCATTGTTTTGCCGTCGCTGTTGAGCCAATGGATACTGTCATCACACAAATCATCCGACCGGTGCCGGTACACGGTTGCTGAAAGAACAGGGAAGGATTTGCGAATCGCAATCAGTTTCCCGACCAGCTTGCCTAGACTTTTCCCACCCACCGGTACATCCTGCCAATCGATCCAGTTGAGCGGATTGTCCTGGCAATAGGTGTTGTTGTTTCCCGACTGGGTCCGCCCCAACTCGTCACCCGCCTGCAGCATGGGAACACCCTGGGACACCAGCAGGGTGGTTAAGATATTGCGCTGCTGCTGCCAACGCTGTGCATTTATGTCCGGATTGTCGGTTTCACCTTCAACGCCGTGGTTGGAACTGTAGTTTTCCCGGTGACCATCGTTGTTGTCTTCAAGGTTCCCAAGGTTGTGACGAGAGCTGTAGCTCACCAGGTCCCGCAGGCTGAAGCCGTCGTGGCTGGTAACAAAGTTAATGCTGGCGGATGGCTTGCGCCCGGCATGTTCAAACAGGTCCCCGGACCCGTGAAGCCTGCGGGCCAGTTCAGGCAGCACGCCCTCATCACCGCGCCAGAATCGGCGCACCGTATCCCTGAAGCGGTCATTCCACTCACTCCATCCCGCCGGAAAGTTTCCGAGCTGATAGCCACCGGGCCCCACATCCCAGGGTTCAGCAATCAGTTTGACTCTCGAAAGCACCGGGTCCTGGGCAATCGCCTGGAAAAAGGCACTGCGGGAACTGAATCCATGCTCTTCACGCCCGAGCGCTGCGGCCAGATCAAAGCGAAAGCCGTCAACGCCCATGGTGGTAACCCAGTAGCGAAGACTGTCCATCACCAGTTGCAGCACCCGCGGATGGCGAATATTCAAGGTATTACCACAGCCCGTGTCGTTGATGTAGTAATATTTGTCGCCGGGGACCAGCTGGTAATAGGAATGGTTGTCGATACCTTTGAAACTCAGTGTTGGCCCGAGGTGATTTCCCTCACAGCTGTGGTTGTAGACCACGTCCAGAATCACTTCGAGCCCCGCGTCGTGAAAACGATCCACCATATTGCGGAATAGCAGGGGATCGCTCCCCCCAAGGTAATCACTGTGTGGCGCAAAAAAATTCAGCGTGTTGTAACCCCAGTAGTTCGTCAATCCTTTCCTGAACAGATGATATTCGTCCGCAAAGGCATGAACCGGTAGCAGCTCAACACAGGTCACACCCAGCGACTTTATATAGTCGATCACTTTCGGGTGACTAACGCCTGCGAACGTTCCACGCAACGCATCCGGGACGTCGGGGTGTAAGCGAGTGAACCCCTTCACATGGGCTTCGTATATCACGGTTTCATGCCACGGCACAGCAGGGCTGCCACCGATCGCCGAAAGGGCGCTGTCCTCTATAACGACGGCCTTGGGCATATAGGCCTGGTTATCATTGGCGCTTGCCAGTGAGCTCCGCTGTACGGGTTCTTGCTGAACATCGTAATCCAGGTGTGAAGGGTGCCATTCGAAGCGTCCTTTCAGTGCCCTGGCGTAGGGGTCAAGCAATAACTTATTCGCATTGAAACGGTGCCCCTCGTGAGGGTCATAGGGGCCGTGTACTCTGTACCCGTAGCAAAGACCGGGGGTAGCTCCCTCAACAAACCCATGCCAGACATCGTGAGTTTGTTCGGGCAGTTCCAGTCGCGCAATCTCCCTTACTCCCTCTTTGTCGTAAAGGCAAAGCTCCACGCGCTCGGCATGGGCGGAAAATATCGCAAAATTTGTCCCGCCTTCCCGATACGTGGCGCCGAGAGGATAGGAAGTACCAGAGCTAATATTCATCGGTTGGACCTGGTCTTTCGTGTCAGCCGAGCGTCAATGACGGGAGTCGATTGAAGGATTCCCGCACTCACTTCCAGCTAGGCGGGATCTGTCCGAAACCACTGGAACTGGAAGGGTTCCAGGTTCAGGGATCCGGTTGAATGGAAATTCACATGCTCACCGGAAATCAGTTCTATTGCCCGACCTCCCAGACCCATAGACTGAAGAACGCCCTGATCAAGTATCTGCGGGTGGTCGCTGAAATTGCAGATTACTGCCAGATTTTCAGCCTCCGGATGAACGCGCTGATAGGCGAACAAGTGGTCATTGCCGGTGGAAATAATGCGAGTCTTGCCGGTACCGAAGACAGCGTTAGCTTTTCGCAGGCTGATCATTTGGCGCAATGCCGCATTTATCCTGTTCTGAGGCGTGCCAGGCCTGGCAGCGGCTGCAAGTGCCTCCTCGGTAATACGCGGTCTGTTTACCCAGCGCGCATCGTGTTTCTTGGTGTCGTCATCCTGGAAACTGTAGTCGTTGAGCATCGCCAACTCATCGCCCGCATAGAGCAATGGAATCCCACCAATACTGAGAATAATACTGTGGATCAGCAGTATCCTCGCCACAGACATATCCACAAGTGAGTTGTCGCCAGCCTCAATGGCCTGCTCCAGACCGGCCAGTGAAGCGAGGGAACCACACACCCTGCGGTCCCCGTTTTCAGGATTGAACTGGAAGCCCAGACCGGTCGCAAAAGAGCCCTCAAATCCACCGGTATAGTAGCGATTCAGGAACAGCCTGTGATCGTAGCCGTTGAGCCCCATCGCTGCAGCGTCACCGTCGTCAAATGTCCAGCCGATGTCATCGTGGCAGCGGGCATAATTAACCCAGGAGCAGTCGGGGTGGATGGCGAACCGGTGCGAAAGTGACTGGTTCAGCAGTCGCGTCTTCCTGGTGGCCAGACTGTTCCAGATCAAGGCCATCAACAGGGGGTTATAGGAGAGCTGGCACTCTTCCGGCTCAATGTACTTGACCACATCGTCCGGGTGGACAATGGCTTCGGATTTAAACACGACTGCCGGCGCCGCAATCTGCAGGCAACAGTTAAAGGCCTGGATAAGCTTGTGCGCATTGGGCCTGTTCTCACAGGTAGTGCCCAGTTCTTTCCATATGAATGCCAGCGCATCCAGGCGCAGCACCTCTGCCCCGGCGTTGGCCAGGTACAACATTTCACTGGCAATAGCGCTGAATACGGATGGATTTGAGTAGTTCAGGTCCCACTGAAAGCTGTTAAACGTGGTCCACACCCACTTATCCATGTCTTCGAGATAGGTAAAACTTCCCCGACGAACCTGGGGAAAAATTTCCCGCAATGTTGTTTCGTAGGCGTCGGGGACTGAACGATCATCAAACAGATAGTAGAAGTCAGCGTACTTCGGGTCGCCCGACCGCGCCGCCAGGGCCCACTCGTGTTCGTCAGATGTGTGGTTGAAGACAAAGTCGAGCACCAGGCTGATACCGGCCTCACTCAGGGCTTCTGAAAGATCCCGCAGGTCATCCATGGTTCCCAGGGCCGGGTTCACCGTTCGGTAATCCGACACCGCATAACCGCCATCGCTGTCACCCTCTGGAGATTTGTACAAAGGCATCAGGTGGAGGTACGAGATCCCCAGTTCTGACAGATAGGGGATCCTGGATTTCAGTGTTTTCAGGTCATTCGCGAGCAGGTCGACGTAGCAGGCCATGCCCACCATATTTTCCGACTTGAACCACTGCGGATCGTCCAGGCGCTGGTCATCTTTTTTCTTTAACCTTTCCGGGCGATCCTGGTAGCTGTCTACCAGTGTTTTCACCAGGCTTTCCATCACCTGGTCGAAGTCTTCCACGTCGTGATAGACGTTGCTCAGCAAGTCGTAGAGGCGCGGAAAATGCTGCCCGAGGCGCAGCAGAAACGGTACACTTCCGGCCCCAAGCAATTTTTCAATATCCAGCTTCTTTTCGATACGCTGCAGGCAGCGTTGACTTTCAATCCGGGAATTCATCCACGCCTCCTGGTGTGCGCTATCAGTCTTCAGCCGCGGCTATGTATTCGGTTACTTCTTCATGGGTGGGGGGCGAGCAGCCCGCGCGGGAAACATTAATGGCGGCCGCCGCACAGGCGTACTTCAGCGCCTCCCCCAGCGATTTGACCGGAATTTCTTCCAGTGCCTTTGCCAGTTCACCATTGCGCAAAAGGCAGGCGAGGAACGCAGAGTGGAAGGTGTCACCCGCTCCAACCGTATCGACAACATTCGGCACCCGGTAGGAATTCTGCGTCACCCGGCCATGGTCGCTGTACACAACCGCACCGCCATCACCCTCGGTCAGAACCAGCACACCGCCACCCATCTCTTCATAAACCATTTCAGCACTGCGCCCGGCATTTTCGCTCAGGCCCAATGCCAACAAATCCTCATCGCTGGCCTTGACGATGTCGGCGGACTTGAGCAGGGAGCGCACGCCTTCCAGGTACTTCTGCTTGTCGATACTCGCGCGAATTCGTATGTTTATATCCACGCTGACCAGGACGCCCCGTTCACGCATCAGCTTGAATACACTTTGAATTTTTGGCAGCTGACTGGGCGTAATAGCCAGTGACCCGGTATGGAATACGCGCAGGTCGGCAGGAAGATTATCTACGATTTCTTCATAGGACGTGTCTTTGTCAGCTATCCCCTCCCGATACAGGCGATAAGAAGGATGGCCTTCACTGTTCAGCGTTACCAGAGCCAGGGAAGTTGGCCAAAGGGAGCGCCGTTGCAGGGGCAGATTTACGCCCTCGCTCAACAGTGACTGGTAGAGTTGGTCACCAAAACTGTCGTCAGACAGGGAAGACAAATAGCTGACATCAACGCGCTGCCTGGCAAGGCCTATGGAAACGTTGTACGGCGAGCCTCCCAGGTGGGGTCGGTAAGCGCCGTCATCACCTGCGATGAAGTCAATCAAAGCCTCACCCAGAACAGCAATTTTCATGACAGTCTCTCCTCTGGCCCGCTGTAGGACCAGGAAATTATCTTATGCATCCATGCTATTGCAATCGATTGCATTTTGTCAACAAACAGTGCCGATATCGTTACTCATTAATCTTGTTTCCGCATCAGGGCCATCACACCCCCGAACGGCGGTGATGAAGTTCGTGCTCTATTGTGGCGAGCGTTGCCTTGTCGATTCTGTAGAAAAGCATAAGCAGCCCCCCTGCCAGGAAAAAGACAGCAGGTAGCGCGTTGAACATGAGACGAATGCCGTTCAAAGCCAGATCAGTTTGTACCTCGTTAGCAACGAAGCCAAACCAGGCCAGCATAAAGCCCGGCAGCGCGCCGCCAACCGCCGAACCGAACTTGAGCGAAAACATGGATGCGGAAACAGTGAGGCCCGCGGTCTGCTTGCCCGTCTTCCATTCACCGTATTCAGCGCAGTCGGTATACATGGAGAACAGCAATGTAATGATAACGCCGAATGTCATAACTCCAAGGCTGTGCACCACTGTTATCAGGGCAAACTGTTCAGGAGGGATGACATAACAAATCGCCAGTAGCACGGCATGAAAACAGTTCATGCCTATAATGAGATGGTGTTTCTCAAAACGCCGGGCAAGCATTGGTGTCATCAATGCACCGATCAACTGCCCGATTAACCCACAGGACGTCAGCAGCGCGGTACTGTCGAATATCAGGAACACCTTGGCGCCATCGTCGCCGAGATAATACTTCAGATAGAAAACAATGGACGCAAATCGAGCAATCAGCCCAATAACGACCAGAATTCCGGTTACTACAAGGATGATCCAGGAGGCATTCTGGCTCAAGGCGGCAAAGTCATCGCGAATACTCGAGTCATGCTTCTCGAGACTGATGCGCTCACGGGTCGTTGCAAAAGTGATCCAGAACACCAGCACCGAGAGCACTGCAAAAAGGATAATAGTGAGGCGAAAACCCAGTAGTTCGTTATCCCCTCCCAACCAATGTACCAGGGGAGTGGCAAAGGCGCCGACACAGAGCGTTCCGAGCGATGCAAATACAAACCGGAACTGGGTCGCCTTCGTGCGCTCTTCAGATACGGGAGAGATAACTGCGAGCAAGGCGGAGTACGGTACATTTATCGCCGTATAAGCCAGCATCACCAGTGTATAGGTGACATAGGCATATATGAGCTTGCCCGTGGCTGAGAAATCCGGACCGAGAAACAACAGGTAGCCAAGAAGCGCATAGGGTACGGCCACCCACAGCAGGTAGGGGCGGTACCTGCCCCACCGCGAAGATGTGCGGTCGGCGATCAGGCCCATCGCGGGGTCGCTGATAGCATCCACAATCTTTGTGACCAGCAACATCGTGGCGGCAGCTGCCGGCGATATACCGAACACATCGGTGTAGTAATACAACAGGAACAGGCCAAAAAATCCCATGTAGAAATTGGAGGCCATGTCTCCCAAGCCGTACCCTACCTTCTCACCGAACGACAAGGGCGCCGTGTTGGACTTTTGGTTCATGCGATACCCTCTATTTAATTATTGGCCAGTCCTGGGACTGTAATGGGTAGATCAATCAATTACTCGTGAATTCACGAGGTGGAGAAAAAAGGCCGGACCAAAAGGCCCGGCCAAGCTCTTCACGAGGGGTAAATCAGAAGATGTACTGAAGCGTTACAGAAGATGTCCGTCCATTGATCGGACGAATTCTTACGTAATCACCCGGTGCTGCAGAACCCTCTTCACCTTCAGTAAAGCCTTCTTCATCGAACATATTGTTAACATTCAAGCCAAGCCTGATACTGTCGTTGAACGTGTAGTTGAAAAACAGGCTGACTGTCACAAAGCCGTCGAATTTCAGGTCATTGTTGTCCTGAACATACACCTCATCAGTGCCGAAGATACTCAGACCCACATCCCAGTTCTCTGCAAAATAGTACGGAGTGATGTTATACAGGTAGTCGGCCTGGCGACGGGGTGTATTACCCTCATTCGCTCCATCACGGGATTTCTTGATTTCAGAGTCAGTGAAGGTCGCGTTCGCCCTGATACCAAATCCGTTACCCATCTCCCAGGAACCCTCCAGTTCTATACCGTCGGCTTCGTAGGTATTTTGCTTGAAAGTCTGTGAGGTTACCTCAAATTCACTGGCCTCGGTTGTCTCAGCAGTGAAGTAGGTCGCATAGAAAGAAGCGGTGTCGCCAGTATACTTGAAGCCAATTTCAGCCTGCTCTACCTCGTTGTACCCGGAGTCATTGAGCATATCACCGTTGTCCTGGATGCTGCCGGTCACGCGGTCAGGCGACGACAGGCTACCACCCTCGGATATGTTCGCGAATACTGCCATATCGTTTCCAATGACATAGTTCGCACCGACGGACCATGCATCGTAATCAATATCGTAATCAGCGCGCCTTGAATCCCCAATCGTCGGCACCTCCTGTTCGTTCTGCCCAATAGCACCATCACCATTTACATCGAGTGGCATCAGCACCGGGCTCTCTGCAAAAGTCCCATCGACTTCGTACTGGTTGTCGCGATAACTCGCATCCCAGCTGAAGTTGTCGCCCAACTGCCCGGTAAATGCGATGTAGGGCGCTGTTCCATCAATCTCAAAATCGTACTCGCGTGTACAGCAGTTACCAAATGCCGGGTTGCCATACAGCACACCATCGACAGAATTACCCTGATCAAACACAGTCAGGTTGCCGTCGAGGCGACGGTAATACTGGTTGAAATTCCAGGTGGTCGCAAGATTCTGGGACGCAAATGCCACACCTGCCCTGGCCTGGATCATGTCCCAGTCTGCGGACAGGTTCAGGTCGGCAAAATCATTATCTTCGTCATTTGACTTGGTATTGAAGTAGACAATTTCTACAGACGGTCCTGCGTCTCCATCATCATAAACGTTGGCAGGAAACGGAGCGGCAAAATTGCCCTCGATCGTTGCAGTCCGGTACTTGAGGTTCGCGCTGAAGGTATCGTTAAAATCAAACGTGCCGTCAAATGCGATGGAGGTCATCTCGGCTTGAAAGCTGTCCCCATCCACACAGTCAATTTTGTTACCCTGTCGCGGCGCGCAATCGGTGACACCTTCAAATAGAGTGCCATCACCGAAGTCGACCTCGACTTCGCTAAAGTTGCTTGATCCCTTGTACACTGCGGGAATCGGCAGGTAAGTCGGCACCTCGTCATCCAGGTGCTTGAAATGAACCTTGACACTACCACGATCGAATTCTCCGGCCAAAGTAGCCTTGATCTGGTAACCTTCTTCCACTCCGTCCTCACGAACACCCTCGCCATCACGATAAAAACCGCCGACGTGGTAAGTCCAGGCATCCGTCAGAGCCCCACCGTAATTGGCATCCACGCGCGTACTATCGTAATCCAGGCCGGCAGTTACACCGATTGAACCGCCTTCCTGTTCGCCGGTTTTGGAGATGAAGTTGATGATGCCGCCAGGAGCATTCCAGGCAGTTGTAGCAGCGGTACCGCCGCGAATGGACTGCACGCTACCGACGGTGCCATCCATACGCAACCAACTCTCAGCAGTGGCAAAGGCGGCGTCGCCCACCAGCAGCATGGGAAAGCCGTCTTCCTGAATGGACACGTAGCGGGAACCACCGGCACTGATCGGCATGCCGCGAACTTTGATATTCGCGTTGGCATCACCGGATGAGGCCTCCGCGTGAATACCCGGCAGACTGCGGAATATTTCCGCCGTTGAGCGTGGCGCAGCCTCAATGATCTCGTCGGCAGTCAGCGCAGTGACCGATGCCGTCGACTCCAGCTTTGAAGTAGCCTTGAGAACACCGGTAACGATGACCTCTTCAAGCACTTGCTCCTGCGCGGCCACTCCGCCCGCCAGAGACAGGCTGTACAGGCTTACCACCGTGGGAAGAATTTTACGTTTAATCATTTCAGAGCCTCCATATGGGCAATCATTATCATTTTGGACCAGAATTCACTCGTATTATCTCGCCCTATCAGTCGTCAGACCCGGCAGTTGATCTCATTTGCGAGCGGTTCGGATTGTATTTATAGTTCATTTTGCAATCGTGTGCAAGTCTTTTATGCAATCGTTTGCATTTTAATTGCAATCGATTGCATTCCTCTCTTTGCCTACCTATACTCAAGCGCACCACAATAAAGAGATATTCCGAGTCAGCACTGGAGGAACGATCTACATGGGTCAGTTAGTCGATCTGGTTATATTTGGAGGCACCGGGGATTTGTCGACCCGTAAGTTGCTGCCCGCCCTGTTCCAGCTGCACCGCCACAAGTTGGCGGATCGCTTGCACCGGATTGTAGCGACGGGCCGTATAGAATTGGAGACCTCTGCCTTTCGTGATGAGGTCATGCATAACCTGCAAAGGTTTCTCCCCGACGGCAGCTGGGACGATACAGTGTGGGACACATTCTGTGACAGGCTGCACTACTGCAAGGTAGAGGCAGACGCCCCCGAAGACTACCGGGAGTTATCGTGTTTGCTGGACGATGGCGAAGCACCCGGGCGTCTGTACTATCTCGCCACCCTACCCTCTCTCTATGGCGAGATCTGCCGGCAATTGCAGGGGGCAGGCGCAGTCAACGATGCCAGCCGCGTCGTCCTGGAGAAGCCTCTGGGCCACGACCTCGATTCCTGCCGGGATATCAACGAGCAGGTGGGTACGGTTTTCGAGGAAGAAACCATCTTTCGCATCGACCATTACCTGGGCAAGGAAACGGTGCAGAACCTGCTCGCACTGCGCTTCGGTAACCAATTATTCCACCCCATGTGGAACAATACTTTTATCGACAACGTGCAGATAACTGTGGCAGAAGAAATCGGTGTGGCAGGTCGTGGCAGTTACTACGCTGACACTGGCGCCCTGCGAGACATGGTGCAGAACCATTTGCTGCAGGTACTGTCTCTGGTGGCTATGGAACCCCCCTCTAGCCTGAAGGCAAGTGACATACGCGACGAAAAAATGAAGGTGTTGCGCTGTCTGGAGCCGATCCTGCTGGAGAACGTCAAAGAACGAACAGTTCGAGGCCGCTACGCTGCTGGAGCGGTAAGTGGCGAAGCTGTTAAGGGCTTTCTCGAGGAGGACGCCTTCCACGACGCACACGACACAGAGACTTTTGTCGCGCTCAAGGCCAGCATAAATAATTGGCGCTGGGCCGGAGTGCCTTTCTACCTGCGTACCGGTAAACGCTTGAGCAGCCGGTACTCAGAAATTGTTATCGAGTACCGTCGGCAATCTTTCTCCCTGTTTGCCAATGATCCCCAGGAACTCACCAACAAACTGGTTATCCATCTGCAGCCAGAAGAGAGCATCAGTCTGCATACGGTGAACAAAAAGCCCGGACTGGCCAGCAAGCTCAAATTAAAGCCCGTAGAACTACACCTAACCGACGGCTCCCAAAACAAGCAGGATAGTTATGACGCTTACGAGCGACTGCTACTGGACGCCATCCACGGAGACCAGACCCTGTTCATGCGCCGGGACGAGGTGGAGACCGCCTGGCACTGGGTCGATTCAATCATCCAGGCCTGGGAGGAAAACGGCACCCCCATCAAATCCTATAACGCGGGAACCATGGGGCCCAATGCGGCAACGGCGCTGATTGCAGTGGACGGGCGTCACTGGCATGAGTAAGCTCCATGAATTTACGAGCCGGCAAGCCCTGGACCAGGCCCTGGCGAGCCACATCGCGCAGTTGTTGAGTGCAGATATCAATCGGCGCGGCACTGCCAGCCTGGCCGTCTCCGGGGGCAGTACACCGGTGGGAATGTTTGCCCGCCTGGCGCAGGAACCACTGGACTGGAACAGGGTCTACATCACCCTGGTGGATGAACGCTGGGTGGATATAGGCAGCGACGATTCCAATGAACGCCTGGTGCGGCAAAACCTGTTACAGGGCCCGGCGGCCAGCGCCCACTTCGTCAGCATGAAGACGCAACACGAAGATGCCGATGAGGCCCTGGCAGAGCTGAACGCCAGGCTGGACAACATCCCCCTGCCCTTCAGTTGCGTAGTACTGGGGATGGGTAACGACGGCCACACCGCCTCCTGGTTCCCACAGGCAGGCGACCTGGAAGCACTACTGGACCCTGAATCAGAACAACGGCTGGGAACCTGCCAGCCAGTGACGGCACCACACCAGCGTATCACCCTCACCGTGCGGGTGGTCCTGGCTGCCGGCAAGATTATCCTGCACATTACAGGCCAGGGGAAACGCGCCGTGCTCGCAGAAGCCGCGCAAAAGCACTACCCCATCGCCGCAATTACAACACAGGACGAAAATCCAGCAAGCATCTGGTGGAGCCCATGATGACCGATCCCCGACTGACAGCAATTACCCGACGCATCGTAGAGCGCAGCGCTGACACCCGTGCCCAATACCTCGCCCGCATGGAGGCCCAGCAGGCCCAGGGGCCCCTGCGAGGCGGCCTGTCCTGCTCCAACCTGGCGCACGGTTTTGCCGCCTGCAGCGCTGACGACAAGCAGAGCCTCACACTCATGGAGGCCGCCAACATCGGCATCGTCAATGCTTACAACGATATGCTTTCCGCCCACCAACCACTGGAGAAGTATCCCGCCCTGATCAAAGAGGCGGCCCACGCCATGGGTTGCACCGCCCAGGTGGCCGGAGGCGTACCCGCCATGTGCGACGGCGTGACCCAGGGAACCCCGGGCATGGAACTGAGCCTATTCAGCCGTGACGTGATTGCCGGCGCCACGGCCATTGCCCTGTCCCACAACATGTTCGACGGTGTCCTCTGCCTGGGTGTCTGCGACAAGATCGTCCCGGGGCTGTTGATCGGCGCCCTTTCCTTCGGTCACCTGCCGGTGATCTTTGCACCGGCGGGGCCGATGAGTTCCGGCTTACCCAACAAGGAGAAAGCGGCCGTGCGGCAGCAATTCGCCGAGGGCAAGGTGGGGCGCGAGAAGCTGCTGGAAGCGGAATCCGCCGCCTACCATGGCGAGGGCACCTGCACCTTCTACGGTACCGCCAACAGCAACCAGATGCTGATGGAAGTGATGGGCATTCACATTCCCGGGGCCGCCTTCGAACCCCCGGGGACAGAGCTGAGGGACGAACTGACCCGGGGCGCCGCCGAGCGCCTCTGCAGAATCACGGCCCTGGGTAATAATTACACACCCCTGGCGAGCATTATTGATGAGAAATGCCTCGTCAACGCCATTGTTGCCCTGCTGGCCACCGGGGGATCCACCAATCACAGCATCCACTGGATTGCCATTGCCCGGGCGGCGGGAGTCATTATCAACTGGCAGGACTTCAGCGACCTGTCAGCTATCACCCCACTGGTGGCCCGGGTCTACCCCAACGGCAGCGCCGACGTGAATCACTTCCACGCTGCGGGCGGCAGCGCCTACGTCATCCGCACCCTGCTGGATAACGGCCTTCTGCACGAAGACGTGAAAACCAACTGGGGCGAAGGACTGCGCCACTACACCAAAGAACCTCGCCTGGAGGCCCGGGCACTCACGCATGTAGAGGGCATTACCGAAAGTGCAGACATCGAAGTGCTGCGCCCGGCCGACAATCCCTTCGACGCCGAGGGCGGCCTGCGCCTGTTAACCGGTAACCTTGGGCGCTCTGTCATAAAAGTCTCTGCGGTGGCATTAGAGCACCAGGTGGTGCAAGCTCCCGCCCGGGTGTTCGAGGACCAACTGCAAATGCAACAGGCCTTCGAGAATGGCGAACTGGAACGGGATGTCATTGTGGTAGTACGATTCCAGGGCCCCGCCGCCAATGGTATGCCGGAATTGCACAAGCTGACGCCCTACCTCGGCATTCTGCAGGATCGCGGCCACAAGGTGGCTCTGATAACAGACGGGCGTATGTCAGGCGCCTCGGGCAAGGTCCCCGCAGCCATTCACCTCACACCGGAAGCGCTGGCTGACGGCCCGATCGGAAAAATTTGCGATGGCGACATACTGCGCCTCGACGCAACCACCGGAGAATTGAGCTTCCTGGTACCGGATGAAGAGTGGGCACAGAGAGATCAGGCCAAACGTTTATCCCGGGAGGCCGAGTACGGTACCGGCAGGGAACTGTTTGGTCAAATGCGCAAGTCCGTCAGCGATGCCGAGTCGGGAGCTACTGTCTTCAGCAATACTTGAATCTTTCCCTTGAGCGTAACATGAGGAGTGTTTGGGTCACATGGATGAACCCAGTATAAGAAGTATTGGGGTCCTTCACCAAGATCAACACTTGGTCGGGGTGGTTCATGATTAGAGTCTAATCAACTACAAATCCCTAAAAAATTATCAAGCCAGGGAATACCAGGTACCCCGTCCGGCACCATGCCGCGTCAGGTGTCCGGCTTTAGTGAGAGCGCTAATATGATCCTTGATGGTATTTCGATTAGCTCCAGTCGCTGCGGATGCCTCTGCGACCGTCAACCGTCCCCGCTCTCGACAGATTTCCAGCAATTGCTGTGACAACTCGGGCAGGTTCCCAAGGATCAAACGCTCCCGTTGAATCTTCCGCTCCAGGCCATCTTTTTGTGCCACCAGCGAGCGGAGGAAGAAAACCAACCACGGCTGCCAATCGGGGTTATCACTCCGGATGGTCAGCTGGGTCTGCCGCAACGCAAGATAGTACTGCTCCTTGCTGCGCTCAATGATGCTTTCGAGGGAACTGTAAGGCACGTACGCATAACCGGCCCGGAGCAACAACAGCGTGGTCAGAATCCGGGACAAGCGACCATTGCCATCCTGAAACGGGTGGATTTCCAGAAACACCACGATAAAAATGGCGATGATCACAAGGGGGTGAAGTTCAGCTGCCTCCAGGCTCGATCGCGCCCAATGGACCAACTCTTCCATCAAACGCGGCGTATCGAAAGGTGTGGCTGTCCTGAACACCACCCCCAGGCTCTCACCATCTGGACCGAAGGCCTCGACGTGGTTATCCAGCGTCTTGTACTCCCCGCAGTGGCGTTGATCTTTAGATGAATACTTCAGCAGGTCCCGGTGGAGATGCCTGATATGATTTTCAGTCAGCGTGATTTCGGGCCAATTGGCGAAGACCAGTTCCATAACGTCGGCGTATCCTGCGACTTCCTCCTCATCGCGGGAGGCAAAATCCTCAACGTTTAGATTAGCCAGCAGACGCTCTACCTCCACGTCAGTCAGCCGGGCACCCTCGATTCGCGTGGAAGAGCCGATGCTTTCGATGGTGGCTACCCGGCGCAGGGAAGTCAGTTGTTCGGGTGCTATACGCCCAATGGCCGCCCAGGCACCCTTGAACTCATCGATCTCGGCGATGAGTTTCAACACTTCCGGCGTGATGCTCAAAGTGTCAGTTTGCATGCTGCCACCCATTTATCCATCCATTTCCACCCAATTAGACTGGCACAGCAACCTCCATTTGTCCATCCATTTCCATCCAATTTTAGCTGGAGCCCGGGACAAGATACCGGGGATTACAAACTAGGTGACAGGCCATCGCCCGCGTCACTAGCAAGCGCAGCGGGTAGTGACGTGGGCGCCCGCACTCAAGAGCAAAAACGCAGTGGCGCGCCTGCTCCACGTAATTTCGGGGTGGT
>JAUIIQ010000215.1 GCA_030431585.1 Gammaproteobacteria bacterium | reverse complement strand
TGCACCCATCATGCACATCAGCTTTGTGATGGACAGGCCTGTGATAGAGGGATTCCAGGGCTGTATGGTGTTCGGCAACAATCGCAACCTTATCTATCTGGAAATTCCTTCGGAGATCTCTCCCCATATATCGCCCCAAGGCAAGTATCTGCACACCGCCTATGGTGCCCCCGCGGATGCCGCCAACCCCGATCTGGCCAGCGAGCTCAAGGTCACCATGGAGGAATTGGAAAAGAACTTCCCGGGTGTTACCGAGGAAGCGACGTTCCTGGTCAAGGCGAAACACCGGGCGCCAGCTCCGGGCATGCACAGGTGGGTAGGCTATGGCATGCCCGTCAATACGCCTGTCGCAGGGCTCTACAATGTGGGTGATGGTTGTGCGCCGCCTGGAACCATCGGCACCGAGAGTGCGGCAGCCTCGGCGCGAGAAGCGGTAGCCATGATTCTGGCGCAGCGAAAATAGCGCTTTCTTTGCGAAAGAGGTAAGTGATGACTATTCGAGTTGTGCAGTGGGCGACCGGCAGTATGGGCAAAACCTGCCTTCGAGCCGTTCTTGATCACCCCGGCCTGGAGCTTGTCGGCCTGTATGTATACAGCCGGGACAAAGTGGGCAGGGATGCTGGCGAGATAGCGCGCAAGCCGGCCACGGGGGTAATGGCAACGGATGATATCGAGGCCATTTTGCAACTGGATGCGGACGTGGTGCTGCATACTCCACAGATAGATGCCTGCTACGATCGACATAACGCCGATATCTGCCGTTTACTCGCATCAGGCAAGAATGTGATCAGCATCAACGGTCACAGCTATCCGCAGTACCACGGCGCGCGGTATCTACAGGCGTTTACCGATGCCTGTGAGCAGGGGCGCAGTAGCCTGCTCGGCAGTGGTCTGAACCCCGGCTTTATCACGGACAAGATCGCCGCTATCGGCAGCAGTATCTGTCTGGAAATTGAGCATATCGAGGTGACGGAAATAGTTGATTGTCGGGTCATGCAGAACCCGGCCTACGTCTTTGATAACCTCGGTTTTGGCAAGTCGTGCGCGGACCTCGACCCTAATGACCCGGGCTGGGAGCCAGCTGAAATTCTCAATGGCATGTACAGTGAAGTTGTCGCGCACCTCGCCCATAGACTGGGTTATCCGCTTGAACGAGTGGAGACGGACCACCAGGTGTATGCGGCAACTACTGACATCGACATGGCTGCGGGGTTGATAAAGCGGGGTACTGTCAGCCACACCTGCTGGCGTTGGCATGGCATTGTGGCGGGAAAGCGCCTTATTACCCAGTGTATACATTGGGTAATGGAGCCCGCGCATCTGCACAACCCCGACTACAACATCTGGTCTGTGCGCATTAAGGGTCTGCCCACGCTCGATATCAGTATCGATCTTGGCGTCCCCGAGGGGTATCCCTACCGCACCACACCGGAACAGTATGGTGTGGCGGGGTCGCTTATCAATGCGATTCCCGGGCTGGTGGCAGCCCCGCCGGGTATTCATGAGGTGCCGTTGGGGGATGTGTACCGGGCACGTGGATAGTTAGCGGCTGGTTTATCTTTTTCATACCCTATGCTACTTTGCCTGAGTAGCTTGTATAAAAGAATCATAATAAGCGCCGTCAGACGAGGACGCTCATGCTCAAGGATGCACTGCGACTGCAAGTGGATATGGGTCTTACCCTGACGGAGTTGGGCGCAGGTGTGGCGATGTCCAACGCGTTGGACCGCTGTTGCGCACAGGGCGATGGGGCACAACCGGTGATGCTGATTCCGGGCTTCAATGCACCGGAAAACAGCCTGGGCCGCCTGATGCGTTTTCTCAATCGCAACGGCTTTGATGCCCATTCATGGGGATTGGGTGTAAACGAGGGGCCCTCCGCAGCGGGATTTGATGCCTATGTTGAGCAGCTGGCCAGCAGATTGCGTCACCATGTCAAAATACTCGCCAATCGTCACGGCAGGGGTGTTGCGCTCATCGGCCATAGCCTCGGTGGTGTGTGTGCTCGTGAACTTGCCCTGCACCTGGCCCCGGATATTGACCGCGTGATCACCCTGGGTGCGCCGGTGTTCCCCGCAGCGAGTTTGAAGCGCCATAATTCGCTGATACGGATGATGGGCGAGCGCCAGATGGGACGGCCCATGGAGGACGTGTTTGTCGATGCCGGCACCCGGCATTGGCCTGCGCACCAGCCAGACATCCCCTGTGTTGCGATTGTCAGCCCCATTGATGCTGCCGTGAACGAGGCCTATGCCTTGATTCCACAGGCGATTGTCGACAACAGTGAGGCGCCGGCCGTGCGCGAGAACGTGCGTATTGTTGCCTCCCACGGAGGCATGGGTGTCAATCCGCGCATCCTGTTCACGGTTGCCGACCGGTTGTGTGCTGACGCGCTGGACTGGCAGCCATTTGATCATCGTCGCCTGCTGCGACTCATCGATTTTTCCCGGCCTGCACGGTCCACCGGCTTTGGTCGGCTACGGGCGAAACAAGCCTGGTGAGTTGATCCTGTGCTGGTCGGTGGTGGCGTGTTAACTGACTGCTTCTGATCACGATGCCTTGCGGCGCTTCCGCCGCGGACGCGTAGCTCGGTGCAGTTCGTCAAAAGACTGCTGCATGCACTCAGCGAAGAATCCCGGGTCGGTCATGATTTCGCGACAGGAGGTCGCGCACAGGAACAGCTTCCCGTTGTAACTGTGCGCCGAGATAATAAGTCCGACCCCGTCCAGCACGGGTCCGCAGCCCCAGGTGGCGAGCAGTTCAGCTCCACACTGATACAGCGGTATCTGTGGCCCGGGCACGTTGGTTATTACCAGGTTGAAAACAGGTTTGCTGCGATGCATCAGCCCGGTGGCTGAAATGAGGCGGCTGGCCATGGTCAGCGTGGTGGCTGGCAGGTGATGGGATATATCGGTCATGCGTCGCGCGCTGACCGCTTTCTCAGTGGTCTTTTCCGCAGCTGTCAGATCACGAATGTCCTGCAGGCGTTGCACCGGGTCCGCCACATGCGTTTGCAAGGCAATCGACATCGCGGCAATGACGTTGCCAGCCACGCTTTCATCGGCCTGGGTGCGGGTGTTGATGGGAACCGCCGCGACCAGCGGTTCGTCGGGTAACTCCTCTTTTTCCTGCAGGTAAGCGCGCAGCGCGCCGGCACAGATCGCCAGTATCACGTCATTGATGGTGACGCCCGCAACAGCGCGACGTATTGCCTTGAAGTCCTCCAGGTCCAGCATGTGGCCGGTGAATACCCGATGAGGTGATACCTGATGATTGAAGCGGGTTTTGGGGATAGGAAGTTTTGAAGGCACAAAGCGCTGTTCCTCCGGTTCCTTCTGGCGGGGCAGCCAATTGAGTTGCGGCCGCGAGCGGGCGAGCACTGCTGCCAGGTGCATTGGCAGCTTTATGTTATTCACCGCGGATCGGGCGAGTAAATGCAGGTTCGATGGCGTGGCTTCGGCTGTTCGCGCGACGCGCTTTCGCGCGGCGGGCTTGGCACTCAAATCATGCAGGCCACTGATAATTTCCACGCCCGAGGCGCCATCAATTGCCGCGTGGTGGTACTTGGACAGTACGGCAAAGCTACCCGGCGGCACGCCTTCAACGTTGTCCAGACCTTCTATAATGTACATTTCCCACGGCGGACGGGACATGTCCAGCCCGCGGGAGTGCAGTCGGGAGACCAGGATGCAAAGCTGGCGCCAGTCCTTGGGGCTGGGCAGCGCAATGTGCCTAACATGAAATTCCAGGTCAAAGTCGGGGTCATCCACCCAGTAGGGGAAATCCAGGTTCATCGGCACGTGCATGAGCTTCTGGGTAAAGACTTTTGAGGTGTGCAGCCGGCTTTCAATGTGGGCCAGCAACTGCTTGTGCGTTACTTTGCCGCCTGGCGCTGTGCCCGGGTCATAAATATACAGAGAGCTCAGGTGTAAGGGGGCGGCCTGGTTTTCCAGGAAAACGAATGTGGCATCTTGTCCGCTGAGTTGTCTCATAGTCGGCTTCCACGGTGATAGCCGGAGCACTCGCAACGCAGGGCGGCTAGCATCTTATTCACCGGCCGGCTTGCAGCTGAAATTTTCCGCCAGGTCCGGGTCGCCACCCTGGTAGGCGGCCACCAGCGGGTAGGGGCAAAGTTTGCGCGTGCGCTGCCTGGTGTCGGCATCGCTCCCCATTCCTGCGATAACATACTCCGGTGCTTCACCGGTCTCTACCCATTGGTCGATGATCGCGATCGGGTTGAAGTCATCCGCCACCTGTCCAGGCTTCTCCCAGCAGTGGCCGTGGCCGGGCACCATAAAAAATCGAGCCGTCTGGTCCAGTTCTTCCTTGCCCATCAGGGCTGCCGCCTCATCGTGGTATTGCTGGGCTCTGCCCGCCAGTATTAACGGGTCGGCCAGGCCGTGGTAGTAGAACAGTTTGCCGCCGGCCGCTGCCAGCGCCGTCAGGTCCGGGTCGGTGGCATTGAGAACCGGCGCGAGTCGTTGCAGGTTTTGCTGCTCTTCGGCGAGGTTATAGGCATGAGGTTTGAAGGGGCGGTCCGAGGGAATGCCGTAGGTCAGTCTCAGGTTTCCCTCTGAGGCGCGTGTACCCCAGGCGGGGTTGTCATTCGAGCCCACAATCCAGCGGGACCAAAGGCTTTCTGACCCGGGAGGAATGCCCGGGAATAGTGTTTTCCCATCGACGGTGGCGCCCTGGTAGAGCCGTTTGATCGCATTTACCTCGCTGCTGGTAAAGCAGGTCCCTGCCGCGGTGCCCTCGCAGAGCAGGCTGTCCACATCCGGCTGGCAAAGCGCAGGCCGGGAAACAACGCCATCTTCAACGCCGTCCAATTCATCACATTGTTGCATCACGTGTGCGTTGAGCAGCGTCAGCTTGGCCTGGTCGATTATTTCCCTGCCGTCCTCATCCAGGGTGGTTTGCAGCTTCCACAGGCCGTGGACGCCTGCGTTACCGGTCAGGTCGAAGATCGCTCCGCCGGCCGCAATACCGTCGAACAGGCGAGGGTAGCGCTGCGCAGCGACCATGCCCAGGCGCCCGCCGTTGGAGCAGCCGGAAAAATAGGTTCTGTCCGGGGCGTTCTGGTAGTACTGCTTCACGAATGCCTTGCCGCTGGCGACCGCAAGCGGCATCCATGCCCCGGCGTAGAGTTGCAGGGCCTGTGGGTCGGCAATAGCCCAGTCTGTATCCCAGCTATCGGCCCAGTGCCCACCGTCAGTCTGGATCACGGCGTACCCCAGCTTGAGGGATTCATTCATGCTGTTGGAATAGCCGGGTTTGTCTGGCTGGAGACTACCGCAGAATCCGCCGCAGCCGGTCACCACGAACTTGCCGTTC
>JAUIIQ010000214.1 GCA_030431585.1 Gammaproteobacteria bacterium | reverse complement strand
CCAGGCAACGCCGCCTACAAAGCGCTGATTACCATGAATAATCCGCTGGCGGCCGTACGCGCCGTAGGCATCCGCATTACCATATCGCAGCCAGGCCTGGTTTATGTCAGTACCTTTCGGGTCAGCTACCACCGGACGATCTGTCACGCCATTGGCGGTGGAATTGTAATTGTCGCTGCCTATATGGCTGACATTGTCAAACTCTGCCAGCGCACTGAAAGCACCTACCATTCCAGACTGCACGGTGATTCTGCTGCGCAGGGTTGATGCGTTGGCGTCTTTGTCAAAGGCATCGTCATCCACATTTTCAAAGCGGTAACGCAGGTCCAGCTTGACACTGCCTTCGCTGATCGCTTTGGAGAACTGTTCGGACACGCTTTCCTGCGCCGATGCGCCATTGGCCAGCGTTGTCGCCAGGATGCCTGACACCATAGCCAGATAACTCGTCTTCCGCTGCATACCGCTCTCCTTCGTGGGTTACGCACAGGTGGCCACCACCGGCACATAATAATGCATATAATATACATCTTAAAGTATGGCGCTCTTCGGGCATTGATCAGGATCAACAGAGGTGGACCGACACTGGCGTTAACCCGAAGCCTGACAGCTCCCTGAAGAGCGACTACTTGACTGCCGAAGCCAGAATGAATGCCTCGAGTTCCTTATCGGTGCCGAACACATGCCGCTTCAGCCACTCGGTAAGATAGGTCGATATGACTTGTCTGGAGCAGTCATCAATCTCTTCTCCAGACTCCAGGAGCGTCGCGATCTCATCCCGAAACACGTCATGAGCGCGCTTGTGCGTATCCATCCCGGGATACGCCACAGCTTCCATATACCGTTCTTCGAGGGTGAAATGCGTTTCTGTATATTGCTGCAATCGGAGGACTATGTCCGGGCCCGAGTCGGCATGATTTATCAGCTCCAGTATCTCAAACAACTGCTGATGCTGAACATCCTGCCATAGCAATTCACTGGTCTTGCGCATGCTTGCAAGGCTGCCAGAACTTCACATTCCGCGCCATGATACAGGTCATCAACGAAGCCTATTGTACGTAGACGCCGTACCTGGCCAACCATTGTTCGTCCAACACCCAACGCACCTGACGCACGTCCTCATGCCGGGACACGATGTCACTGGCATGCGACTGCAGGCGCGCCAGCTCTTCCTGTGCCGCCATCATCTCGGCGGAGACGGCGCTTGCCTGCTGCAACGCGGGAAACATAATGCGCAGGCCCTGTATCGCCGACATCTGGGCCGAACGCGGGCTGCTCACCTGTGCGACGCCGTTTTCCAGAGTCAGCACACGAAACACATACGGGTAAGCTGAGAGTTGTTCATCCGCCCGCAGGGCAGCGTTGATTTGCGCGACGCGAGAATCCTGGCTTACAAGCCACCAAAGCAATGCTGCAGCGATCAGCGAGGCCAGGACGATCAGGTAGCGGCGGGTAAAGGCGTCCAGTCCCCCTGATGGTTGTTCTACAGCCAAAGCGGCCCCTCCTCTGTAAATGTCCCGTTGCACTGCAGTGATCAGGCAGCGCCTATGGTGGTGCGATGCAGCAGGCGGTCATAACCCTCGAAGCCGCCTGTAGCCCGATGCAGGACGCTGCGGTTATCCCACATCAATAAGGTTCCGGCTTGCCATTGGTGGCGATACTGGAACTCTTCACGTGTCTGCCAGTTATACAGTTCGGTCAACAGTGCGCTCTCTTCCTCGCCCTCCATACCATCTATACCAATGATGTAACCAAGCGCACCGTAAAGACCCTCTTTACCCGTCTCTGGATGGGTGCGTATTAATGGATGCAATTGAGTCGCTGCGGCTTCTTCCGAAGGCCTGATATCCATGCTTCGCCCAGCCGCCTTGTCATCGTTGCCCAGTACGCCGTCCGGCGAGTAGCCCAGCACGGCTGAATGCACTGCCAGCTTGCCTTCCAGCCGCTGCCGCAGGCCTGCAGGCATCTGCGCCAGGGCGCTGATTTGGTCCGCAAAAAGCGTATCCCCCCCTTGCGGCGGGATAGTAATGCCATACAGGCAGGTTCCTTGCGGCGGTGTTGCCTGAAAGCTCCAATCGGTATGCCACTGCTCGGCAAAAATAGAGGTTGTTTCATCCGCTTTACGCTGCACAGCTATCACGTGCTGCCTGCCTGGTACTGGCGCAATGAACGGGTCATCTCCAAATGGACCGAAGTAGAGTGTGAAGCGCTCCAGATCGTCGTCGGTCATGGACTGACCGGGGAAAGCCAGGACCAGGTGCTCCAGCCAGGCCTGACGTATCGCCGCCACCTGCTCTTCATCCAGAGGGCGCGACAAATCGACTCCTGTGACCCGGGCTCCACAGGACTGACCACTGCTGCTGATTGATAATGTCATATTGGCGTCCGCTCCCTGACTATTCATGCACGAGTATAGGCGCGGGCCTGTCCAAGTAAAACACCCATGCTCTATCGGCCCGAAACTGCTTGCCCCCAGACTCCATGGCGTTATCATCTCCCGCCCGCTTACCCTTGCGTTAGTTGCTTATGCCTCAGGCAAGACTCATTCTTATTGGTCTTATCGCGGTACTCACCATGTCCGCCGTACCGGTTCTGGTGAAGTCTACCTCGGCAAACGAATACGCCGTGGGTATTGCCAGGTTATGTATTGCCGTTTTCGCATTCACTCCGCTGATACTGCTGCGGGGGAAGCTTTTGCGGCTGTCGCGGAAACAGTGGCTGCAACTGGTCGTGATTGGCTGCGTCTTTGGTCTGCACTGGCTGACCTACTTCATGAGTATCAAGCTGGCCACCGCAGCTATAGCTGCGCTGACCATCATCACTTTCAGCGGCCAGTATCTGGTGCTGGCTTATCTGTTCAATGGCGAGCGGGTAACCGCGTTGGAATGGCTGGCCATTCTTGTTTGTTTTGCCGGCTGCGTCATCGTCGCCCCTGAGTTGTCTTTTGGCAACAATACCGCGCTGGGCATCGCTATAGGTTTGCTCAGCGCTCTGCTCTATGCCGCCCTGCCGCTGCTGCACCAGCGCGCCAGCGCCGTTGGCACGCTGGAGCGAACCTGGGGCCAGTTCTTTTTTGCTACGCTGATATTCCTGCCCTTCTGGGGCCGCGCAAACTGGGACCTGTCGACCACCGACGTCTACCAGTTGGCGGTGCTGGGCCTCCTGTGCACGGTGATATCCCACGGCCTCTGGGTAAAAGCCAGCACTGAATTACCGGCCATCTACTCAAGCATGATCTATTACCTTTACCTGCCGGGCGCACTGGCCGGCAGCGTTATCTTCCTGCAAGAGGAAGTCACCACAGAAAAATTGCTTGGCTGCGCGCTGGTACTGGGCGCCAGCACGGCACTGTCATTGTATCGATATCGACGCAGCACCGGGGTGCTTTGACTCCCCGCGAATTACATTTCAAAATAGAACGCATTAATTTACGCAAGGAAATGCGCAATGACTTTCGCCATCGACTCCGCTGTCACCGCTTCCGGCGACTGCTTTAAAGGGCAAATCGCCCCGGGCTGGGACATCCAGGGCAATGCCAACGGCGGCTACCTGATGGCGCTGGGAGCACGTGCCATGGCCGCTGCGAGCCGGCCTCATCCGGTAACAGTGACCGCTCACTTCCTGTCGCCGGGGAAAGTGGGTGAAGTCACTGTTGAGCCCCACATTATCAAGACAGGAAAGGGCTTCACCACGGTGCGCGCCTCGATGTCGGGACCGCAGCGTCAGATTCTCGAATTGCTGGGCAGCTTCAGCGAGTTGGAGAGCGTGGACGGGGCAGTGTTGGTGGACGCCCAGCCACCGGAGCTTCCCGCACCGGAGGACTGTCCGCGAGTGGTGCCTGATGAGCGGGGTTTTCCACCGCCGATGATGGGCAGGGTTGATATGCGCCTGCACCCCGAGGACGCCAACTTTGCCAGGGGGCGCCCCAGTGGTCGCCCCCTGGTGCGCGGCTGGATTCGCCTGTTGGACGATGAACCCATGGACGCTTTCAGCCTGATGTTGATTGCCGATGCTTTTCCACCCACCGTGTTCAATGCCAATCTGCCGGTGAATTGGGTGCCGACCCTGGAAATGACCACGCAGATCCGGGGCATCCCGGAACCTGGCTGGCTGCGCTGCAAGTTCAGCACGCGCTTCATTTCCGGTGGTGTACTGGAGGAGGACGGAGAAGTATGGGACGCCAGCGGTCGCATTGTGGCCCTCTCCCGGCAACTGGCGTTGATGCCCAGAGGCTAAGCCGCACGAGGCCACGCCATTACATGCGATCGAACTCAATCTCGCGCATGAATGACGCCATTTCCTTCAAATACTTGCCTTTGTCCAGATGTACCAGATGGTTGCCCGGGAACCAGTGAATACGCGGCCGATCCCAGTGGTCCCAGAGCAGTCGCGCGTGCTTGGGAGGGGCCAGTCTGTCGCCGGCACCGGCGATAACCATCAGCCTTTCCCGCGGCAACTTAGGCTGGTAGGTGAGAGCAGAATGCACCGCCATTTCATGACGAACGTCGCGCACACTGGTGCCCGTGGCCTTGAGCATGCCCTTGATCGACAGGTTCAGCGGAAACCACTCCAATACCAGGTCCGCCAGGCTGACCACCGGAACATTGGGAATAGCAAATTCCAGCCGTTCTTCTACTGATGCCAGGAGCGCCGAGGTATAGCCACCAAGGCTGATACCGGTGACCCCCACCTTGCTGACACCCTCCGACTGCAGATAATCGAGAAAAATGCGGAAATCATGCACTGCATGAGCAAAGGATTCGCTCACGTGAGCGGTGCCGTTGGCGAAAAAACCGTGCCCGCTAAAAGGCGACAGGCGCGACGCCCGCTTGCCATGGTGGGGCAGCGTATACAGCAGGATGTCGTAGCCCTGCTGGTAGAACCAGGGCAGTGCAAAAAACATGCGGTTCAGCCAGTATGGGTCTGCCATGAACCCGTGGATCACAGCGATGGTCGGCCTGGGGCCATCGTCGTGCCGCCAGTGCTGTGCCACAGCACGCATGTTGCGTTTGTGCTTTGGGTAAACCTCGCGCATCTTTGGATTGACGGTCCGGAACGGGCTGTCAAAACTGAGCAGGCGGCAGCTGCCATCCTTTGGTCGAAAACGCATCGGTCCGGCACTGGATGATGTCACCGTCACTCGCGACGAGTCGGGGCGCTTGAAAAAAGCATCTGCGTCCGCCTTGCTGGCCTTGCGCTGGTAGTAACCCCGCAAACCAGCGTCACGCTTGAGCTGCGCGGGCTGAAAACTGCTGGGCAGCGCCAGAGCGTTCAGCATGCCGGCACCGGTAGTGCGCAGCAGCAGGTCCCCAACCGCAGTGGCCTGCACCGTCATTTCGGTGCGTAGATCCAGCTCGAAATCG
>JAUIIQ010000017.1 GCA_030431585.1 Gammaproteobacteria bacterium | reverse complement strand
ACTCCCACCCGTCGCGATTGGCTGCTGAAGCTCGACAGGGAGCCCAACGCCCTGCTGGCGCATCTGTCTCGGCGGCACAGTACGCGCCTGGGCCTGTATTTTGAGTCTCTGTGGCAGTTTTTCCTGCAACAGGACAGCGCAGTGGAGTTGCTCGCCCACAATCTGCCGGTGCGGGACGGCAACCAGACGGTAGGGGAATTTGACTGCATCTACTACTGCCACCAGCGAGAACGCCCGGTGCACCTCGAGCTGGCGGTCAAGTTCTACCTGCACTGTAGCGGAGCATCTGTAACTGCAGGGAAACCAGGGGTCTGGTTGGGCCCAAACGCACACGACAGGCTGGACCTGAAGCTCGCACGCCTGCTGGAACACCAGATACAGCTCTCCAGGCATCCCTCGGGAGTCGCCGCGCTGGCGGCACTGGGCGTATCTGAACCCTTGCTGGAAGTCGAACTCAAGGGCAGGCTGTATCGCCACATCGATACCACCCCGCTGTCGCCACCAGGCTTCAATGACAGCAACCGTCTACATGAATGGAGCCGAATAGATACCTTGCCTGCCATGGCCGCAAAGACGGACGCACGTTACCGGCCGTTGCAACGCGAGCAATGGCTGGCGCCCATAGCAGCGGCAGAAGAGGGCCTGCTTGGCCGCGACGAACTGTGCGCCAGCTACACGGCGCAAAGCCTCGCCAGGCCCACACAGTTTGCCGTTACCAATCTGGCAGGCGTAGAGCAAAAACGCCTGTTCCTGGTGCCGGAAGGGTGGCCTGGACTGCCCCGGCCTGGATGACTGAGCCCTGCTTCAGCCCTGCAAACTACGCCTGCGGAGCCAGCCAATCGTAACCTCTGCGACCCTGTAAGCCACCGCTGTGCACGACCAACATCGGTTCGCCCGACGACCACTCGCCACTGGCAATGCGGCGAAAGGCCGCATACACCAGCTTGCCGGTATACACCGGCTCCAGGGGGACAGCCTGCACCTGCTCAAACTCCAGCATGAACTGCCGCAGATCAATGCTGGTACGAGCGAACCCACCGCAGTGGGCATCGTGCAGGATCTGCCAGTTGCATCGGGCCGGCAGCGCACACTCATCCAGGGCGTCCTGTACCCGTTGCTCCAGATCGTTCGCTCCCTTGAGCGCAGACACCCCAAACAACTGATTGTGCGGCGCCAGCCCCGCCGCCATTCCGGCGAGCGTGGTGCCGCTACCTACCGCCACCAAAATGCGACTGAAACGCTGTTGTGCAGCATTGATCATGTGCGCAATGTCGAGGCAGCCCAGCACGCCCTCTGCGTTGCCACCCCCCTCGGGAATCACCAGGCAGGGGCCGAAGCGCTGTTCCAGTTCACGCCACCAGGAAGGCTCATGTCGCTGCCGATATTGCGCACGGGACACCGGAACAAGCTGCATACCCCAGCGGCGTGCATCTGCCAGCATCGGTGTTTCCATCTCCGCGCCGCGCACCACGCCTACCGTTTCAAGGCCCAACTCGGCTCCGGTAGCAGCGAGGGCATGCAGGTGGTTGGACCAGACGCCGCCAAAGCTGACAATACGCCGTACACCGGCCTCCCTGGCACGACGCAACTGGTGACGTAACTTGAACACTTTATTACCGGGCGCTGCACCACCGAGCAGATCAAGGCGCAGTACCCACACATTGTGCAGCGACACGCCCAGCACCGGCCGGGCAGAAAGTCTGCAGGGGGTTATTGAGGATTCTGGCACCATGCTGCATATTGTGTCACGTTAACCACGGCAAACCACTAAAACAGAAGGTTGCATCATGATCAGACACTTCATCCTCGTTGCTGGCGCGGCCACCCTGCTCACCGCCTGCAGCAACTCACCTACAGTACAAACCGGCGAGGACGCAGACGTCATTGCGGGCAACCTGCATCGCATAGACAACAGCCGCGCCCAGCTCGCCTACGTCGACCCGGCCGCTGACTTCAGTCGCTACCGCCGGGTTTTGATTGAGCCTCTGGGTGTCGACAACGTGGAAATCATACAACCGGACCAGAGCAATGCGCGCAGCAACCGACGCGACTGGGAGCTGACCGACAAGGACAAGCAGACCCTGCAGCAACTGTTCCATAACGCTATGGAGAAACAATTGCAGGAACGTGGCGACTTTCCACTGGCCACAAAGCCTGGCGATGATGTGCTGGAGATCGCCGCGATGATTACCGCCATCGCACCCTCGGCGGCAAAGGATGACAACCGCTCACGGCCGGCGGGGCGCAGCTACGTGGTGACAGAGGGCGCTGGCACGATCGCAGTTGCCGTTGCACTGGGCGACTCCCAGACTGGCGAGGTGCTGGCACTGTTCAAGGATGCGCGTTCCAGTTCCAGCCACTGGGGCCTCAACAACAGCGTGTCCAACCGGGCCGACGTGCAGCGCGTATTCAACAGCTGGGCCATGCAGATCAACAACAGCCTCGCCAAGGTAACCGGCAAGCAGGACGAGCAAAACTGACTGGCGGCATGCTGGCCGCGCCAGGGAGGGCGCGTCCGGGCTAGTTACAAACCGACGTTATTCTTCTGCAAAACCTGCTCAGCACGGTAGCTGGAGCGCACGAAGACACCGGACACCACTTCCAGAAAGCCCTTTTCCAGGCCCCACTGACGATAAGTCTCAAACTCCTCAGGCGTCACATAGCGGTCTATTGGGTAATGGTTGGCAGTGGGCTGCAGGTACTGCCCGAAAGTGAGAATGTCCACGTTGGCCGCACGCAGGTCGTCCATGCACTCAAGAATTTCAGCTTCTGTCTCGCCCAGGCCCAGCATCAGGCTGGTTTTGGTCAGCACCTGCGGACGGTGTTGCTTGGCGTGGGCGAGCACGTCCAGAGTCTGCCTGTAGCTGGCACGAGGATCGCGCACCGGGTGGGTGAGCCGTTTTACGGTTTCCACGTTCTGTGCAAACACTTCAATACCCGCGTCGACCACAGTTTCCACGTCTGCCAGCACACCGAGGAAGTCAGGTGTGAGCGCTTCTACCGCGGTGTCCGGATTGACTTCCTTCACCTTGCGCACGCAGGCAGCGTACTGCCCTGCCCCACCATCGGCGAGGTCGTCCCGGTTTACCGAGGTGAGTACCACGTACTTCAGGTTCATCAGCTGCACAGAACGAGCTGTGTTGGCTGGTTCCTCGGGGTCCAGCCAACCCCTGGGGTTGCCGGTATTGACCGCGCAGAAGCGACAGGCACGGGTGCACACGTCGCCCAGCAGCATGATGGTGGCGGTACCGGAGCTCCAGCATTCGCTCATGTTCGGGCACTTGGCTTCCTCACAGACTGTCGCCAGACGGTGCTCGTGCACAATGTCCCTGACCTTGTCGAAGGTCTTGCCGCCGCGCACGCGTATCCGCAGCCAGTCCGGCTTGGCCAGGCGCTCACCACCGGCGGCGCTGGATTTGATACCGTCCTTGATGGCGGTAATGCCTTTGTCATTAACGAATTTTTCCCCACTGGCTACCTGTACTGTGGGGATAAGTTTTTGCTCGCTCATGGCCACACTCGTTGCGCTGATTACCGTAACAACACGGTTCAGGGAGTATACAGAAGGCCAATCCTTCCTGCGATCACGTAATTTCTTGAGCCATGACAAGGGCGCATTGGCGCCGGCTTGTCTAGAATAACGACAACGTCATCACTTCCAGCCTTGTTATGGATCACAAGCTCAATCGCTGGCCAGCGCGTCTGGACCTGTTACAGAGCGGCTCCGGCTTGTTGCTGGTGCTGTTCATATGGGGCCATATGTTCTTCGAGTCCAGTATCCTTCTGGGCAAGGATGCCATGCTCTGGGTGACGAAAATGTTCGAGGGCGAGCATATTTTCGGCAAACCCTACCCTGTGCTGGTGTCCGCCGCAGCAGCGGTGCTTCTACTGCTGATAGCACTGCACGCGCTGCTGGCGCTGCGCAAGTTCCCCGCCAGCTACCGCCAGTACCAGCGCTTTAACCACCACCTGGCAAGCGTTCGCCACATGGACACCACGCTGTGGGCCGTTCAGGTCATTACCGGCTTTCTGCTTTTTTTCCTGGCATCCGCGCACCTGCTGGTCGTGCTGGTGCAGCCAGACAACATCGGCCCCTATGCGTCTGCGGATCGCATCTGGAGCGGCCGCTTCTGGTTAGTGTATGCGCCATTGCTGTTGATCGTGCACGTGCATGCAGGCATTGGCGTCTATCGCCTGGCCATGAAATGGGGGCCGTTTTCCGCTGCAACCTCCGGGCTTTGGCGCGGGCGTATTCGTCTCGCGCTGTACTGCATAGTGGCCTTTTACCTGTGTCTGGGCACGGCATCGCTGGTCACCTATATGCGCATTGGCGCAGAGCACGCGCCTTTTGCCGGAGAGCGCTACATGGCCCCAACCGGGACTGAGGCACACTGAATGCAGATTATCTATACCGATGTGCTGGTTATCGGCGGTGGCCTGGCCGGCCAACGCGCTGCCATAGGCGCGCGTCGCCGGGGCAACGAGGTGATTGTACTCAGCCTGGTACCAGCCAAACGCTCCCACTCCGCTGCAGCCCAGGGCGGCATGCAGGCCAGCCTGGGCAACTGCCTGGGTGGTGCGGGTGACAACGAGGACCTGCACTTCGCTGACACCGTGCGGGGTTCCGATTGGGGAGCAGACCAGGACGTCGTGCGCATGTTCGCCCACATGGCACCCAAAGCCATTCGTGAACTGGCCGCCTGGGGCGTGCCCTGGAGCCGGGTACAACGCGGTGAACACAGCATTACAGAGGACGGTAAGAAGAGGACCGTCACGGAAGATGACGCGGCTCACGGCCTGATTACCAGCCGCAATTTCGGCGGCACAGCCAAGTGGCGCGCCTGCTATGTCTCTGATGGCACCGGTCACGCCATGCTGTATGCCATGAGCAACCAGGCTATTGCCGCCGGCATTCCGGTGCACGAGCGCACCGAGGCCATGGCGCTGATTCACGATGGCCAGCGCTGCTGCGGTGCTGTAGTGCGCAACCTGATGACCGGAGAGCTGATAGCCTACATGGCCAAGGCAACCTGTATTGCCACCGGCGGCTTCGGCCGTATATACCGGGTGTCCACCAACGCCATCATCAACGAGGGCATGGGCGCGGCCATCGCGCTGGAAACCGGCATGGCCAGCCTGGGCAATATGGAGGCAGTGCAATTTCACCCCACTGGCATTTTCCCTGCCGGGATTCTGGTGACCGAGGGCTGTCGCGGTGACGGCGGCCTGTTGCTGGACGGCAATGAACACCGCTTTATGCCCGACTATGAGCCCGAGAAACGCGAACTGGCCTCTCGCGATGTGGTGTCGCGGCGCATGGAGCAACATATCGCGGCCGGTCACGGTGCCAGCAGCCGCTTTGGCGAGCACCTGTGGCTGGATATCCGCCTGCTGGGGGCGGACCACATCAACACCCAGCTCAGGGAGGTCAAAGAGATCTGCCAGTATTTCCTCGGCATAGACCCCGCCAGTGAACTGATTCCGGTGCGTCCGGCGCAGCACTATTCCATGGGCGGCGTGCGCACCAATGCCCATGGACAAAGCCCGCAACTGCAGGGGCTGTTTGCGGTCGGTGAAGCAGCCTGCTGGGACATGCACGGCTTCAACCGGCTGGGTGGAAATTCCGTGGCGGAAACGGTCGTTGCAGGCATGATCGTCGGCGAGGCGATGGCCGACTTCTGTGCCTCGGCCGAGGGTCAGCTGCAGCTTTCCACTTCCCTGGCTGATGACTTCCTGCGACGGGAGGCACGCAAGCTCGATACCATCGCCGACAATAGCGGCGGTGAAAGCGCAGTGGAGCTGACCCGCCTGATGCAGCAGACCATGACAGAGAAAGTAGGAATCTTCCGGAGCGGCGAGACGCTACAGCAGGCAGTAGACGCGCTGCAGCAATTGCACCTGCGTGCCGGACGGGTCGGATTGCGCAGCGCAGCGCGCGGGCCCAACCCGGAACTGGTGGCCGCCTACCGTCTGCCGCGCATGCTCAAGTTGGCACTGTGTGTAGCGCGGGGCGCGCTATTGCGCACCGAGAGTCGAGGCGCACATTTCCGCGAGGATTTCCCACAGCGCGACGACAGGCAATGGATGCAACGCACCCTGGCCAGCTGGCCGGCGGCGGAGGACTGCTTACCTACGATTGACTACGAACCGCTGAATATTATGAACATGGAGTTACCGCCAGGTTGGCGCGGCTATGGCGCGCGCGACTACATAGAGCACCCCGACACGGCAAAGCGACAACTACAGATAGATACGCTGCTCGCTGAGGCCGGCGCAACAGATCGACACCAACGCCAGCAACTGCTAATGCCCTTTCTGCATCTGCTGCCGCAAACTTTCCGCACCCGGAACCAGCGCCTGGGAGGCAGCGAATGAGCACCATCCCCGTCAAGGCGTTGCGCACGCTGAAGATCCGCGTGCTTCGCCACAACCCGGCAGATCCGGACTCTACCCCCAACATGCAGACTTTCGAGCTGGAAGAAGCCGATTCCATGACCCTTTTCGTCGCGCTCAACGTCATCCGTGAGGAACAGGACCCATCGCTGGCGTTCGACTTTGTCTGCCGCGCCGGCATTTGTGGCAGCTGCGGCATGATCATCAATGGTCGTCCCGGGCTTGCCTGCCGCACCCTCACCCGCGACCTGCCAGAAGACATTACGCTGGCACCCCTGCCCGGTTTCGAGTTGATTGCAGACCTTTCGGTCAACACTGGCAAATGGATGCGTGGCATCTCCGAGCGGCTGGAGACCTGGGTACATGCGCAGGGGCTGGATACCGTGGACGTGGATGCGCTGGAGACGCCCATGGAGCCGGAGCTGGCCCAACAGTTGTACGAGCTCGAGCGCTGTATTGAATGCGGCTGCTGCATCGCCGCCTGCGGCACGGCGCAGATGCGCGAGGACTTTGTTGGCGCGGTAGGGCTGAACCAGATCACCCGTTTCCGCCTGGACCCGCGCGATGAACGCGACGACGCTGACTTCTATGAACTGGTAGGCGATGACGTTGGGGTATTCGGCTGCATGACCCTGCTCGGTTGCGAGGACATGTGCCCCAAGGACCTGCCACTGGCAACGCAGATTGCCTTCCTGCGCCGCAGGATGGTGGCGGTTTGACGGCAACAATGCGCATCGGGCGCAAGTGAATGGACTGACCGCAGCGCCGAAACCCCGTACACTGCTACCCCATGCGCCATAGCCAACACGATGCCGACCCCGACGCCAGAATCAACTGGCGTATTATCAAACACCTCATCCCCTACCTGCTGGAGTCCCGCTACCGGGTATTGCTGGCCCTGGTCTGCCTGGTGCTTGCCAAAGGCGCCATTCTCACCATACCGTTTCTGCTCAAACACCTGGTCGACGCGCTGGATGGCGCCGAAGTAGCGCAACTGGCACCGGCCATGCTGTTGGGGCTGGTTCTCGCCTATGGCGGCGCGCGCTTCGCCAACGTGTTCTTTGGTGAATTACGCGATACCATTTTTGGACGGGTGACGGAACGTGCCATGCGCCGAATAGGGCTGCAGGTATTTCGCCACGTTCACGCCCTGGACCTTGAGTACCACCTGGGTCGCCGCACCGGCGGACTCGCCCGCGACATCGAACGCGGCACCACTGGCATCAGCTTTTTGATGCGATTTTTCGTGTTCAATATCGCCCCCACTCTCTTTGAAATTACCATGGTTGTGGGCATCCTGTTGTTCAACTATGGGCCCGACTTTGCCGTAATCACACTGGTTGCCGTGGTCAGCTACGGCTTGTTCTCCCTGCGTGCTACGGAATGGCGCACCCAGTTTGTCAGAGAGATGAACGCTGCAGACTCAGCCAGTAACACCCGCGCTGTAGACAGCCTGCTCAACTTCGAAACCGTGAAGTACTTTACCAATGAAGCCTTCGAGGCCCAGCGCTACGACAAGGAACTGGCGCGCTGGGAAATGGCCAGGCGCAAGAACCGTCTTTCGTTGTTCGGACTGAACGGCGGACAGGCGCTGATAATTGCTGTCTCGCAAACTGCCATGATCGGCCTCGCCGCCTGGCAGGTGAAGAATGGAGACATCACTCTCGGTGACTTCATCCTGATCAATCAGTTCATGATTCAGCTGTTTCTGCCGCTGGGCTTTCTGGGTTTTGTGTTTCGCGAAATAAAAGGTTCCATGGCCAACATAGAGAACCTGTTTGAACTGATGGCTATCAAGCCGGCTGTGGTGGATCGTACCAACGCGCAGGCGCTGACATTACGCGAAGGCGCGATTGGCTTCCACAATGTCAGCTTTGGTTATGACCCCGAAAGGCAGATTCTCGACCGCGTCAACCTCGACATAGGCCCGGGCGAAAAAGTGGCCGTAGTGGGGCCCAGTGGCTCTGGCAAGTCCACCCTGGTAAAGCTGCTGTTTCGCTTCTACGATCCGGACTCAGGCTGCATCACCATCGACGGTCAGGACATCGCCGGGCTCACCCAGGCCAGCCTGCGTCGCGCTATCGGCATCGTGCCGCAGGACACCGTGCTGTTTAACGACAGTATTTTCGAAAACGTGCGTTATGGTAACCCTGATGCCAGTGACGAAGACGTCGCCGAGGCGATCAGGCTGGCCCATCTGGACGCCTTTATCGCTTCACTACCTCGGGGGCAGGATACCCTGGTCGGCGAGCGGGGCCTCAAACTGTCAGGCGGCGAGAAACAGCGCGTATCGATTGCCCGAACAATACTCAAACGCCCCCCCATAATGGTGTTCGACGAAGCCACGTCGTCTCTGGACAGCCACTCCGAGCAGGCTATCCTGCGTGCCTTGCAGGAAATCTCCCGGGGGCACACCTCTCTGGTTATTGCCCATAGACTGTCCACGGTGGTCGACGCGGACCGCATTGTCGTGCTTTCGGGGGGCCGCATTGTGGAGTCTGGAAACCATGAACAGTTGCTGCAGCAACAAGGCAGCTATGCAGCCTTGTGGCAGGCGCAGCAGAAGCAACAGCAGAGCACGCTCTGAGACAAACAGTCGCTGCGCTGCGACGAACTGCCACGGAGAGGGGTTGTACGCAGGTATAATGAGCGCATGAAACTGAATCAGACCCTCAAGGATAAACGTCAGTTATTCTGGCTACTGCAGCTTGCCGGCTGGAGCGGCTGGGCCATGTCGTTCTACCTGGGCGTGATCATGTGGGGCAAGCCGCCGCAGAACTACTACCTCTACCTGCCTGCCGTCGCCACCCTGGGCATGCTGCTGACGCTGGCGCTGCGCGCGCTGTACCGCCACATGTGGGAAATGGAGATCACACGACGGATCATCGCCATTGTGGCCGGCTCCTATGCAGCGGGCCTGATATGGATGTCCGCGCGCAGCACACTGTTTCACTACCTGTACCCTGAGGAGCGCAAGGCCACAGAACAGCACGGCATGGAGCTGTTGTCGTACTTTGACGGTGCTGTATCAGCGTTCTGGGTAATGATGGTGTGGAGTGCACTGTATTTCGGTATCAAGAATTACATGCTCGCCCAGGATGAAAAAGAGCGCGTACTGAAGGCCCTTTCCATGGCGCATGAAGCCCAGTTGAAGATGCTCCGCTATCAGCTCAATCCGCACTTCCTGTTCAACACCCTGAACGCCATTTCCACGCTGATACTGGACAAGAACAACGAACTGGCCAACGTAATGGTCACCCGTCTCAGCCGTTTCTTGCGCTACACGCTGGATAACGACCCTATGCAGAAAGTCTCGGTGGCAGAAGAGATGGAAGCACTGCGGCTGTATCTGGATATCGAGAAAGTGCGCTTCGATGAGAGACTGCAGCTGCATTTTTCAGTACAGCAGTCAGTGAGCGACGCACTGATGCCCAGCCTGCTGCTACAGCCCCTGGTGGAAAACGCAATCAAATATGCCATTGCCGGCGCAGTCGACGGCGGCTTGATCAGCGTTACCGCCGCAGAGCAGGGCCAGCAGCTCTTCTTGCAGGTGGCGGACACCGGCCCCGGGCTTGCAGATTCAGAACAGCCTGTCGGGGCCAACAAGGAACACAAAGGTGTTGGCCTGGTCAACTGCCAGGAACGTCTCAAGGAAATCTATGGTCAGGCCCAGTCATTTGAACTTGCCAGGACAGACCCTCACGGTCTGACCATCAACATACTCATCCCTCTCGAATACGGCAACCGGGCGTCATGAACAACTTGCAAGCCATCATCGTAGACGATGAATCCCTGGCCCGCCGCGGCCTTGCATTGCGGCTGCAGCACATACCGGGCGTTGACGTAGTCAGCGAATGTGCCAACGGACAGCAGGCGCTGGAGGCTATAGCAGAGCATTCGCCAGACCTGGTATTCATGGATATACAGATGCCGGGCATAAGCGGCTTTGACGTGGTTCGGCAACTGCAGGCTGAACAGATGCCAATGATCATCTTTGTGACAGCCTTTGACCAGTACGCTGTTGACGCATTCAAAGTGCATGCCGTGGACTATGTACTCAAGCCGATAGACGACGACCGCCTGCACGAAGCCATAGATCGCGCTGTTGCGCACCGCGCCCAGGAAGAGTCGGAGCGTACCAAGGGCAGGCTGATGGAACTGATGATGGGCTTGACCGGAGCCAGCGCTGCCTCTATCGAAGCCATGGCGCAGGAACAAAGTGAGTCAAAGCAATGGCCGGATAAACTGGTGATCAAGGACGGCGCGGACATACATCTGGTAAAAACAGCCGACATTATCTGGGTGGACGCTGCCGGCGATTACATGTGTATTCACGCCGCAGGTAAAACACACATCATGCGCATCACCATGAAACAACTGGAAGCCATGCTTGATCCGCAGCGGTTCCTGCGCATACACCGCTCTACCATCATCAACGCAGACCGCGTTGCCGGAGCACAGACACTGGGCAACGGTGAGTACATGTTGTCACTGGAAGGTGGAGCCCAACTCAAAGTCAGCCGCGGTTACCGCAAGCGGGTGAAAGAACTGCTGGGCGCCTGAAAACTAGTGTGGCTTAACATAAGTTCTATGAACTTTTGTTAAACCACGCTAGCGGGACCTCAGCTGATGCAGTACCACGCGCGTGCCCCCTGTACCGGAGATATCGATCTGGCAGTCAGACCAACCGACGGGCACCACCCAGTGCTCTATCGCCGGCCATGCCAGCGAGCGTTCGGCCTGGGCACAAACCAGATATACAGCGGCGACCCTGCCATGCACGTCACCAAGGTGGAATGTCCTGTGCGTAAGCCCGGTTCGCCAGGCAGCGGGGCCCTTGGGATACAGCGCCAGCAGTTCACCCTCTACGGTAAACTCGGCCGCTGCCTGCAGCGTTTTCTCCGCTGCCAGGTAGCGTTCCGCGGCAGACTCCACGATTGTCTCTCCACGCGCCAGGCTTTGCATCTGATCCAGCGTGGCGCCAGCATCCGCCAGCATGTTACTTTGCAACTGCAGGCTGAGCAGGCGATCAAGCACCTTCAGATACTGCTCATGCGCCACATAGACATGCCGGAACTGGTTTTCCAGGGCCAGGGACTGGAAATCGACGATACGGCTGAGATGGCGCAGTTCCGCCATTTCCTCGCCGCTGCGGTTCGCCAGGGACGCCGCCAGTAATCGGGACTTGACCTCCTCCAATGCATTGCGCCCGCTATAGTCCTGCAACTGTGCGGCAATAGCTCCGGCTGCAGCGAAGTCCCCGGCGGCATAATGATCCCAGGCCTGCTGGTACAAGCGGGCAAACTCCGGGCTCATCTCCCGTTGTTTATCCAGAATCCAGGTGTAGACCACCGGATAGGCGGAGGATCTGACAGGTTTACCGCCACGCTGGGCAGGCGTGAAGCGCCAACTGTTCACCTGGCGCAGCACCTCCGCCTCCAGATCCGGAACACCGTTGGACTGCCTTATGGCAGCATCAACCACGCGCCCGTTGGCATCGATATCGTAGGTATAGACCAGCCAGGCGTCTGCTTGAAAGCTGCTGTCCAGGTCAATGGCTGTTGCTCCGGCGCCCAATGGGTTGGCGGGCACTGTCTGCGACCAGGCCACCGGGGAGCACAGGGCACAGATCATCAGGAACATAGCCAGGCAGTGCGTTGCGCGAAAGCCAGATTGAGCGAACATGTTTTGCGTCCCCAATAAAAAAGCCTGCTACGGAGTGTAGCAAGCTTAAGGAGAGAATGCGGCCAGAAGGCCGCGGGGTAACGGAATGCCTGGTCTAGGAGGCTGCGTCACTCAATTGGGAGGTACAGGCCGGGCAACGGGTCGCCTTGATAGCAATGCTGGAGAGACAGAACGGACATTCTTTCTCAGTCGGCTCCGCTTCGGGCTCTTCTTCTTCCGCCTGCAATTTGTTGATGCTCTTGATCAGCAGGAACACTGCGAAGGCTACGATCAGAAAGCTGATCACTGCGTTGATAAAAATGCCATAGCTGATGGTAACCGCACCCGCCTCCTGGGCCGCTGCCAGACTGGCATAAGGACCTGCGGTGGTACCTTCCTTGAGCGTGAGAAACAGGTTGGAAAAATCCACTCCGCCCAAAAGCAAGCCGATGGGCGGCATCATCACATCCGCAACAAGACTCTTCACGATGGTTCCAAACGCGCCACCAATTATGATACCTACTGCCATATCAACCACGTTGCCGCGCATGGCAAATTTTTTGAACTCGTCAAGCATACAAAAAACTCCTGATAACTAATTATTAGCCCTGTTTTTACAGCGTAAAAACAGATATTCCTGATGCCCTACTGCTGGCAACCGCAGAGAGTATAGTTCAATTTTGGCTGGGCAACAGCAAGAGTTGTAGAGACATTCTTCGTTGTTCCTGGGACAGTTTTCCTGGCGTGCCCGTCGCGGGTGTCCGCGGCGTGCTGCGCAACAAACGTTGCACAGTACTGGCGGGAGAAAACTAGGTTGCCGGTGAGCCATCACCGTTCTTTGCCGGCAACCAGCGCGACAGCACCGGCGCCAGTTCATTGATGGTACAGGGTTTGCTGACGAAATCGTCCATCCCTGCTTCCAGGCAGGCTTCTCGAGCGTCAGCTGAGGCGTGAGCTGTAAGACCAATGATAGGTAGATGAACGTCCCCCTGCTCTGCAGCGCGGATGCGGCGCGTGGCTTCGAAGCCATCCATACCCGGCATCTGACAATCCATCAGCACCAGATCTATGTGTTCGGCCGCCAACAACTCCAGAGCGGCCTGCCCGTCCGCGACCTTACTCACCTTATACCCCAGATGCGAGACAATGCCTTCTGCCACCATCTGATTGACCACGTTGTCCTCCACAACCAGAACCCGCTGTTTTGCGCCGACGGCGGTGCCTGCAGCGTCAGCGGCGCTTACCGCCTCTAACCCCGGGCCTGTGTCCGCCTGTGGCGCGGCGCGTGGCACTGCCAACGGGACCTCAAACCAAAATGAGGAACCTGTGCCAGGTTCGCTGGATACACCGATCTGCCCCCCCATCAATTCAACCAGCTGCTTGCAAATGGACAAGCCAAGCCCGGTACCCCCGAAGCGGCGGGTGGTAGTTTCATCCGCCTGGCTGAAGGCATCAAACACGCGGCCCAGTGCCTGTGCTTCTATCCCGATGCCGGTGTCAGCGACCTCCATGGACACCAGCACACGCTCGTTACTGGATGATTTGACTTTCGCGCGCAGCACGATTCTTCCCTCGGCCGTAAACTTGAGCGCATTGCTCAGGAGGTTGGTCAGAACCTGGTAGATGCGCAGCCGGTCACCAGTCACTACATCGGGAATATCCGGGTCCACCGAGCTGAGCAGCTCCACGCCCTTCTGCTTTGCCTGCGGCGCGATCAAGGCAAGGCAGTCATCTATCATCTGCCTGATGACGAAAGGATTGCTTTCCAGTTCTACCTGTCCGGCCTCAATCTTGGATAAATCAAGGATGTCATTGATGATCTGTAACAACGTACTGGCTGAACGGGAGATGGCCTGCGTATAGGTTTGTTGCTGTGGATTCAGGTCAGATGCCGCCAGCAGTTCCGCCATGCCCATTACACCGTTCATCGGCGTGCGGATCTCATGGCTCATGCGCGCCAGAAAGTTGCTTTTGGCGGCGCTGGCCTCTGCAAGCTCATTATTGCGCTGATTGAGCTCGGCGGTTCTGGCTTTGACTTCATGCGCCAGCAATCTTGCGTACTTTTGCTGCTCACGCAGGCGACGTGTCTGCAGCCGGTATATGGCCACCACCAGGAGCACGGCCAAAAGCAGGTAGCCTGCATACGCCCACCAGGTTTGCCAGGGCGCAGGCCGCACGGTGATGGCAAGCTCTGCGCCCTGCTCGTTCCAGACCGAGTCAGCTCCTGCCGCCTTGACCTGGAACAGGTAGTTACCCTGAGCAAGATTGGTATAGCTGACACGATGCTCATTGCGCAGCGGTACCCAGTCATCATCGAAGCCGATCAATCGGTAGGCGAACTGGTTGCGCTGCGGATCAGTGAAATCCAGGGCGGCAAACTCCAGGGACAATGCATTCTCATGATATTCCAGTTCCATTTCCTGCAGCATCGACACTGCCACAGGGGACGAAAGCGGCTCGTTCTGCACCTCTATACGCGTGATCACCACCGCCGGGGGAACCGTATTGTCACGCAATTGCAGAGGATCAAACTCGTTGTAACCGTGAGTCCCTGCAAACAGCAGCCGACCGTTCTTCGACTGCAGAGATGCGCCGAAGGTATACTCACTACTCTGAGCACCGTGACTGGCGTGATAAGTACGCACCGCGCGAGTGTCCGGGTCCAGACGCATCAGGCCATTATTGCTGGGGAGCCACAGCTGCCCGGTGGCATCAGCGGCTATCGCGTAGATCACGTCATTGGACAAGCCATCAGACTGGGACATGTTTTCAAACCGCAGCGTTGCAAGATCACCGGTGAGATCTGCCAGATAATCCAGCCCACCGCCGCTGGTACCTATCCATAGCCCGCCCTGCGCATCCAGGTGCAACGCGTAGACGGTATTGGAAGACAGGCTGGTGAGCTGATTCGGGTCATGCCGAAACTGGTGGACGAGTCCCTGGTCAGCCGCGATCACCAGCAGGCCATCCCCGTAAGTCCCCACCCAAATCCGCCCGGCGCTATCCTCATGAATGGTCGCGGCGCGTGCTTTGTCCAGCCAGGGTGCCTCGCCCGACACATCCTGGTAGCGAGTAATTGCGTCCGTTCGCGGATCGTAAACGTTAACACCACCCTTGAAGGTGCCGATCCATATACGGCCTGAGCTGTCTTCATACAGGCTCATGATGCCGTCGGCGCCAAGACGATGCCCGCTGCCGGCATCATCGCGGAAGCTGCGGATACTGCCATCCTTGCGCCTGAGGAAGAGTCCACTGCTCATTGTTCCAATCCAGAGCTGATCCTCACGGTCCGCCAGTAAAGTCATTACCATGCCATCGCCCAGGGAATCACCTGTCGCTACGGTGCGAACCACCCCATCCCTGCCCCTGAGCATCAGTCCCACGGATGTGCCTATCCATAAGCCGCCTGCCTCGGCATCGGCGAAGGCGTTGATCATCGAGGCCTCGGGTAACCAGGTGGGTATGCGGTGCCCCAGCGCCCAGCTACGTGAGTTCCATCGGCTGGCACCATGGTTGTCGGTGCCTATCCACAGCAGGCCGTTACGATCTTCACTGATGGCCCTGACAGTGTTTTCCGCCAGGCTACTTGCGCGAGTGCGGTCGTGCACATAGGTCTGGAACGTACCGGATGCCCAACTGAACAAACTCAGGCCGCCATCATGACCGACCCAGACGCGCTGCGCAGAATCCTCAAATACTACGGACACCTTGTTGTTCCCGAGGGATGCCGGGTCGTCTTCTGAGTGGCTATAGCGGGTGAATTGACCGGTAGCTGGGTCCAGGCGCTGCAGGCCTGCGTCAAAGCTACTGAGCCAGATATTACCGCGGTGATCCTGCATCAGTGACGAGATACTGTGCACACCGCCGACTGACTGAGGTGGTGAAAAGTGCTGGAACTGCTTGCTTTCAAAGTCAAAGCGATCCAGGCCAGCACTGGTGCCTACCCAAATGGAGCCGTCGCTGCCCTGCAGTAATGCATGCACCTCGTCGTTACTGCTTAGTGAACCCGCAAGGTTTTCATTGTGGACGAAATGGCTTATCTCGCCGGTCGCCGGATCCAGCCGATCCAGGCCTTGTCCTCGGGTGGCCGCCCACACGTGCCCCTGGGCGTCAACAAGTACATCAAGAATGGAGTCACTGGCAAGGGAACCGGGGTCATCACGGACATGGCGATAGCTTTTGAAAGTATCCGTAGGACGGTTCCACTCGACAAGGCCACCACCTTCAGTGGCCAACCAGATGTTTCCCGCCTGGTCCTCATCGATGGCACGAATGAAATCGCTCGCCAGGCCATCCGGTTTGTTGCGCTCCCGGTGGTAGCGTTTTATCTGAATCCCATCATAGCGATTCAGACCGTTCTGCGTGCCCAGCCAGAGAAAACCTTTACTGTCCTGAAAAATGACCTCTACCGTAGCTTGAGACAGCCCGTCTGCCATCGACAAATGTGTGAACACCATGGGTGGCTGCTCGGCGCGAGCGATAACGATCAATGACAGCAGGGCGAATGCGAGCGCAATACGCAAGGACGCAGGGAGGTGCTTCACCACGCCAGGCTTACCCACGGACCACCACGTGCAAGGGCGGTGCAGCGCCCGGTTTCTTGCGGAGCCGTTGGCAACGTTGTCCAGAGATCTTCATTCGCGTTCCTGACATGCGCTCGATGCGTAAGCTTGTAGTGACTAACAATCACTATATGAACTCCTACCGTGGAATACAAATTCCTGACAGGACCGCCTTTATGCTGCGCTGAGGGGATACGCCGCATTACCGTCGAGGCAGGCGTAACGGAACAATGTTACACACCTGGCAACTGCTGGCCTTCACTGCGGAGCGCGCCAAACCAATGCACCCTCTCACGACTTCACATCGTCAGGACACTCTTCTCTCCAATTCCTCTGTCAGCATAACGCTGACGACAGCGAGTTCCTGTATTGCTTGATCGTATGCCGCGCCCAGCCCTGCGTACTCTTCGGCGAGACAGCCGTACTCAATGTCTCTGCTTAATGCAGACAGCCGCATAGCCCCCACAGTCGCACTGCTGGATTTCAAACTGTGTGCGGCGCTCTGGGCCTTGGCGTGATCTCCGCCCTGGATTCCAGTGCGTATTTTCTCAACCAATTCCTCAGCTGACTTCAGATACATCTTGATAACTCTCACCACCAGGTCCGGCGCGCCTTCCATCTGCAACTTGTCCAGTTCGGCAAACGCGCTGGGATCAACAGACAGTGCCTCGCCTGGTTCGCGGGTGTCCGGCGCACTGTCAGGGGCCTGACAAGTATGCTGTGGTGGGACCTTATCGCCTGTCTCGGGCAACCACTTTTCAAGCAGTGCTGTGAGTTGATCCTGCTTGAACGGTTTACTCAGGTAATCGTCCATACCGGCAGCCAGGCACTTCTCACGATCACCCTTCATCGCATTGGCGGTGACCGCCGCGATCGGGACAGGCCTGGCACTATTCTCTCGCTCCATTTGTCTTATTGCTCGGGTGGCTTCATAGCCGTCCATCTCCGGCATATGGCAATCCATTAACACCAGGTCGTATTGCCTGTTGCTCACTGCCTTGAGCGCTTGCGCTCCGTTTTCTACAACCTCTACAGTGCAGCCGGTGGTCTCAAGCATGCCTCTCGTTACAACCTGGTTGGTCACATTGTCTTCTGCTACAAGGACGCTCGCGTTAAATTCAACGGGTTTGCTCTCAGGTTGGGCATGAACGCCTTGCGTAACATGTTCACTCACGAACGGATCCGGCCCGGCGACGGCACCGGCAACGACTTCATTGACCGTAGTGAACCAGAAAGTAGAGCCTTCACCCACTATACTCTCCACGCCGATCTTGCCGCCCTGCAATTTCACCAGTTGATGAGAGATCACCAGTCCCAACCCGGTTCCGCCAAATCGACGGGTCGTGGATTCATCCTCCTGGGAAAACGCAGTGAAGATCTTTTCCAGTTTATCGGAAGAAATACCAATACCATTATCGGCGACTTCAAAGCGCAGCATGGAACGGTTTTCGCCAATGGACTGACTACTGACGGAAACCCGAACACTGCCGCCCGCGCTGAATTTTATGGCGTTGCCAGTCAGGTTGAGCAGTACCTGCCTTAGTCGACCGGGGTCACCGATGACCTGAGCCGGCACGCCAGGGTCGATACTGCAAGAAATGCTGACATCGGCCTTGCTGGCATTCTCGGTGAGCAGATCAACCGAATCCACAACTACCTCCCGCACCGGAAAAGGTATGCGCTCCAGTTCGAGTTTACCCGCTTCAATTTTGGAGAAGTCGAGTATGTCGTTAATCACATTCAGCAACACATCGCCCGATCGCCGGATAACATGCACAAACTGTTTCTGCTTTTCCGACAGGTCGGTGCCTAACAGGAGCGAGGCGACACCCAGAACGCCGTTCATGGGTGTACGAATCTCGTGACTCATCTGGGCGAGAAACTTTGACTTCGCCTGATTCGCCTCTTCGGCCACGAGTTTGGCCTCCATCAGTAACTTGTCTCTGCTCTGTATATGGTCCAGCAGGGAGTTGAAACCCTCAGCGAGTACGCCTACCTCGTCGGCGTAGTCAGAGCCGATCCTGATACCGTAGTCCTTGTCTTTTTCTATACGCTTGATGGCGCTGGCAATAGACAGAACCGGGTCGGCAATGAATCGCTGCAATATTCGGGAGACCAGCCAGGCGAGCAGCACATAGCCGATGAACACCACTCCAAGAACATAAAGCGTATCGAGTACCCTGTCGGAGAATGCGCTCATGTCAGCTTTGAGTTTCAGCGACCCCAGGTATTTACCCTCTACCATCACAGGTGTATGCACAGACAGGTATTTGTTCTGGCTAAAGTAAGAATTCTCTTCTACCAGTACCGGGCTGGTGGCAGTAAATTCCAGCGACTTGACTGTGCCCACTGCCGGGTACGACGGAGAAATGTACTGCGCAAACAGCTCTCCCTTGTCATTATATAGCGCTGCCTGCGTTATCTGCGGGCGCCCGGCAAGTGAGGAAAGTACTTCCGTAGCCGTCTCGTCATCATGGAACTCAAGGGATGCCATACAGTTAATGCTAATCACTTTAGCAAGACTGATGACGTCATCTGCAAAAGACGAACGATGGGAGTAATAGGCCTGACCAACAAAAAAAGCAGAAATGAAGATCGAAATAATCACATAGCCGGCAACGACCAGGGCGACCAGCTTATTCTTGATGGACAAACCTTTGAACCGAGAAGCCCTCATGAGCGTCCACTCCCCGATGTCGGTATGGCAGAAGGTTGAGCCGGAACCCGGGGCAACTGCTCCCTTACCCGGGCCGGATGGCTCTCGTATTTTGCTGAATTCGCCATACTCTACTCCACCACCCGATTGGCCACGCTCAGCAATTTCGCGCTGACCCTGAGACCTGCGCGCTGGTATTTGCTGCGATTGATGTCAAATCGTACTTTCTTGTCGCGCAGAATAAAGTTGACCGAACCGCTCTCGAGAAAACCCGGGGCGTTACCCACCAGCAGGACGGGTGACGCGCCAACTGCCGCCGCAAGCGCTTTTTTATCAAATTCTAAAAATGGGCTGACAAAGAGAATGTGAACCTGACCCAGGTCGTCCAGGTTCTTGTAACGACGGATTTCCAAACGCCGTTTGGACGAGGTGAAGGTTCTGGCGGTATTGTCCAGAACAGAGCCAAAGGGGTCCCTGCCGAGTATCCCGATGACTAAGGCTGCGTCCTCATCGGAAAAACTGGCCTCGGGCCAGGTTACATAGTTGCTGAACTGAAGAAGAAAAGCGGATTGAATGGCCCGGACACGGTCCTCATCCACCTGGGCAAAGCAGGCAGCACTTGCGAGTGACAGTACACATCCCGCCAGGAACAAGATAAAAGCCCTGTTGAAGAAAGCGGACTGCACTTTACTCAAAACCTGTACGACAGTTTGGAGTAAAACATTTCCTGTACTTCGGATGCACGTATACCGTCCATAGTGTCTTTGAATTCCCTGACGTCGCTGCGAAAAACGTTGCGGCCACCTATTGCGAGAATCCAGTTGTTCCCAGGGTGATACTGAAGGCTGAAATCGAAGCGCACCTTGCTACCGACTCCAACGTCGTTGCCAGCACCCAGTTCGGGGAGCGAATCGGCGTAGTAAACCGATGCATTGAGTTCAAAATCATTGGGCAGATCCATAAAGGACACCAGGGAAAACAGGTGGCGAGCATTCTGTCCTTCCGAGAATCCCTGGCGCGCCTCCCTGGACGCCCCCATATCCAGCGCATTGTATTCCAGCCAGGAAAACCCGCCGGTGAGGCGCCACCACTCTTTTACGCTCCAGTTGGCGCTGAGTTCGAGACCATAGGTCTCGCCGTTCATACCATTGCCGGCGGTAATAGGCAGCACCAGAAAGCGGCTATCGCCGGTCTCTTCGAGGAACACGTCGCCGTCCGGAATACCATTGATCAGGTCATCGTAATAGTTGTAGAACGCAGCCGCATCGAAGTAGAAGGCATCGGTTGGACGTACGCGGTATCCCAGTTCATAACTGCGCTCGACTTCAGATTCCAGGCTTTCGCCGGGTGAAAAGCGCACGAAAGTGCGCAGACCCAGTAGCTGGGGAGGCAGGCGGATCAGACCCAGATTGAGGTTGGCGTCCAGTTCGATACGCGAAGGCGAGCGAACGGAACGCGAGATCGCCGCCCAAACCGAATGCGCATCGTTGAAATGCCATATCGCACGCAAGCTGGGCTGCCACTCGAAATGCGTTACGTCATTGTGTTCAACCTTGGTACCAATCGTGAGTTCGCCCCGTCCCTCGGCGAAGGGCATACGCCCCTGGACGAAACCACTGTAAAGGTCATCCTCGCGTATGCGCGGATAAAAGTTGTAGGAAAACACGTCGGGCAATGTTTCGCGCGCAACGGTTTCGTCCCTGGTGTAACGATAGCCAGCACCCCAGAGAATGTTGAGACCATAATCTGTGGTAAACCCATACTGAAAGTCGATGTCGGCTGTTTTGAGTTTGTCATTAATCAACAGCTCTTCGCGCTCGGTTTGATCAAGGTAGACCTGCAACGACATTTCAGACTCGCTGGACAGGATTCTTGTCCACCTGGCAAGAAGGTTACCGCCAGACACTGGCGCGTCCCTGGATTCAATGTGCGACACAGCAGAGTCCGGGGCGAGATACTCTACCGACTGCCCGGATTTTCCATCGTAAAACTCCCCCTGGAAGGTGAGCTTGTCGTGTGCATGAATCGTAGAATCGGTTCTGAATCCTATACGCGTTTGGTGTGCCTCGTCGAAGGAGCCATCGGCAAAGACAGCAGGCAGCCCCGCCCTGTCGGTAAATTTGCCGTAGACCCGGTAGGCCGTTCGTCCTGACAGCCAGCCTCCATATCCGGCAGACAATATTGCAGTATCCCGGTTGTCCAGTTCCACGCTTGCACTGGGACCCTGGGTATCAGCTGCATCCTTGGTCAGGATATTGATAACCCCGTTCACTGCATTGGCTCCCCAGAGCGCGCCGCCGGGGCCCCTGATCACCTCAATGCGCTCTACGTCCTCCAGTCTTATATCCTGCGCATCCCAGTAGACGCCAGAAAACAGCGGCGAGTAAACCGTACGGCCGTCGATCATCACCAGCATCTTATTGGCAAAGCGCGAGGCAAATCCCCGCGAGCTGATTGCCCATTTGTTGGCATCGATCTGATAAACATGTACGCCGGGGACTGCTCGCAGCGCATCCGGCACTGAGTTAACGCCACTGCGCCGAATGTCCTCCTGCGAAATAATGTGAATCGCAGCTGGCGTATTGATCGCCTTGCCAGAGATTTTCGAGGCGGAAACGACCTCTTCCTCAAGCAATTCATCAAGTGACAAAATCGCCAGGTTACTCTGGGCGTAACCCAGTATTGGCCACGCCGTGCAAAGCGCAGCAAGCAGGCAGAGCTCGATCAACCCAGCGAATGACAGCGGCATCCGCGGCGACTGTTTTGCGGCTACGGCATTGATGCTTTCTATCTCAGTCTTGTTTTCTTTGGTGGGCAACATATGTCTATACGGCAGAAGCTTCTCGTTCCGATATCTTTTCAAGCGGCCAGGAATCGCCATCGTCAAGTGCACAGCCAGCGCCAACAAGCCATTCACAGGCAATAACGAGGCCGCAGTAAACTTCTCTGGGCTTTAAAATATTAGCGACTGGAAACTAAGTTTCTTTAGTGCAAGAAGTGGTAGCGATAAGCATGGGTGTGAAAACCGTGACGCAGTTCACGTATAGCGTTACCAGGGTATGACTTCGCATGTGGCTTGCAGCATTCTCGAAGTGAAGCATGCGGGAAATCTTGGAGCGTCTGCGCGTTCAGCCACTCTGTGAAATGTCGGTTGTGGCTGCTGAACCACTGCGGGGGGGAATAGCGTAATTCCCATGTCACACCCGTTCGTTGAGCGACTCACTGGCAGCGTCAGGCGAGAACAGTTAGATCAGACTCTCCTCTGGACTCAGTCCGACCTCGGAAACTCGTTGCGCGCCCGTCAACAGTATTTGAACAAGAACCGGTGTCATTCCAGCCGCGGCGGCGCAACGCCATTCAAGTCTTCAGGCACTAGAGTCATCGATTCTCACCATTACTGCTGGAAAAAGCACTGTCGCGGGTTATTGCTACTTCCAGTTGCGGCTTGATTTAACAATTTGCCAGCGACAGGCTCATGCAGGCTTGCGGGCTGGCCTTTACCGCGATAACCATCGTAGGATCGGTGTATTTGCGGAGATACCGATTTGACCACTGAAACCGATTCTGTAACAGCACAGAAACGCTCCGGCCCATTTGGTCCGGGGCTTCTTGTAGCCGCCGCGTTTATTGGCCCCGGCACGGTGACCACCGCAACGGTGGTTGGCGCCGGCTTCGGGTATGCGTTGCTCTGGGCGCTGCTGTTCTCAATTGTGGCCACCGCAGTGCTGCAGGAAATGTCGGCGCGGCTGGGCCTGGTGACGCGGAAGGGCCTTTCAGAGGCACTGCGTGACACCCTTGCCGGGCGCTGGTATGGCACCCTGGCGGTGATCCTGGTTGTTGCCGCGGTCGGCCTTGGCAACGCGGCCTATGAGGCGGGCAATATCACCGGCGCGGCGCTTGGCCTGCAATCGATCAGCGGGCTGCCCGGATGGGTCTGGTCCCTGGCGGTGGGTTTGTCTGCCGGGGCGCTACTGGCGAGCGGTCGCTACCGGGTGATAGAACATGTGCTGGTGGGTCTGGTGCTGCTAATGAGCCTGGTATTCCTGGCGACCTTTATCATGGTGCGTCCGCCCCTGGGAACCTTGCTGGCCGGACTGTTCCAGCCCTCACTGCCCGCGGGTTCACTGCTGACCGCGATAGCCCTGATCGGTACCACGGTAGTGCCATACAACCTGTTCCTGCACTCCAGTGCGGTGCAGGAAAAATGGCCGGAGAATGTACCTCTGCAAGAGTCGCTGAGGGCGGCGCGCCTGGACAGCGGGCTGTCGATAGGGCTTGGCGGGCTTATTACCCTGGCGATTATGAGCACCAGTGCGGCCGCGTTTTTCGGTTCTGGTGTGGCGGTCTCGGCGGTTAATATCGCCCAGCAGTTGGAACCCCTGCTGGGTCCGGCAGCGCGTTATTTCTTCGCTGCGGGCCTGTTTGCCGCAGGCCTGAGCAGTGCAGTGGCGGCGCCGCTGGGCGCTGCCTATGCGGTTTGCGGTGCCCTGGGCTGGGACAGGAGCCTGTCTTCCCCGCGGTTCCGACTGGTTTGGCTGGGCGTGCTGTCCTGCGGGACGTTTTTTGCCGTGATCGGCACCAAACCCCTGGCCGCTATCCTGTTTGCCCAGGCGGCCAATGGCCTGTTGCTGCCGGTGTGCGCCTTGTTCCTGTTGCTGGTGATGAACCAGTCAGGGCAGTTAGGGCAATACCGCAACGGTATTATCGCCAACCTGCTGGGGCTGCTGGTGGTGCTGGTGACCATTGGCCTGGGCGGGCTGAAACTGCTGCAGGTGTTTGGCCTGGGCGCCTGAGAGCGGTCTATACCTGTCTCTGGCGAAACGTTAATTTTCCAATAATATCAGATAGTTGGCCCTTTCCGCCTGCATCGAGCAGCATTACCCTCGATAGACATGAGCGAAGTCTTTTACCTACTTTTTCACCTGCTCTCCGCCCCGGCCAAGCTGATTAGACCCGGTGGCAGCCGAACTGTTATTGCTGAGAATCTACGCCTGAAGCGGCAGCTGATAATCCATAAAATGAGCCCGGCATTAGAGGGCATCAGAAGGCGTGGAGATGGTCCCATGGTGGTCCCATGCATGATGCGACGGACGGGATTTCCTCGACTCACAAAACCGCCTCAGTGTAAATTGGCCACGTCGCACACCCAGAGGATTGACTTACTGAACCCTTAGGCATAGGCTTTGACATATGCCTATAAGCCGGAGGATATTCGAATGTCAACTTCTGAACGCCATGTACGCCTCTTTCGCAACGGGCGCAACCAGGCCCTACGCATCCCTCGCGAGTTTGAGTTGGAGGGTGAGGAAGCAATCATCCACAAGGAAGGTGACCGGCTGATCGTCGAGCCGATCCGTAAAGGCAAGCTGCTGGCACTGCTCGCCACTCTGGATTCCCTGGATGAACCCTTCCCCGATATCGATGATGACCTGCCTCCACTGGACGACGTGCAGCTATGAGTGGATCCCTGGCGTATTTACTGGATACCAACATCCTGTCTGATCTTGTCCGTAATCCGCAGGGCGTGGTAGCAGCACAGATCACCAAGGCAGGCGAGGATACTATCTGCACCAGTATCGTTGTAGCCGCAGAACTCCGCTATGGCGCAATCAAGTCAAACTCTGCAAAACTTGCAGAACGTATAGACATGATCCTCTCGGCACTGGAAATCCTGCCACTGGAAACACCCGCCGACCACCAGTACGCATCATTACGCCATCACCTCACACGTCAGGGAACACCCATTGGGCCAAATGATCTACTCATTGCTGCACATGCACTCGCACATGACCTTACAGTTATAACCGCCAATGTCGGGGAATTTTCCCGGGTACCGGGGCTGAAAGTGGAGAACTGGCTACAGGCATAGGTGCGCTAGCCTCCGTTGCTTCACCAGTACCGATCTACAGACCCTTGCTAGTGCGGATAAAGTCGTCCGTATTCGCCGGCAGGGAAAACTCAACGCCATCCTGGCCGACGGTGTAATCTGGGAAGATATCCTCCGCCCCCCCCACGTATGCATGGAGAAGTAATCTATGATTCTTTCACCACGCCTTTGAGCCACTGGTCCCTTTGAACCTTTGCGTGGGCACCCCTGGCGAATTGCAATTTCATCAATGATATCAGAGAGTTGATGGTTGCGGTTTTTAGAGAGCAAGATTCCTCTCGGAACGCATGCGATACGTCTTTTTCCTATTTTTTGACCTACTGACCACGCTGGCGAAACTGATAAGGCCCGGTGGCGCTCGCTCCGTTGTCGCCGGAAACCTGCTGCTCAAACAACAGCTGATCATCCATAGCAGATCCCGGCAACGGGCACCCAATCTAACCACCCTGGATCGTGCCGTCCCAGGTTTTCTATCACTGTTCCTGAGGCCTCGACGCCTAGTCAGATCGGCGGTCATCATCAGGCCTTCTACACTGCTGTCATTTCACAATGCCTTGAATAAACGGAAGTACCGGCGGCTGTTCTCACATCGTGGCGGCAGAAAACCCGGACCGAAAGGACCGACAAAGGAAGTCATACCCGATAAAGCGGGGCAGGCACTCCGCGCCATTGTGGAGATGAAACAACGCAACCCAAGGTACGGCTGCCCCCGCATCGCTCATCAGGTCAACCTGGCTTTCGGGCTCGATATCGACCCGCTATTTCAATATCATCGATGGAAAGCTAATCTACGCGTACTTGATATTGAAGAAATCAAATCAGTTCCACATGTACCGATGTCGCATCCATTTGTGGAAAGACTGATCGGTAGCCTTCGAAGGGAGTTTCTTGATCACACTTTCTTTTGGACGGCTACTGACCTTGAGACGAAGCTTCGGCATTACCAGGACTATTACAACGAGCATCGCTGTCATTCAAGCCGAGACTGCAAGACTCCAGTTGAATCCGGTGGCAATAAGATAGTCGATATCAGCGGCTACCGATGGCAGAACCATTGTCGCGGCCTATTTCAGCTTCCAGTTCCAGCTTAAGTCACCATTTCGCCAGGGACAGGAAGAGCGTAAGAACTGCGGCCAGCTGAGCCCGATGCGGCGTTCTGCCGGCATTATTCGCTGGGAAAAACATCGTTAGGTGTTTAACGGTCCGGGCGAGGGATTGATCAGAACACCCTTTGGGGTGTTCTGACCCTCCGGGCGCCTTCGGCGTCTAAATTCGCCTTTAAGGCGAATTTGTCGAACCGGAGACTTGAACCAAGTCCGCACTCACCCCCGTAAACTGAAAAGGGCCGCCCCTTTGGGGCTGCCCTTTTCAGTTTATGGCGGAGAGCGAGGGATTCGAACCCTGAACCATGCTATTTTACGCCTCCCCATGCCTTCTAATGCCTTGTAAATCAGAGAGTTAAAAAATGGACCCGGCATTAGAAGGCATCAGAAGGCGTGGAGATGGTCCCATGGTGGTCCCATAGATACCTTCGCAAATTAAACTGGATTAATAACCGAATGCCCATATGCACGAACGCTGAACGAGATTAAGGCGAGTTGGCCTGCCCGGTTCCTCGCGTCATTCGTTAGTTTCCGTTCAACTGATTCATTATGGGATCATCCCAGGCACCGGTCATAGAGGCGATCACATGTCCGTGATCCACCAGCATCGTTTGTCCATTAATACCGTAAGACATCTCGCTGCCCAAAAACACCAGAGCGTTACCCATTTGCTGCGGTGTATGGGCATCAACCCCCGCCTCTGCTCTATAACCCGCTCCAAAGCCCAGCCATACATCGGCGTTCGCCCTTGCCAGCGGTGTGTCTGTTGGGCCTGGTAATATCGCGTTGATGCGAATACCGCGCTTGAGATAGCCTAGCGACTCGCGCGCCACATAGGCATTCCAGGCCTGCTTACTGAAGCCGTAACTGTCGGTACCCTCGTGCTCAGCAATCCAACTCGCGGCACTGTCCCAGTCACGATGATCAAGGAACTCAAACACCTGCTGCTTGTTTTCCATCCACGGTAAGCCAGCAACTGATGATATACCCACTATCGCACCACCACTGCTGAGTTTGCCACTAGCGACCAGTTGATCGAGAAGATATCTCTGACCGATAAAATTAATCAACATAATACCCGGGAAACCGTCCGCGACACCCGCGCAACAAAATACTGCGCCAATGCTTTCAGGCAGTTCCGCCACGGCAGCATCAATGGCTTGCTCATTACGCAGATCCAGGACTATTGAGCCGGCAACGGGGTAGCTAACCTCTGCGACGTCCATTACCCAAACGTTGGCACCCAAACTCTGGACAATTTTTGCCGCCGCCGCCCCCATGCCCGTGGCGCCGCCGATAATAGCGACATTTTTGCCCTCATACCCCAAAATACTGTTACTCATTTCATATTCCTTTTGCTGACGATAGTTAGAGTGTGCCGCACCCAAATTTCATTCAAGCTAACGCCCCTGAAAAGCAATGCTCTTTACCTGACAAAAATCCAGCAAACCATGGCGCCCAAACTCACGGCCATAACCCGAGCGTTTATAACCCCCAAAGGGAGCACTGGAAAGCATTGTCCCCGCGCCATTATTGATGGCAACACCGCCAGTGCGCAGTTGCAGCGCCATCTCATATGCGGTGCCCGCATCATTCGAAAAAACATGACCTGACAAACCGAAATCAGAAGCATTGGCCAGTTCGATGGCCTCCTCATCGGTATCAAAGCCAATAACGGCGGCCACTGGGCCAAAAGCCTCTTCCTGAGCCAGCTTTGATTGATTGTCTACGTCGTCAAAAAAAGTAGGCTCGAAATAAAACCCCTTTACCAGGTCTGTCGGCCGTTTTCCGCCAGCCATCAATTTCGCCCCACTATCCAACGCCGATTGCACAAAATGCTCTACTCGCTGACGCGCGTTTTCACGAATCAGCGGCCCCATCATCACACTCGGATCGCCGGGATTGCCCACCTTGACTTGCGCAACTGCCTGCTGCATTGCCGCAACGTAATGAGGCCTTATTGCGTTGTGCACAATATGCCGCGTTGTCAGCGCACACCCCTGGCCACAGTGGGTCACGAAACCGGTAAGGCCTGCCTGCACAGCGCCACCAATATCGGCGTCGTGACGAACAATAAATGCAGACTTACCTCCCAGTTCCATATGGGTCTTCTTAAGGGTAGGCGCAGCCTGCGCAGCAATCGCCGCACCTACTTTGTCGGATCCGGTGAAAGACACCATATCGACACGTTTATCTGTTGTGATGAGATTACCCGTTTCGATACCCCCATTAATGATATTCAGAACCCCGGCGGGAAGGCCCACTGCTTCTGCGGCATCTGCGAAAATCAACGCCTGGTAGGGTGTGAGCGGCGAAGGCTTCAGAACCACAGTGTTGCCCATCAGAAGGGCATGAAAGATCTTTCCCAGATTGAGGAAAAATGGAAAGTTGTAGGGCGTGATCGCGGCAATGACCCCAACAGGTTCATAGTTTACCGAGCTGGTGCCGATCACCCTGGCCCCATCCATGGCCGGAGAAATCTCTACAGGAATCATTTCAGGACGAAGGAGCAATGCGTCATCTATAAGATGAGTAGCGTGCTTCATCGGCAACTCGTACTGCATGAAGTCCGACAGCATCAATGTAGAGCCGGCCTCTGCAACGATCAGTTGCACTATCTCTTCTTTCTTGCTGCGCAGGTAGTCCAGGAATTTCTGCATCATCACTACCCGCTCCTTAATCGACATACGCGGCCATACGCCTCTATCGAATGCGTGTCGGGCTGCGCCTATAGCCGCATCGGTTTGTTCGTGCGATGCCAATGGGGCGCGACCAAGGACAGTTTCGTCTGCCGGATTGATAACCGCCTCGTATTCGGCGATATCACTGATCTTTTCACCGTTGATGTACAGGTAATCGGGTAGTTGCATCATAGTCGTAAGTCCTGAATGAGTTACTGTTCTTGCCCATGTGTTTTGTCATCGCTGGCTATTGCTATCGCTCGCTCGGGGCAGGCTCGTGCACTGCGTAGCGCCAACTTCTCGGCCTCAGTCGTCACCGAAAAACCGTCCGTCGCTATGTAACCATCATCATCAAGAACGAATAGTTCCGGTGCCAACTCATGACATCGAGCGTGGCCGGCGCAGGCATTTCGATCGATCACCACTTTCATCTTTCAATCCCACTCAAATATCAGCTCATCCATACCGAACACGCCCGCCGCACGCATCACCGGATTACAGTCCTCGGCAAGGCGAAATACAGGCACCTTTTGCAGCCATAGCTCCAGCGCAATACGCAGTTCGCGTCGCGCCAAATGGGAGCCCACGCAGCGGTGCGCGCCGAAGGAGAACGCCATATGGGGAGCATTGCCATCCCCTCGATCAAAATTGACCTCACACGGATCATCGAACACTTCAGGGTCTGTGTTGCCCAACTCTGTGCTGATCAACACGATATCGCCCGCCTTCATTTGCACGCCACGTATCTCAACATCGCAGGTGACGATACGCCGCATATTGACAATGGAATAAGCACGTAGCAGCTCTTCAACCGCGATTGGAATTTTGTCAGGGTTGGCTCTCAGGTCAGCCTGATGCTCCGGATGGAGCGCCAGATGCATAAAGTGGAATCCAAGGCTGGACGCCACTGTATCGAGCCCGCCAATAAACACCAGGAAGCAATAGCCCAGCAGTTCGTCATCAGTCAGTAATTGGCCATCCACTTCACTGTTTAGCAGGTACCCAGTGAAATCGTCTACCGGATTGGCGCGACTGTCCTGGATTTTTTGCATCAGGTAATTCCTGATTTGCGCTACGGCGCCAACCACTTCTTCCATGTCCTGGCTCTTTACCAGCGTATGCGTCCACTTGACGAATCGGGGCGCCTCCGTTTCTGGCCATCCCATCAAGCGCAAAAATATCAGCGTTGGAAATTTATCGGCAAATTCCTGATTAAAGTTACACCTCTTGTTGGCGGCAAAGGTATCAATCAGATCACCGGCATGCTGGCGGATGGCCGCTTCAATCGCTGTCACTTTATTCGGCGATAACAAGCCATTAATCAAAGCCCGGTATTTGGTGTGCTCAGGCGGATCCAGCTCCAGGGGTATCAGCTTCCAGTGCTCCCCCAGCATTGCCGCAAAAGGCATCGTACTCTGGCTGCTGAACGTCTGTGTATCTCGCAATATCCGGCGCAGATCTTCTGTCTTTTGAGGCACCCATGCCCCGGGCAGGTAGCCCAGTTTTGGCACGTAGAAAATTGGTGGTAATTCGTCATGAAAGCGAGCCGCTCGCTGATGCGCACAAACGCCGGCTGCGCTAATTTCGTCCCAGATATCGAATTCGCAGACCAGTTCTCTCGGCACATGTTCAGGTATCGTAAGAGTATCTTCAGTTGCACTGTTCATAGCATTCACGCCTCTCCCTGCTGATCCTGGCCTGCCTCAATCTCCCGCAACTGAAGCTGGGGCTCGCGTGGCAAGGTGAACATACAGTACACGGCAGGAATCACAGCAATCAGCATCATCAGGTAAACCTGGCTGTAATTACCGGTGACATCGCGCAAGTATCCTGCAAATAAAGCGCCTATAGCCGACACACCGGCAAACGCATACACCACGCCCATGACTCGACCAAACAGGGCTGCGTCCCAACGGTCTGCGACAATGTTGGCGACCAGCGGTGAAATCCCTCCCATCACCAGCGCGGTGAGGGCGACGCCCAACAAAAGACTCTGAAAGCCGCTACTGAAACTAACAATCAGCAGGCCTGCACTTATCAAAACCATGCACAGGGTATAGAGCAATCGATGGCTGACTCGATCACTCAGCGCACCTGTTGAAATTTTACCAAAAATAATTTCTTCAGCAGCTCTACCACCTAGTGTCA
>JAUIIQ010000016.1 GCA_030431585.1 Gammaproteobacteria bacterium | reverse complement strand
GAAAGTGGTCTTTACCAACGGCTGTTTCGATATCATTCACGCCGGCCATATCACCTACCTTGAAGAGGCGCGCCAGCAGGGAGATCGGCTGATCGTGGCGGTGAATTCCGACGAGTCAGTGCGTCGTCTGAAAGGCAAGGGGCGGCCCATCAATCCTGCGGAGCGCCGAATGGCCGTGCTCGCAGGTCTTGAAGCGGTAGACTGGGTGGTGTGTTTCACTGACGACACGCCCCGCGAGTTACTGCAAGTGCTGCAGCCTGATGTCCTGGTTAAAGGCGGCGATTATGCCGACAAGGAAGCCGTGGTCGGCTGGGAAATCGTTGAGGCCTATGGCGGCGAGGTAAAAGTGCTTGGCGTGGTGGATGACTTGTCCACTACCGCCATTGTCAGCCGTATACAACAGGGAGAGAGCTAGTGTCCTGTCAGGTTAATTCGTTGCATTTCAGCGCGCCAGCCAAGGTTCCTGGCAATGCACTCAGGCTTCCAGCACTCGTCTCACGGCCGCCACGTTGGCGGCCAGGTGGGCGGGGGTGATGGTGCCTACGATCGCCGCCCCGGTGCCCGGATGGCTGAACACCAGGTCCATGGAGGCCTGTACCGGATCTTTCATTTGTGCCAGATGGCCGCTGGCCAGCGCTTTCTTAACCAGTGCACCGGTGCCCAGTTCGAGACAGGTGTCCAGCACGGCGGCTTCCTCCCGCTGTGCCAGGTTGTAAGTAAGCATCACGACATCGCATACACGCGCTGCTGCCTGCCCGCCGGCAACGGTTTTGGAGGACATGCCGAAGGCGCGTATCAGTCCCGCTTTTTTTAACTCGGCCAGCGCCTCCAGCGTGCCCCATCGCTGGATGATCTCCATATCGTTGCCGTCGGAGTGCACGAGCACGATATCAATAACGTCTGTACCCAGTCGGCGCAGGCTGCGCTCCACCGAGCGGCGGGTATGCTCGGGGCTGAAATCGTAGTGCGACACACCGTGCTGAAACTCCTCGCCGACCTTGGAACAGATAATCCACGCCTCGCGCTGACCGCGCAGCAGCGTGCCCAGACGCTCCTCGCTGCTACCGTAAGCGGGTGCGGTGTCGATCAGGTTGATACCCAGATCGCGGGCCTGTTGCAGTAAAGCGGCAGCTTCACGGTCGTCAGGAAGCTCGAACCCCTGAGGATACTTGACCCCCTGGTTGCGCCCCAGTTTCACGGTGCCCAGGCCCAGGGCACTGGTTTGCAGGGCTGTGTTACCCAGTTCACGCATCCAGCTCATGAGAACAGGGTGTCCCAGCAGGGCTGCGCCATTCCCGGTCGGCCCAGCTCCTGCAGCTCCGACAGGTCTGTACAGGGGCCCGGTGCAATGCCGCGCTGAGCCAGGGCCGCGTCTATTTCGTCGGCAAGGTTGGGAGCCAGGCTCAGCTTGGTGGGCCATGCCACCAGCGCGTTGTCCACATTATTGACCTCGCCAATGAACGCGCTGTCAGGGCGCAGCAGGGCAGATTGGCGCGGCTCGGCTCGGTCAAGCCGCAGAGTCTGCCACTGACATTCACCAAAATCGATCCAGGGCAGCAGCTCATCCAGCTCTTGCCGGGCCTTTGTGATCAGTTCCTGTGGCGGTGCATCAGCCCCTTCTGTGGCCAGGTCCCCGCCGAGATACCAGACCGGTTGGCCGCTGGCGCTGCGGTGGCTGGAGATGGTCAGGCGCGGCGCAGCGCTGCCGCCCATGCAATGAGAGTAGAAGGGTTCCTGATAATCATGCTTGACCAGCACCTGTTGCAGCGGCCGCCTTTGCATGGCCGGCTGGTCGGCACCCATTGCCTGGATCAGCCTTTCATTGCCGGTACCTGCTGTCAGCAGCAACTGGCGTGGCCGCAATTCCCCCGCGGGCGTGTGCAACACGGCCTGCCCGTCTTCTACCTGCAGGGATGAGGTCGCCCAATCTATGCTGAACACCGCGTCGCTGTGTTGCCCGGCGAGGGCCTGGACCAGGGAGGGCACATCCAGGACCAGGTCCACCAGCCGGTAGGCCTGTCCTTTGAATTGCGGCGAACGCAGCGGCTCGGGATAGTCTGCCCGCTTTAATTTGTGCACGCGGCCGCGCAGCATCTTGCTGGCGAAGAAGGAGCTTACCCGTGAGGTGAGTCCCGTGTGGGACCATAGATAGAAATTCTCGCTGAGGACTTTGCAGGCTCGCAGGTCCACCTTGCCCTCGCCACGCAGGCAGCTGCGCCAGATGCCCGGCATGGCGGAGATGGCTTCGGAGCTGCCGCTCCAGGCACCGGATAGCGCATACTTGATACCGCCGTGGATCATTCCCTGGGAGGCGATGGTCTGTGCACTACCCAAAGCCTGTTGCTCGAACAGCACAGCATTGAAACCCTGATTGCGCAATTGGTTGAGGGTCCACAGGCCGGCTATGCCGCCGCCGATGATGGCAATGTCGGTGTGTAGTACGGGCGACCCCATGGAGCCCTCCAGGCGATTTTAAAGCGCGATTATAGCCTGATATTGTCCCCCACGGTCCTGCTAAGGAATGCTGCGCTGGCGAAAAAATAACGGCCTGGGCGGACGCCGCTTGTCCAGTGCTGGTATTCTTCAATTTGCTTTCTTGAGGGTTGATGCATGCGCTACCTGTATAGCGCCCTGTTCTATCTACTGGTGCCGTTCCTGCTACTGCGCATGTTGCTGCGTTCGCGTCGAGCGCCGGCCTATCGCCGGCGTCTAGCCGAACGTTTTGGTTTTTTTCATTGCCCCCCCGGCCTGAAAAATGAACAGGTCATCTGGCTACATGCGGTGTCAGTGGGTGAAACGCTGGCCGCGGTTCCGCTGGTGGAGAAGCTGCTGGAGCGATGGCCAGACCATCGGCTGGTGATCACCACCACCACGCCCACGGGCTCGGATCGCGTGCGGGCCTTGTTCGGTGACCGGGTGTTCCATGTGTATTCCCCCTGGGATCTACCGGGTTCCGTGCAGCGGTTTATGGGGCAGGTACAGCCGCAGCTACTAGTGATTATGGAAACCGAGCTGTGGCCCAACCTGCTCCACTACGCACACCTGCAGGGCTGTCGTATCGTACTGGCCAACGCGCGTATGTCGGCCCGCTCAGCGCGTGGTTACGCTCGCCTGCACAGCTTGACGTCAGCAATGCTGGGCAGCCTGAGCCAGGTGGCTTGCCAGTCGCCAGAAGATGGTGAGCGCCTGCTCGACCTGGGCCTGCCCGCGCAACGGCTGCACAATACGGGCAGCATTAAATTCGATATCGAGCTGGATGCAGGGCTGCGCGGCGCCGCTCTCACTCTCAGGGAGGAGCTGGGCAACCGGCCCATCCTGTTGGGCTCCAGTACCCATCAGGGAGAGGATGAGTTGATTCTCGACGCTTTCGTGACGGCGCAACAGGCGGTGCCCACGCTCTTGTGTCTGCTGGTGCCGCGTCATCCTGAGCGTTTCCCCGCGGTGTATCAGCTATGTCAGTCCAGAGGTTTGCGCACGGCGCGGCGTTCTCTTTCTGAAGAGGTAAGCGCACAGCATCAGGTGCTACTGGGCGATACCATGGGCGAGCTGCGACTGTTGTCGGGCGTGGCCAGCGTGTGTGTCATTGGTGGCAGCTTTATCGAGCACGGAGGTCAGAATGTTCTGGAAGCGGCCGCCTGGGGCGTACCGGTAGTCAGTGGGCCGCACATGTTCAATTTCAGCGAGATCACCAGAATGTTGACCAGCGCAGGCGGCATGGTGCAGTTGCAGGATGCCGGAGAGCTGGCCACCACGGTGCGGGAGCTGTTGCTGGATGAGGCGCGGTTACAGGCTATGGGCGCAGCGGCGGCCGCGGTGGTGGAGGCCAACCGCGGGGCACTGGCGCGCCTGCTGTCGTTGCTGGAACAGGAGTTGCCCGGCACAGGGCCGGCAGACGCGTCCCTCAGGTGATGGCTACCTGCTGGTTGCAGCCGGGGGTGGTGGAACCTGCAGGTAGGAATCCAGGTCGATGACATCCTGTGGGCTGAGCTGCCCTGCCTGTTCCTTCAGGCGCATCATATTGTTGATGTAATCGTAACGGCTGTTGGCGTAGTCGCGCTCGGCGGCGAACAGCGTGTTCTGCGCGTTGAGCACGTCCACCACATTTCGCGTACCGACCTCGTAACCCGCCTGCGTTGCGTCCAGTGCACTTCTGGAGGATACGATGCTCTGCTTGCGTGCTTTGACACGCGAGACATCGCTGATCACCGTCATGTGCAGTGAACGGGTGTTGGTGACCGTCGTCCGGCTGAGATTGATACGTTGCTCGCGGGCTGCGTTGAACTGCTGTGCTGCCTGACGGCGAGATGCGCTGATAGCGCCACCGGAGTATAGCGGCATATCCACACTGATACCCCAGCTGTCGCCGTCACTGTTGCTGAAGGGCGAGCTATTGAACTGGGTTTGCGGTGTTATGGTGCGGCTACCGTCCGTCTGGTTATCCGAATAGGTGTAGTTGCCGCTGATGGTGAAGCCATGTTCGAGGGCACTGGACCTGGCGCTCTGGCGGGCCGCTTCTTCGCCAAATTTGGCTGCCTTGAGGCTGTAGTTATTTTCCAGCGCAAAATCCACCCACGCCGAACGGTCGGCGGGCTCAGGCGGATTGATCGCAAAGTCTTCTTTGAGGACATTCAGGTTGCCGTGTTTCTGGCCTGTCAGCACCGACAGCTGCTCCAGCGCCACCGCAACGTTGTTCTCGTCGACAATGCGGTTGACCTGGGACAGGTCATAGGCCGCTTGCGCTTCGTAGACATCGGTGATGGCGATCAGGCCGACCTCGAAGCGCTGCTGCGTCTGCTCCAGCTGGCGCTCAAAGGCGCGTTCCTGGGCTTTCGAGGCCTGCAGATTGTCCTGTGCCCGTAAAACGCCAAGATAGGCATCTACCACGCGCACAATCAGGTTCTGCTGATTGCCGGCGAAAGTGGCTTCTGCCTGTTTGCTGCGCTCTGTACCGGCTTTGAAACTGAACCAGGCTGGTAGATCAAAGAGCGCCTGGTTGAGAGAGACCTGAAAGCCTTCTGTGATGGTGTCCTGGTTGGTGGTAGTGAGGATGGTATCGATACCGTTGTCTCCGAACTGAAAGCTCTCCGCATCGGTGTCGGTATCCGACCCGGCGCGAGAGTAGCTGGCGTTCACCTGTGGCAGAAGGGCAGACATACCCAGGTTCCTGGCTTCCCGGTCGGCAAGGTAGGTGGCTTCCTCAGCCCTGAGCTGGGCGTCGTTTTCCAGTGCCAACTCATAAATGTCGAGTAGCGATTCGGCTTGCGCCGTCAGGGTCCCAAGGGTAAGTGCCAGCGTGATTAGCGCGACTCCGGTCCTTCTCATGTGTTTTCCTCGTTGGTGTGAAACAGCGCAGTGGTTGTGGCGCTAGATTCTAGCAGCACCATGACAGTCTTGCATTGTGTGAACTGTCACTCAAAAATGCGCGTAGTGTTAGCTATCATAAGTGTTAAACTCGTTGCTGTTCCATGGTGAACTCAGGTTTTAACACGTTTTTTGGCACCGTTTGAGAGGCGGTCGTGGGGAGATTTGGTGGTAAAAAAGCCGGATAACAGGTCCTTCAGTTTGAACCTCGCGGAGATGCATGCGGTGTGCGAAGCAAACTATGCGCGGATGCTGCGCCTGTTTCCAGACTACGAGAGCTGTAACCAGCGTGAGTTCCGGGTTGGACCCTCCAAGGTCCGGCTTGAGGTTGTTGAGCGTTGTCGTTACACCACTATACTCCGCCTGCACCAGCAGCATGCCGAGCCACGCTGGCTTGGCGGCCTGCGGGTGGAAGTGCGCGCCTACCACGATGCAGCCATGCTTGAAGTGGGCAGCTTCCAGTCGCATCAGCGTATCGCGCCGCGTTACAGCTACCCCAACAAGCAGATGCACCAGCAGGACGAGAAAGCACAACAGAACCGATTTCTGGCGGACTGGCTGGAACATTGCCTGGGTAACGGTATAAGCACCCAGGCTTTTGCGGCCTGGGCGTGAGTCGCGTGAACGATACATCGGCCAGCAGTCGTCCCTGCGAGGTAAAAACCAGCGGCGACAGCCTGCATCTGGTGCAATTGACGGACACGCACCTGTGTGCCGAACGCGGCGGCACCTTGTTGGATATGGATACGGACCGCTCTTTGCGGTTAGTGATCCAGCAGGTGCTGAGGGAGCGCAGGAATATAGACGCTCTGCTGTGCACCGGGGACTTGTCCGACCGCGGCTCACGCGATGCCTACCTGCGGTTGATGGGCTACCTGGAAGCTTTCGATGCCGACAGTTTCTGGCTGCCCGGCAACCATGACGACCGGGCGCAGATGGTTGCTGCCCTTTCCGGACGTGGCTGCATGTGCCCGGAGCTGCGCGGGGGGGCATGGCAAGTCATCATGCTTGATTCCCAGGTTCCCGGGGAAGTGGGCGGCCATCTCGGCGATCAGGAGCAGCAGCGTTTATCAGCTGCCCTGGGACGGGCGCAGGAGCAGGGGCTTTACACGCTTATCTGCCTGCATCACCAGCCAGTGCCCATGGGTAGTGCGTGGATAGATCAACAGCAATTGGCAGATGCCGACCAGTTCTGGCAAACGGTGGAGCGTTTCCCGGGCGTGCGTGGCGTGCTGTGGGGGCATGTCCATCAGCAGCTGGACGCCCGGCGGGGAGATATTGCGTTGATGGCCAGCCCGTCCACCTGTGTGCAATTTGCCCCGGGCAGTGAAAACTTCAAGGCAGACGACAAGGCCCCCGGTTACCGCTGGCTGGAACTGTGTGTTGATGGCAGCATCAATACGGGTGTGTCTCGTGTCCTGGACGCTCAGTTCACCGTGGACCTGCAGTCTGGCGGATACCTGTAGCGCACCGCCCTTTGTTACGTAAATAAATTTCTATCACGGCGTCGCCACATCCCCGCCCTCATGTACAATGAGCGCCATTCCGCTTTTCCCAGTTTCAAGACGTTACCCCATAATGAGTCAATACACCGCCGAAGATATCGAAGTCCTCACGGGGCTGGAGCCTGTGCGCAAGCGCCCGGGCATGTATACCGACACCACGCGGCCAAATCACCTGGCACAGGAAGTAATAGACAACTCCGTGGATGAGGCTCTGGCCGGTCACGCCAACCAGATCGACGTCATTCTGCACAAGAACGGTTCCGTGTCAGTGGCGGATAATGGTCGTGGCATGCCGGTGGATATCCATCCTGAGCAGGGCAAGCCCGGGGTCGAGGTTATCCTCTCCACGCTGCACGCGGGCGGCAAATTCTCTAACAAGAACTACCAGTTCAGCGGTGGCCTGCACGGCGTTGGCGTATCTGTGGTCAACGCCCTGTCCAGCGAACTGCTGGTTACCATTCGTCGAGATGGTAACGTTCACCAGATCGCGTTTGCCAACGGGGACAAAACCTCGGACTTGAAGGTGATTGATAGCTGCGGTAAGCGCAATACCGGCACCATGGTCACATTCACGCCCAATGCCCAGTACTTCGACTCGGTGAATTTCTCCGTATCGCGCCTGGTACATGTGTTGCGGGCCAAGGCGGTTTTGTGCCCCGGGCTGCGGGTGAAGTTCAGGGATGAAAAGAAAGGCGAAGACCAGGAGTGGTATTACGAGGATGGCCTGACGGATTACCTGGCCGATGCCACCATCGATTACCCGGCGATTCCGGAAGAACCCTTTGTCGGCAGTTTCAGCGGCAGCAACGCTGGCGTTGACTGGGCCGTTCAGTGGTTGCCGGAAGGTGGCGAAGTTATTGCAGAGTCATACGTCAACCTCATCCCCACTGCGCAAGGCGGCACACATGTTAATGGTTTGCGCACCGGCCTGCTCGACGCCATGCGCGAGTTTTGTGAGCTCCGCAGCCTGCTGCCGCGTGGCGTCAAGCTAACATCGGACGATATCTGGGATCGCTGTTGCTATGTGCTGTCTTCCAAGTTGGAGGACCCGCAATTTTCCGGCCAGACGAAAGAACGCCTGTCTTCGCGTGAGGCGGCTGCATTTGTATCCGGTGTGGCCAAGGACGCCTTCAGCCTGTGGCTAAACCAGCACACGGAAGAGGCGGAGAAACTGGCGGAGATGTGCATTAATAATGCGCAAAGCCGAATGCGTAGCGCCAAAAAGGTAGTGCGCAAGAAAGTATCTGCCGGCCCCGCGCTACCTGGCAAGCTGGCGGATTGTTCAGGTGATGACCCCAGCCGCGGCGAATTGTTCCTGGTGGAGGGTGATTCCGCCGGGGGCAGCGCCAAGCAGGCCCGGGACCGCGAGTTTCAGGCGATACTGCCTCTGCGCGGTAAGATCCTCAACACCTGGGAAGTGGACTCGCAGGAGATCCTGGCTTCCCAGGAGGTCCACAATATCTCCGTCGCACTGGGTATAGACCCCGCATCCGATGACCTCTCCGGCCTGCGTTACCACAAGGTATGTATTCTCGCCGATGCCGACTCGGATGGCCTGCATATTGCCACCTTGATCTGCGCGTTGTTCGTGCGCCATTTCCGCACGCTGGTAGCGGCGGGCCATGTCTTCGTTGCCATGCCGCCTTTGTACCGTATCGATGTGGGCAAGGAGGTGTTTTACGCGCTGGATGAGGGCGAGAAGCAGGGCGTGCTGGACCGCATTGAGGCGGAGAAGCTGCGTGGCAAGGTCAATGTGCAGCGCTTCAAGGGGCTGGGCGAAATGAACCCGCTGCAATTGCGTGAGACGACCATGGATCCTGACACCCGTCGCCTGGTGCGACTGGTAATCGATGCAGGCGATGACACCAACAATATGCTCGATATGTTGCTGGCCAAGAAACGCGCGTCAGACCGCAAGGCGTGGCTGGAGAAGAAGGGTGATCTTGCTGAGGTGGTCTGAGGGGCGGTTTCCGATTAGCCGGGCCCGGTGTCGCGGGCGCCCGTACGCCACGGCCACAAGCTCCGCCGGCTTGCCGGGCCCCGGCGCGTAACTCGGCCAGCGGTTGCTGCTGGCAACCGCTAAGCGGTCTCAGACATCCACGCCGGAAAGCCCCCGACAAACCGGCTGCGCAAAAAGCGGTGGCCTGATCGTTGCCCACGGGCGCCCGCGACTTCGGGCTTATCTCATTCTCCACTTTCGCTTGGTCGCACACGTATCTGTAATTGCCTGCATGTGGAATACCACAGGTAGGCTTTTCACCTCGAACGCTTGTCGGCCTATGCGCGCCGGCGCTAGGATGCATACTCGATTTTCCCCGTTGGTAGATCCGCAGGAGACAGACAATGGCAAGGCGACACGCGATCAAGGGCTTGTTTTTGGGTGCGTTGGTGTTTGCAACGCAAGCATGGGCGCAATGGGAGCTGAACGACGCTGGCTCTACCGTAAACTTTGTCTCGGTCAAGAACTCGACGATTGCCGAGCTGCACAGCTTTCCGTCACTGCTTGGCTACATTGGCGAAGGCGGCAAGGTGCAGGTAACGGTCAATCTCGACAGCGTGGAAACGCTCATCCCTATCCGCAACGAGCGCATGCGCGAAATGCTGTTCGATACGGCCAACTTCCCTACGGCGACTGTAAGCGCTGAGGTGGACCCCGAGATCCTGGCCGAGGCATCACGGGGCGGCACCGTGAGCACGGAGATCCCCGTCACTTTGTCGCTGCATGGCATGGAGCAGGTGATTACGGTACCGCTACTGGTGTTTGGCGACGGCGGCAACCTGCGTGTGGTTTCGGCGCGGCCGGTGTTACTCAGAGCGGGCGATTTCGGCCTGGAAGCGGGTATTGAGGCCCTGCGCAATGTGGCGGGTCTGAAGGTCATCGCCACTGCCGTGCCGGTTACCCTTAATCTACAGTTCCAACGCGTAAAGTGAGCGCTTGCTACACCTAAACATCAACAGTAATAGGGTCTCTCTGCATCTGGTGACACAAGGTGATGGCCCCCTGGTCATTGTGTGCCACGGCTTTCCGGGCCTCTGGTACAGCTGGCGTTACCAGATTCCCGCGCTGGCTGCAGCGGGTTACAGAGCCGTGGCGCTGGATATGCGTGGTTACGGTCGCAGTAGCCGCCGGAAATGCTCAACGTCCGTCTTCTGGACTTTCTTGCCGGTCTCTAGACCGGCACGCCCATATCCAGGTGCAGAAACTTGCCTACGCCGTCGAAGAACATCTGCACGGAGATTATGACCAGAATCATCCCCATCAGTCGTTCAACGGCAATCAGGCCGCGGTTCCCCAGTGCTTTGAGCAACAGCGGAGCCGACATCAGCAGCACTGCCGAAGCGGCCCACGCCCCCACCAGTGCGAGCGTCCAGTCAAACATTCGCTCCGGGTCAGACGACACCAGCAGTACCGAAATGGCCAACGCAGAAGGACCTGCGACCATGGGTATTGCCAGGGGCACGATGAAAGGCTCTCCCTCCGGGGTTTCACCCAGCAGTCCATAGGGTGAGGGAAATATCATGCGGATGGCGATCAGGAACAGGATGATGGCGCCGGCAATACTGATGGATTCCTGTTTCAGTCCCAGCAAGTCCAGCAGCATACCGCCGAACCAGAGAAAGATCATCAGCACCACCAGGGCGATAAGTAACTCACGGGCGAGAATCCACTGGCGGCGCCTGGCGTCAACTTCCTTGAGCACAGAGAGAAAAATGGGCACGTTACCCAATGGGTCCATGACGAACAGGAGGGTGATGAAGGCCGAGATGGTATCCATGTGTTTCCGCGCTGCTAGTGGTCTTGATGGCAGCAATGTAGCATTGCCAGGCAATAGTCTAGCACGTCACCGTGGCGGAACAGGCTGGCACTTTGTGGTGTCAGCGCCAGTTGTAATTCTCGCCGATCAGCGAGTACAGCTGTTCGTTGTAGGGGGCAAAAAAGGTCTTCAGCAGGGCACGTGTGGACTTCTTCATCGGCGGGTACTTCTCGGGAGGCGCCCAATCGCCTGCGGCACTGCCTGCGTAAGTGCGTTGCAAGGCAGTGTCGCGGCTGAAATCGTAAGGTTCCAGTCCCATGAACCTCGCCGCCCGTTGCATATGCTCTGCAGGCTTGCGAAAGAACTTCTCGGACTGCATCACCAGTATCTGCTGGCGCGGAAAGAGCGTCATCCAGCGCGCCAGTTGCGGCGCGTAAATGGAGCGAAACACATAGCTGGTAAAGTAGAACGCCTGCAGGTCGGCGTCCAGCAGAAGAGGGCGCCTGGTCCAGCCCGGGTTGTGCAGTGGTACGTAGAGTGGCTTGCCGTGCGCGTCACTGCAGCAGGGCGCGAGCTCGCCACTGGGGTGGTGGAAGCCCCGATCATGCGCGTCCAGTAGTGCAGGGGCCTGCTCGATCTCGCGGCGCACTATAGCGTCGAAACTCTGGTGCTGCTCCAACCCGCTTCGCCGTGACATCACGTAGTGGGAGTAGGCGCGGTCAATCGGATTGCGCAGCATAACAATGACTTTAATGTGGGGAAGCGCTGCGCGCACACGCCGTGGTACCAGGGGATGCAAAAGGGAAGAGGTAGAATAGTCACCGGCGACCTGCTCCTGCGGCCCTGGCTTTACTGGCGTCTCCTGGTTGCAGAAAAGAGATTGGTACTGTGCTGCAGTGGGCCTGCGCCAGGACCAGAAGTTGGGTTCCTTCACGGCCCAGGGCGCCACTTGCGGATGAGCGGGGAAATAGGCGGCAAAAGACGTCGTGCCACACTTCGCCCCACCTATCAGCATGAAGTCCGGTTTCGGTTGATTCCCGTCCAATAAGTATTTAGGGTCACGGCAGATCAGCGGTGATTGCGGGTCGACGGTACTCATCATGGGGCAGGCATTGGAACGAGTGGCGTGCAGTATAACGAGATGTTAACCACTAATCGATGGAGCTGTAGCCGATGTACCATGGCGAGTCCTGCACACGAGAGGTCAAGGGGAGCTGCATGTCGATCCCTGGCTGTTCTCGTAAGGTAGTCGCTGCGTCAGCAAGCCTGCTTGCAGCGACGGGGCAGCCGTAGTGAAACTGTCTGCACCGGTGTTCATTCTGGCGCCCCCCCGCTCTGGGTCCACCCTGCTGTTCGAGACCTTGTCGCACTGTGCTGGCCTGTGGACATTGGGCGACGAGGGACACGGAATCATCGAGGAGCATCCGTCGTTAACGCCGCGACCTTTTAGCGACCAGTCCAACCGCCTGACGGCCGGCGACCTCAACGAGGGTCTTGCCGCGCAGATCAGGCAGACGTTCCTGGACACGGTACGGGACAGGAATGGCCGTCGTCCTGACGCGGGTGTCGGTGAGCTGCGGCTGCTTGAAAAGACACCCAAGAACATCCTCAGGATTCCGTTCTTCCTCGAACTGTTCCCCGACGCGAAGTTCATCTACCTCTATCGTGATGCCCGTGAAAACATCAGCAGCATTATAGACGGCTGGCGCTCCGGACGGTTTCGCACCTATCTCGATAAACAGACACCCCACGGGCTTTGGTCATTTCTGCTCCCGCCGGACTGGTCCGCATACCGTAACAGGCCGCTCGCTGACATCGCGGCATTTCAGTGGCAAGCCTGCCACGACTATGCGATGCGCGATCTTGCAGCCCTGCCGCCGCAACGCTGGTGTGCCCTCAATTTCCAATCCTTCCTAAATGATACGGAAGCGCAGGTAGAAGAGCTTTGCCGATTTATGGGCGTGTCCATGGACATGCGCCTGCGTGAGTATTGCCGCAACAAGCTGCCGCCATCGCGCTACACCTTGACGCCACCGGCAGCGTCCAAGTGGCAACGCAACGCCAGGGAGCTTGCGCCACTGATGGCGGAGGCGGCACAAGTGGCGGCCCGGATAAATGCATTTACCGCGGGCCTGTCGCTACCGCTGGAAACAGAGCTGGAGATAGTCTCGCCGGCCGTCACACAAGAAAGTAAGATAAGCCGGAATGAACCTTGTCCCTGCGGTTCCAACAAACGATACAAGCACTGTCACGGGCGTATTTGAATGAAACTGGCTGCCGAGTTCCACCGCCTACCCTACCGCTTTGATGTGGCGCGCCTGCAGCAGGAGCTGGCCTCGGTCCCGGAGTCGGCATGGATCCCCCATCCGGATAATCATCCGGGCAATATGGCACTGCCGCTAATATCCCTGCGCGGGGAAGACAATAACCTCTTTCACGGGCCCATGCAGATAACGCCTCACTTGCGTCGCCTGGAATACATGCAGCAGGTACTGGCCAGCCTGGGAGAGGTCTACGGGCGCAGTCGCCTGATGCGTCTTGCACCTGGCTGCGAGGTCCCCCTGCACACGGATACCAATTATCACTGGCACACTCGCGTGCGCATACACGTGCCGATTACCACCCATCCTGGTGTGCAGTTTCACTGTGGCGACAAACAGACTCACATGGGCGCGGGGGAGTGCTGGATCTTTGATACGTGGAAGCAACACAGGGTTGTGAATAGCAGTGAGCATGAACGCGTCCATCTTGTATTTGATACGGCGGGTTCTTCGCGTTTCTGGGAATGTGTCAGTCAGTCAGAGCGGCCCTGTGACGTGGCGGGTCAAGCGCTGGTGGAAGACCAGTTTGTGGCGTACCAGCCTGGCAGGCCGGTGCAGATTCTCACTGAGCGCTACAACGCGACTCCGGTTAAATCACCCGGTGAGGTCGAGGGTCTGATCAACGATTTGTTGCTGGATATCGCTGCTGCGCCGGATAATCCGGCCGATGCGGTGGTGGAGTACCAGCGGCAATTGCGGCGCTTCGCCCAGGACTGGCGCATGTTGTTCAGCCTGTATGGTTATGAAACAGCGGGCACCGCCCACTACAGCGGCTTGATCAACGCGGCGGCAGCAGAGCTGCAGGCCTGCCCGATGCAGGTGAAAACCGCGAGCAACGGTCAGGATGCGCGTTCTATCTTTTTGCATCGGGTGCTGGATGCCGCACTGGAGCCCGCGCGGCTTGCTGATTATCTACCCACGACATCTCCCACTGCTGCCGGCCCATCGGTCAGCAGCCAGTCAGGTGGCAAGGTTTCAAGAAATGCCCCCTGCCCCTGTGGCTCCGGCAAAAAGTACAAGCACTGTCATGGCTGAGTGCCACCAGTGCTACACTTGGGGGGATGAAAGCGCACACCCGGTTAGAGCAATGACGAAGTCGGCGCAGATTTTGCGGCAATGCCTGGCGGTGACCTGTTTACTGCTGGCAGCCTGTGTATCAACGCCTCCCGTAGACCGCGACATGCACTACGACACCGGCTCCTTGCTCAGCGGTGACGTGTTCGCTGTTGTTCCTGCCGATCGGCCGGCGCCGGTGGAGCTTACGAGAGTCAACGCAGATATGCGGGCCTTTTTGCGTGAGCATGTTCCCTCTCATCTCGGCCAGGAGAAAAAAGTCGAGCGGATTCTCCGGGCGATACTCGATGACGGCCTGCAGCTGGACTACGACAATTTCAAGACCTATACAGCGGAAGAGGTGTTCTACGTTCGCCAGGGAAATTGCCTGTCATTTACGAATCTGTTTGTGGCGTTGGCGCGGGAAGCGGGGCTCAAGGTGTCCTACCAGGAGGTAGAGGTGCCTGCCAATTGGGAGCGTCGCAGTGACACCTATTATTACAACCGCCACATCAACGCATTGGTGCACCTGCCTTTTCGTGGGAAGCAGGCGGTAGACTTCAATATGGACGAGTTCGAAGCCAGCTATCCGCGCCGCAGTATCAGCGACAATTATGCACTGGCCCAGTATTTCAATAACATGGGCGTACACTGGCTGGAGGAGGGCGATTACGCGCGCGCTTTCGTCTATGTTCGTGAAGCTATCCGCCTGCAACCCTGGGCCGCCTACTTCTGGACCAACATGGGTAGTCTCTATAGCCGGGCGGGCTATACCGACCGCGCAGAGTCGGCCTGGCTGCAGGCTCTGGAAATAGACGATGATCCAACGGCCATGAGTAACCTTGCTCGGTATTACGCGTCCGCGGGAGAGCAGGCACTGGCTGACTGGTATACGCAGCAGGTTGAGACGTACAGGCGGCAGAACCCCTACTATTTGTTTGAGCTGGCGCGTACCGCTTATCAGAACGAAGGCTACGAGGAGTCGTTGGCGTGGCTTGAGCAGTCGCTGCAACTGCGTGACACGGAGCATCGTTTTTATCGCCTGCAGGGGCTTGCCCATCTGCAACTCGGCAACAAAGAGGCCGCGCGTCGCAGCTTTGAGCTGGCCGCCCGACACGCTTCCAGTGAAAGTGAGCGCGGTATGTATAACCGTAAGCAAAGGCTGATCGCTCAGGCGAGTGAGTAGTTTTCCAGGGACACTCAATTGAAGAACAGGCGATTGCGCCCGCAAACACTGTCATCGGCTGAACAGCAGCGCCTCGAGAGCGCACAGAAGCTGCTGGCCAGTGGTGACCTGGATGGCGCGGGCCAACTGTGTAAGCAGCTGGTACAAGTCAAGCCGAGGGCACTTGAGCCGCTGCGGTTACTATCCTGGATCAACATGCGCCAGGGCGATATGTTCGCAGCGTACGATACGGCTGAGGCGACCCTGAAGTTGGCACCCGGGGAGGGCTCGGTGCTGGCGTGGGCTGCGGAGGTTGCCGCTGAAGTGGGCGATTTACGACGTGCAGATGAGCATCTGCAGCGTCTCTCACGCCTGGGCAAGCAGGATCCGGCAGTAATGGCCAGTGTGGCCGGTGCGCTGACCGCGATGGAAGACCATGCAGGAGCCCTGCTGCGCTATCGTCGCCTGTTGCAGCACCGTCCCGATGATCTGCAGGCCAGGCTTAATGTAGCGTACTCGGCCCGGTATGCCGGAGAGTTTGCTTTGGCGGAAGCCTGCCTGCGGGAGTTGATTGCTGTCCATCCCGGGTTTTACCAGGCGTACTTTGCACTCACGCAACTGGCCAGGGTCACGCCCGACAACAATCATATTGAACTGCTTGAAGCGGCCCTGCGACGCAGTGATGGCAACACTGAGGCAGAGGCGTTTCTCGGCTACGGGCTGGGAAAGGAGCTGGAGGACCTGGGTGAGTATGCCAGCGCTTTTCCATGCTACCTGCGCGGCGCAAAGGCACAGCGTCAACTCTTTCCCCGCCCGTCGCGTGAGGCACAGATTGCCCGTAAATTGATGTCTGCCAGACCGACGCCTGTCGTGCCTGGCAGGGACAGCGAAGCAGCAGGAGAGGGGCTCATCTTTATCGTTGGGCTGCCACGCACGGGCAGTACGCTGCTGGATCGCATGTTGGGTGCTCATAGCCGGGTACGCAACGGTGGCGAACTGCGCGCCTTGCCTTTCAGTGCGCACCGCCAGATCGGGGTGCCACCGGCGGACGTGATGTCCGCGCAGCTGTTGTCCTCACTGCACACCCTGGACGTGGCTGAGCTTGGACAGCGCTACCTGGCCTGCCTGCCCGCGCACTGGCTGGGTCAGGGAATGCTCAGCGACAAAAACCCTATGAACTATCTCTATGTGGGCTTGATTCGCAGGGCGCTGCCGGCGGCAAAGATACTGCATATACAGCGCAACCCCATGGATGCCTGCTTCAGTAGTTTTAAGCAGTTGTTTGCTCCCGGTGCCTACCGGCACAGTTATGACTTTCAGGAACTGGCACAACACTATGGTAGCTATCGCGCGCTGATGGATCATTGGCAACGCCAGTATCCGGACTCCATTACCGAGCTGTCCTACGAGTCCCTGGTAGCAGATCCACAGGCGCAGCTGCAGCGAGTGCTGCCCGCGCTGGGACTGGAATGGGAAGACAGTGTGCTGGATTTTCATCGGCGGGATACGGGTGTGGGCACTGCCAGCTTTGCACAGGTCAGGCAGCCGGTTTACAGGGACTCAGTAGAACGCTGGAAGTTGTTCGAGGAGCCGCTGCGGCCCTTGCGAGACGCGCTCGAGAAAACCGGCGTAACGGTGCGCTAGTCGATTCCACCTTCGTCACGCAGATGTTCCGGCGTTTCCAGCAGGCATAAAAAAACCGCCCTCCGAAGAGGGCGGTTTGGTCGTTGCTGAACTATCTACTAACTCAGTCTGATCGTTATCAGCTTAGAAGCTGACGGTGATGCGACCGTAGTAGAAGCGACCGACATGGTCGTAGTTCGGGCTGGTGTTGTTGGCGAACGCACTGTAGAGGAAAGGAGGCTCCTCGTCGGTGATGTTATCCGCACCAATGGAGACACGCGTATTCCAGTCAGAGAACTCGTACTGCACCTGGATATCGTGAGTGAGCATGGAACGACCGTCGCGCTCGGGATACTCATCAGAGCTCCAGAAAGCAGGACGCAGGTCCTCAAACACGCCACTGGTGTAGTTGCTGCGCCAGCTTGCTGACCAGTTGTCCATCATCCATTGAGCAGTGAAGATACCGCGGTTGCGGGCAAACAAGCCGTCGCCGAAGCCGTTACCTTCATCCAGGAACACGCCTGCGTGAGACTTCACCGTGCCGTCGGCTTCTTCCTTGTCGTACTCGATCAGGTAAGTCCAGTCGAGGCCAACAGAGAACAGGCCAAAGGACGTCTCGGGCAACATGCTGCGCCAGCTCAGATCGACACCGGAGGTTTCGATACGACCCGCATTGCTGTTGAGGTCCTCAACCGAGATGATGTTGCCCTGAACAGAGGTCTCGGGGCCAAAGCGGTTGATGGAATCGCAGAATGCGCCAGTGGATGCGCAGCCATTCAGTCGCGTCTGCACGCCCACGGTGGTTACCGGGTTTTTGATGTCGATGTCCCAGTAGTCCACGGTCAGCGTGGTGCCATCCATCCAGTTGGGTTCGTAAACGAAGCCAAAGGTGAAGGTGTCAGCAGTTTCCTCGTCGAGATTGGGGTTGCCGCCCTCGTCGCTCGGAATCTGCACCAGGCCAGTGTCGTCATAGCCACCCGGGGGTACGCCGTTGGCGATACAGGTCGGTGTGGCGTTATCCGCACAAGGGTCGGTGGCGTTGGGGAAGTTACGGAACTGGCCTTCGAACAGCTCAGGTATAGACGGTGCACGGAAGGACTCACCGGCAGTACCGCGCACGGTCAGGCCATCAAACACGGTCCAGCGTACGGTGAACTTGGAGTTCGTGGTGTCGCCGTAAGTGCTGTAGTCGCTGTAGCGCGTGGCGAAGTTCAATTCCAGCAGTTCGATCAGCGGAATGTCCGCCAGCAGCGGAACATTGAATTCGATGAACGCTTCTTCAACGTCATACTGACCGTCTGTGTTTTGCGAGACACCGGCCGTGGAGGAGCCCAGCAGCTGGTTGGTGTCGACGGTCTCACCGCCAGCGAACCAATGCTTTTCCAGACCGAAGGCGATGCCTACAGGACCCGCGGGCAGTTCAAACACGTCGCTGTTGGAGGCGGCAAAGGTTACCGACTTCAGCTCGTTCTTGCCGGAGCTGAAGGCGTTGTAGTTACCGGAAACGTAAGCCAGCATTTCGGGAGTGACCTGCTGGTCGGTGCCCGGCAGTCCGAAAATGTTCAGCGGGACACAGCCGGCAATTGCCTGGTCTGCGCTGGGGCCACATTGCAGCACGCCCTCGTCATCGAAGTGGGTGGGGCCTACCGCATCGCCAACACGGTCCAGGTTGAAGTAACCTGCGTTGTATTGATCTGCGTTGTTTTCGCCATAACCACCTGCGAGTTCCCAGTTCCAGTCGAAGGCGTCACCTTCCAGAGCGATGTGCAACTGGTAGGTTTCTGTTTCGTACAGGCTGGCACGACCACCGGTCTCGACCATGCGGCGGCGCCAATCATCGATCTCGAAGGTTTCACCCGCTTCATTCTTCGGGCCATACTGCTGGTTGTACCAGTTATCGGCGGAGTAGGGTGCGGGCACACCAAAGAACACCAGCGGTGCCAGTGGCTCCGGGGCAGACAGTGTGTCGGATTCACTGTGGGTATAGAACGCGTCTGTGGTAAACGCCACGTTCTTCAGGAAGCCCACGTCACCAAACTCGAAGGAGCCTGAGAAGTTGATACCCCAACGCTCGTTGGGCGTAACCAGGTAGTTGGCCGGAGCGTAGTTGTAGGGATCCTGACCGCCACTGTAGGGGCGCCAGTCGCCGCCTTCGGGGCCACGAGTGTAACGATTGCCTGTAGCAGGGTCGGCATGGTTGCCCCACGGCGGCGCAGAGGAGCCTCCAGTGGCAATGACGTCGGGGTTCCAGTAGGGGCGGTACCAGCGCTCGGCGTTGGAGAACTCACGGTCGCCAGCCCAGACAGTTTTCTGGTTGTTCCACCAGGCGTTGACCACGGCGTTGCCACGGTCTCCATTGATACCCAGGGTGAAGTCCATGCTTTCCTGTTCGCCATCGCCTTCAGCGGATTCGCCGTAGTAGCCGTTCACTTCAAAGCCTTCGAAGTTGCGGCGGGTGATAACGTTAACCACACCTGCGATAGCGTCAGAGCCGTAGATGGCCGAGGCGCCGTCCTTGAGGATTTCAACACGCTCTATCATGGCAATGGGAATGTTACCCAGGTCGACGGAGTCATCTGCACCGAGGCCGCTGGCGACCACGCGCTTGCCGTTAAGCAGGACCAGAGTGCGCTGGGCACCGAGGCCACGGAGGGAAAAGCGGATTGCGCCCTCACCGCCGTTATTTACGTTGGTGTTGGTGCCTTCACCGGCGGAAGCGGTGATGTTCTGCAGGATGTCACCAACGTTGTTGATGCCCATCATGTTGAGCTCGTTACGTTGCAGTACGGTGACCGGGTTGGCACCTTCCAGGTCTGGACGGGAGATGCGGGAACCGGTTACCACAACCTCTTCCAGTACGCCGTTCTCCTGGGCGCTGGCGACCTGTGGCATGGCTGCCGCGGCGGTCAGACCCATCGCTGCGGAGACCGCCAGAGTGAGACGATTTTTTCTTAACATAGGATTACCCCTGTAAATCATGTTTAAGCATGCTATTGACGCGCGTGGCTGCGGAGGCCACTGACACGGACCTTAAACGAATTGGGGGGACGGGTCCTCAACGTGAAGGCCACATTTGTGACTTATTCACAGAAACCGGGGGGAACTTTGTAAAAGTACCGAAAGTTTTTAGGTTTCGTCGCTAACCGACTGAAATTCTTGCAAGTGTTGCTACTTGATGCGCTTCACTCCAATCTTCTTGCCGCTGGCGATGAGTTCCATAACGTGAAAGCCAAGGGCGTTCTTGCGAATCTCGATACGCGTATCCTCGCCGGTGTAGTAGTACCGACCGGTGCTGCGCTGCTGCCAAACCTGCCCGTTGTCGAGATAGAAGTAGGTGCCGGCCGACCAGCCCTTGAACGGCTGCTTGATACTCGCCTTGAGCTCAAAGGCTTTCTCTACCTGCTTGACCTCCTCCACCGATTGCAAAATAGTGGGCGCCTGCCAGGCGGTATAGCGAATTAGCCACCGGTCCAGTGCCTGGCGCTCGGCATCAGTCAGTTTGTCCAGCCCGGTATCCTGGTATTCCTGTTGGCTCATCAGCCCCTTCACACCGGGAAACTTGCCTTCCTGCGGTGACTGGGCAGCGACGTTAGCCGCGCAGATCAGTAGCAGCGCACCGCAAAGTGGTTTTAGCATGACAGGTCCTCGGTAGTGACTATATTCGCTGGCTCAGGCGCGTATACCAGTAACGGCCTTTGAGCTCGTGGGTTCGACCGTCGATGTTATCGTTAAAAGCTGATGCAGCCAAAGGTGCGTCTTCATCCAGCACATTGTCGACGCCCAGGGTAAGCCTGAGGCCGTTGAATACCTTGAACGTATAATTCAGCTGCAGGTCGTGCACGGTCCACGCATCTATGTCCCGGGTGAGGGCTGTGCCCGGTATCGTTTCTTTCATTTCGCCCACGTAATGAAGCTGATAGCTCCCTGTCCAGCGATCATGCTGCCAGCGCAGCCCGAGCTGCGTCTTCCATTCGGGTATACCTCCCAGTCCCTCCGATGCCTCATCGCGAAAGGTACCGGCCAGATCCAGTGCCGGTGCCGAGCGGTCCAGCCTGGCGCGGTATTCCCAGATCCAGCTGGCGCCACCGGTGACACTGAGCTGGCCCCAGCGTTTCTGGGGAACATGCCAGGTGAAGGCAAAATCCATACCCTTAACCTTGCGCTCGCCGATATTGAGGTTATTGGCGGTCACCAGGGTCAGGTTGCCCATGTCGTCGCGGCTCACACGGTCGGGAAAGGCGCCGGAAAATGCATTCTGGTTGACCACGAACTGGGCGCTGGAGGACACCACGTTTTTTTGCTCTACAGCGAAGTAGTCAGCGGAAAAGGCGAGGCCTGGAAGGTGGCCGGGCGTCCAGAGCATGCCCACACTGTAGCTGTCTGATGTTTCTGGTTCCAGATCCGGCGCGCCGCCTTTCACCACCAGAAACTGATTGCGGGTGGGGTCGGCGAGTTGCGAGCATCCGGCTGCGGTGCCCACATTGCGCGGCTGGGTGCAGGGGTCGTTGATGAAGGCCTGCTCTTCCGTGCTGCCCTCGTAGAGTTCATTGAGACTGGGTGCCCTGAAGCCTGCGGCATAGTTACTGCGCAATAGCAGTGACGGGTCGAACTGCCAGCGCACGGACAGTTTCGGGTTGGTGGTGGAGCCAAAATCGCTGTAATCCGAGACACGTAGCGCGGCTTCGATATCGAAGCTGCGCAGCCCGTCCAGGCTCTTCCACAGCGGCACAACCGACTCCAGATAAAACTCGAGGATGTCGCGTTCGCCTCTCGTGGCCTCGAAATTGGTGGCGCCAATGGTGCTGGTGGCCGCCAGCAGCGCAGACGGTTTCTTACTGGTGGCTTCTCGCCGGTATTCAACACCAAAGGCAATGTCGGCTTTGCCCGCGGGTAAGCCAGCAATGGCGCGGGATATGTTGATGGCGCTGCCAGCAAGCTTGGAGTAACCGCTAACTTCGCCCTGAGCCCTTATATAATCTACTTGATCCTGGGTGATTGTGCCTGCTGTTCCCAGCAGGTTCACTGCCACACAGCTGTCCAGGGGCGGCCCAAGGCAATTCTGCGCGGGCCCGATTGCCCTGGCCAGGCGCTCTGCATTGACGATGCCGCTGGTGGTTTCCTGGGCCTCACTGCGACTCCAGTTGTAGGCAACGTCCCAGTTCCAGTCTGCTACCAGCCCCTCCAGCACTGCGCTGAATCGGGTTGCCTGCGAGGTGTTGCGTTGGCGCCTTTCAGGGAACTCAATCAAGCGCCTCCGCACGTCTTCAAGCGCTACCCCGAAGGGGTTGTAAAGATTGTCCGCGGCGACCGTGAGCGGGGTTTGTTCAAAAGCGGTAAACACCGGAGTCGGTGCCAGGCTTGCTGTGGCCCGGGTGTCCAGGTAGCTCAGGTCGATGAACCCGGTGATACGTTCGCTGAAGTCGTAGCTGGCGTTGCTGTACAGACTGGTTCGCTCCAGTGGTACTACCGCTGTCGTGAATGATTGGAAATTGAACAGGTCCTCATCGGTAGCTGGCCGGTAGCCGCTGCCTTGGGCGATCAGTGTGTCACCCCCGGGTATCGTCACGCGGGCATCGGGAGTGCCACTGGAGCGTTGGTCCGTGCCTCCCAGGCGTCGTGAGTCAGCGTTTGCAGATACCTTGCGATCACGGCTGTAGACAGGCTCCTGGTTATAAAACGAAGCGCTGATGAAGAATGAACCCTCGGGGAGGCCTGTGCCGTACTGCAGTGTATGCGTGGTAGTCTCCAGGTCGCCCCGTTCAGCCTGGCCGTAGTAGGTTTCCGCCAGGAAGCCATGGAAATCCTGTTTCATGATAACGTTCACCACGCCGGCGATGGCGTCGGAACCGTAGATGGCCGAGGCACCGTCCTTGAGAATTTCGATGCGCTCCACAGCGGCAGGAGGAATGCTGTTCAGGTCCACTGAGTCGCCGGCCAGGCCATCGTTTGCCACCCTGCGCCCGTTGATAAGGACAAGGGTGTTGCTGGCAGGGAGACCACGCAAGGTCACGGTGGCAGTGCCGTCGCCGCCATTGGCTATCGCCGTGCTGATGGCATTGCCCGATACTGCAGGCACAAATTTGAGCAGTTCACCGATCGTCTGAGCACCACTGAGCTCGATATCCGGCGAAGACAGTATGTCTACCGGCGCTCCTCCTGTGTAGCCTGAGCGGCGAATGCGCGATCCGGTGACGCGGGTGCCGTAGACGTAAGTCTCCTCGATGCCGGGTACAAAAACGGGGTATCTGGACACCATCTGCCTGGGGCTCAGGCAAGGGCTTCTGGAGGCAGCACAGGTGCGAGAGAAGACGGCAATGACGCGGTCATCAACTGCCTCCCAATTGAGGCCAGTGCCTGCCAACAGTGCGTTCAGCGCCGCCGAGGTCGTGAGTGTGCCCACCACTTCAGGTGCCGGGAGGCTGCGCACAACATGGTCGGAGAAGACGATGGACAGCCCGCTCTGCTGACTCAGCTGAATCAGCGCGGAGGCCAGTCGCGGGGCCTCTATGGTGTAGTGAATTACGGTGTCGGTAGCGCCGGCGTGTGTCTGGAAGGCCGCCAGTTGTATGCCAAGGGCAAGGACCAACCCGCGCCAGCCAAGCGGCACGCCAATTGGCGGTTGCGGACCTGACTCAGATGCGGCGAACATAACCGGCCTGGTTGCGCTCGATACGCAACGGGTTGAAATCAAGGGCTTTGTGCCACCCAAAACGTGGGAAAACCCGCGTAAGCACGTGGCGTTTGTGTGTGTCAGTTATAGCTTAATGGTCTGCTTTGAGCAACTGCAGTGTGTTTGCGTCAATTGACCTGGTTTGCAGGTTCAGGCTCAGCGCCAGGGCGGCCAGCGTTGCTTCCGGTTGGTCAAGATTGAACAAGCCCGAGACGGTAAGCGCGGCGATATCCGGGTCGGTTACCAGAATGTCCATGTCATAGTACCGCTGCAACTGCTGGAGCAGGGACGGCAATGGCATTTCCCTGGCCAGCAGTTGACCCTGTTGCCAGGCCAGCTGTTGCTCCAGATCTGGCGTTTTGACCTCCCAGCCCATAGCGCTGCTGGTTAGCAGCCGCTGGTTCTCTCTGAGCACCTCAACGGCGGCTGCACGCGCTCCGGTTTCGCCCCGTTCGGTGACTTTTACCACGCCTTCTGTGACGGTGATATCTGCGCTTTCGTCATGGATATAAATATTGAAGGCCGTCCCCAGGGCGGTAACTCTGGCGCTGCCGGCATCGACGTGAAAGGGCCGGTTCTGGTCAGGCTCCACCTGAAACCAGGCTTCACCTCGCTGCAGAGTGATATGCCGCTGCTCTTCTGTATAGCTGACGGTCAGGTAGGAACTGGTATTGAGCAGGGCGCGTGACCCGTCTGGCAAGGTGATGTCGCGACGCTCGCCCAGCGCGGTTTTGTATTCGTTGCGCACCGGCTCTGTGCCGGTTCCGGGCCAAAGCAGAAGCGCCATCACCAGACAGGCCACTGCCGCCGCCCCTGCCGACAACCAGCGCGAGTTGTTGGCTGCCGCCTGCTGTGGTGCGGCCACGGATGTGTGGCGTACAACGGCCAGGTCGTCCCACAGGGCAAGCGCCTCATCCATTGCGCTGGTGTGTGAGGGGTGCTGCCCAAGCCAGAGCGCGAATTCCTGCCTGTCTGCTTCCGATACAGAATCGGAGCGCAGCCGTGCAACCCAGCCCAACGCTGCGTCCACGGAATGCTCGAATTGTTGCCTTTCTTGCTGCTTCATCTTGCTGGGCGCGGCTATAGCCACACGTGTCCCTACCGCGGTCTGGCGGCCTGTTGTAATAATAGTCGTTGTACGGGTAGGACGCTTGAGCGCTGGCATCCCTCAAAAAAACCCGCTTCTTTTGCACCAATATGCGCTGCCGCCCTAATCATCGATTGAGTCCCTTGCAGCGAGTGCGGCTCGGCAGTGGCGCAGGGCCTGCAGTATATATTTTTCTACACTGGAAACAGAGACTTGCATCTGCTCGGCGATAGCACTGTAGGGCATGCCACTCTGGCGGTGCAGCAGGAAGGCCTGTTTCGCTTTGAAAGGCAACTCTTCCAGGGCCCGCTCTATGGCAGCCAGTTTTTCCCTGGCAGCCAGTATCTGCTCCGGCGAAGCGCCGGCTGCGTTGATGTCAGCAGGCTCGCCATCCTCGGCCTGGTTTTTCTCTGATCTCAGGAAGCGGAAATGCAGTTGCCTGCGCCGCAGTTGATCCACAGCCAGATTGGTGGCTACCTGAAAAAGGAAAGCGCGTGCGTTGTCGAGGTTTTCCGGCTGTTCCAGTCGATGCAATCGGATGTAGGCCTCCTGGGCGAGCTCCGCGGCATCTTCCGGGCTATCCAGCTTGCGCGCCAGGTACCGCTCCAGCAGCACGCCATGCTCGGCTACCAATTCGGCTATAAATTGATCTTTATCGTCTTTCACCTTCGGATCATGCCACCGGGGGGCGGCCTGTGGCCAGTCCCATCTGCCCGCGTTAAAACAACACCCGGGAGCGGATGGTGCCTTCAATGGCTGCCAGTTTCGCCAGTGCCACGTCACTGTATTCGGCATCCACATCAATAACGACATAGCCAAGGGCGTCATTCGTTTGCAGGTATTGCGCCGATACGTTTACGCCGGTCTGGGCGAAAACCGTGTTAATAGCGCTCATCACTCCGGGTACGTTGTGGTGTATATGCAGCAGACGGTGGCTGCCCGCGTGTTCTGGCAGTGCGACCTCAGGAAAATTCACAGATGATGTGGTAGTGCCATTGTCGGAATACCTGGCCAGCTTTTCCGCTACCTCCATGCCAATGTTTTCCTGCGCTTCCACGGTGCTACCGCCTATGTGTGGAGTGAGAAAGGTATTGTCATACTTGCGCAGGGGCGAGAGGAACTCGTCGTCGTTGGAACGCGGTTCTACCGGGAAAACATCTATACCTGCACCGCCGAGCTTGCCTGATTCCAGCGCCTGCGCCAACGCGTCAATATCAACCACGGTGCCACGTGAGGCATTGATGAGAATAGCGCCGACCTGCATCTGGCTCAATTCGTTTGCGCCTATCATATTCTGGGTGGCTGCCGTCTCGGGAACATGCAGACTGACCACGTCTGAGCTGGCCAGCAGTTGATTCAGACTGGGTACCTGGCGCGCGTTCCCCAGCGGCAGTTTGTTGACGACGTCAAAGAACTGCACCTGCATACCCAGTCCTTCAGCGATTATCCCCAGCTGCATACCAATATTGCCGTAACCGACAATCCCGAGTTTCTTGCCGCGTATCTCAAAAGCGTTGACCGCTGATTTTTGCCACTCACCGCGGTGGGCGGCGGCGTTTTTCTCGGCGACGCCACGCAACAGCAGGATGGCTTCTGCAATGACCAGCTCAGCCACGCTGCGGGTATTGGAAAACGGTGCATTGAACACGGCGATGCCGCGCTGTGTGGCGGCGGCGAGGTCAACCTGATTAGTGCCGATGCAGAAGCAGCCCACGGCGACCAGCTTCCTGGCAGCGGCAAACACCTCTTCGTTAAGCTGGGTGCGTGATCTGATGCCGACAAAGTGAGCGCCAGCGATAGCCTGCTTCAGCTCCTGGGGTGGCAGCGCCTTCTTGTGCTGTTCGATGTTGGTATAGCCGTCTCTTTGCAGCGTTTCCACAGCCGAGGGGTGTACTCCCTCCAACAGTAGAAACCTGATCTTGTCCTTGGGCAGCGACTGTTGCGCCATGACCTGTGAACCCCTTGTGGCAGGCGGCCCGGAAAGAATCCGGGCCAGAAAAAAAGGCGCGTATGGTACCATACGCGCCCTCTGAATCTGCCCCATGTGAAAAATACCGGAGGACGTGGCCTGTGGCCCAGATAGACACGGAAGTGCTTGCCGCCCTGCAGGCAATCACAGGCGAGGATCGGGTCCTTACCGACGCAGAAAACCTGCAATACTACGGTCAGGACTGGACTCGTTTTCACCAGCCCGCGCCCTGTGCCGTTGTGCTTCCCGGTAGCATTGAGGAAGTACAATCGATTGTGCGCCTGGCTGGGGCGCATCAGCTGGCCCTGGTTCCCTCCGGTGGCCGCACCGGCTTGAGCGCAGGTGCAGTGGCGGCGAAGGGCGAACTGGTGGTTGCCATGGATCGCATCAACCATATAGCCGACTTCAATCCTGTGGATCGCACCGTACGCTGCGGCGCTGGCGTGATTACGGAACAACTGCAGCAATACGCCCAAGGGCAAGGCCTCTGTTACCCGGTGGATTTTGCCTCCGCAGGTTCCAGTCAGATCGGCGGCAACATTGCTACCAACGCCGGTGGCATCAAGGTGATTCGCCATGGCATGACCCGTGACTGGGTGGCTGGTGTGAAGCTGGTCACCGGAACCGGTGAATTGTTGGATCTGAATCGTGGACTGATAAAAAATAATGCCGGTTATGATCTTCGTCATCTGGTGATTGGTGCTGAGGGTACGCTGGGGCTCATTGTGGAGGCGACCATGCAATTGGACCGTCCGCCGGGTGACCTTGCGGTAATGGTGCTTGGCGCTCCTGACATGGGTTCTGTTATGCGCGTACTTGCCGCGTTTCAGCGTGACCTCGAGCTCTCTGCGTTTGAGTTCTTCTCGGAACTGGCCTTGCAGAAGGTGGTGGCGCATCAGGACCTGCAGCGCCCGTTTGAGTCAGTAAGCGATTATTACGCGCTGCTCGAGTTTGAGGTGGTTGACGAGGCGGCGATGGAGCGGGCCATGACCCTGTTTGAGCACTGTGTTGAGCAGGGCTGGGTAGTCGATGGTACCGTCAGTCAAAGTGTCGCCCAGGCGCAAAACCTGTGGCGCCTGCGCGAGGATATCTCCGAAACCATCACCCCGTGGACGCCTTACAAGAACGATATTTCGACCATCATTTCGAAAGTACCTGACTTTCTTGCCGAGGTAGAGGCGGTGGTGAATAGCAACTACCCGGACTTTGAAATCATCTGGTTTGGACACATTGGTGACGGCAATGTGCATCTGAATATCCTCAAGCCCGACGCGCTTGCTGTGGAGACGTTCCGCGATCAGTGTGGGCAGGTGTCAAAGTGGGTGTTTGAAATTGTGCAACGCTATGGCGGGTCCGTATCGGCGGAACATGGCGTCGGGTTGCTGAAAAAAGAGTATCTGACGTATTCGCGTTCCCCGCTTGAAATCGAGATCATGAAGCAGATCAAGCTGGCGTTTGATCCGCATGGGATTATGAATCCCGGGAAGATCTTTGATTTTTAGTTCTGGTGGGGTGGGTCTATGGTTGCCGAGTCGCGGGTGCAGTAGCCCCTCTCACGAGGACCGCAAAAGCGTGCCGTCCATGGCTGCTTGACTCCGGCCGTCCATGGCCTCCGACATCCCCGTGAAAGGGGCTGCTGCACGCACGCCTCTTTTGCGTTTCCCCGAGGCTCAACGCCAGCCCGCGCAGCTCGCCGCATTCAAATCCGATACCCACTTGCTGGACTTTCTACAGCAGTCGCAACGGCTCTTCCTGCAGCGCCGCCAGCTGCTCCCGCAACTCAAGAATGTGCTCCGCCCAATAGCGCTCCGTATTGAACCAGGTAAACGCTTTGGGAAACGCCGGATCCTCCCAGCGGCGTGCCACCCAGGCTGCGTAGTTGACCAGCCGCAGCGTGCGCAACGGCTCGATCCAGTGCAATTGCCGGGCATCAAAATCGCTGAACTCCGAGTAGCCCTCGATAAGTTCACTGAGCTGTAATTCACGCTCATGGCGCTCACCGTTGAGAAACATCCACAGGTCCTGCACCGCAGGCGCCATCATGCAGTCATCCAGGTCGACGAAATGCGCTACGTCATCCCGCCAGAGAATATTGCCAACATGACAGTCGCCGTGGATACGAATCTCATCTGCGGCACCCGGCTGATACTTCGCCAGCACCTCGCGTAACAGGTCGGCGGTGAGGGATTCGTATGCCTGGCGCAGATCCCGGGGTATGAAATCCTGCAAGAGAAATTCGCGGTTGTCCGCCAGCATCCGTTGCACGCAAATATGCTCGCGGCTGGCGAAGGTTTGTGCTTTGCCTACCGCATGAATGCGGCCCAGAGTTCGTCCGAGTACCAGCAGGTTATCAAGATTGTCCAGCTCAGGTGGGTAACCTCCTCGGCGAACAAACAGCGCGAACTGAAAATCGCCATAGCGATGCAGGCTTACCTCGCTGGCATCAACAATGGGTGCCACCACCGATATCTCGGCTGATTGCAGTTCCAGGCTGAAACTGTGTTCTTCCAGAATTTGCTCTTCCGACCAGCGGCCCGGACGATAGAACTTGGCGATGAGTGGCGGCGCGTCTTCAATGCCCACCTGGTACACCCGGTTTTCGTAACTGTTAAGGGCCAGCAAGCGCGCGTCTGACAGGCGCCCGGTGGATTCCACGGCGTCGATGACCGTGTCCGGTGTCAGTGCGTCGTAAGGGTGGTTGCTCATGATGCGTCTCCGGCCTCCGAGAGCAGGGCGACGCTCTTGATCTGGGCGAATACCTGGTCGCCCACTTGCAGGCCCAGGCGTTGTGCAGACTTATAGGTTATCCGCGCCAGCAGGTGTTGCTGCCCCAGCGCCAGGCGCAATAACAGGCGAGCGCGCTGACTTTCTTCAATTTCCGCGATGGTAACCGGGAGAATATTAAGGATGCTGCTATGCAGCGGCCGCTCGCGGCAGATGCTGACGTCTCGCGCGGGGATGCGCAGGCGTCGTCTGCTGCCTATCGCAAGTGGCAACTGGCTGACATACAGGGTCTGGCCTTCTGCGCTGATTTCGGTGAGGCCGAAGGCGTCATCCTGCGCACTTATTTCACCCAACACAATAGCGGCCGCCTGTTCTTCGTGGGCCAGCCGCGTGTCCAGTCGCGAAGACAAGTCTATGATTGAGCCTTGCTCCTGCAGGTGGCCGTTGTCCAGCAGCAGCAGGTTGTCAGCGAGCTGGCTCACCTCTTCCATGTCATGGCTGACGTAGAGCATGGGCAGATCCAGCTGTTGTGCCAGTTGCTGCAGCAGTTCCAGGCATTGTGCGCTGGCTGCGTGGTCCAGGTTGGCCAGCGGCTCGTCCAACAGCAGGAGTTGCGGTGCGCTGCACAGTGCCCGGCCGATGGCAGCTCGCTGCTTCTGCCCTGCGGACAGACTGCCCGGCCTCTGTTTGAGCAGAGTAGCCAGTCCCAGCATGTCAATCAGTCGCTCCCGAGGCAACGGCGGCTCAGCCGCTGCGCGACGGGCGGCGAAGTCCAGGTTGCCGGCAACGGTGAGGTGGGGAAACAGGCGTGCGTCCTGGAATACGTAACCTATGCGACGCTGCCATGCCGGCAGGCTATGGCCGGTAGAGGACCACCTGGTGCCCCGGAACAGAATTCGGCTGCCTTGCTCGGGTTCACGCAGCCCGGCTATGCAATCGAGCAGGGTGCTCTTGCCACTGCCGCTGGCGCCGTAGACAGCCGTTACGCCCTGGTCGGCGATGGAGCAATGCAGGTCCAGGCGGAAACCGTGCTTGCCATTGCAGCGCAGATCAATTTCCAGGCTCACACGCGAACCCTCCAGGCGGAGCGCCCATTGCTGCGATAGAGGAGGAACAGCAATGCGAGTGAAAACGCCACCAGGCCGAATGCCATACGATGCGCGTCGGCAAACTGCAGTGTTTCAACGCGGTCGTACAGGGCAATGGACAGCACCTGCGTTTCTCCAGGGATATTGCCGCCAATCATCAGCACCACTCCGAACTCGCCGATGGTATGCGCAAAGCCCAGGCTGGCCGCCGCGACAAAACTGCGTCGGGTCAGGGGCCATACCACGCGCAGAAACTGGTCCGTGGGATTGGCACCCAGCGTGGCCGCAGCCTGCAGCACGCCGGCGGGGAGGTTTTGAAAAGCCGACTGTAGTGGCTGGACCACGAATGGTAGCGAATACAACACCGAGCCTATCACCAGTGCGCTGAAGCTGAAGGCGAGCCGAGTACCCGTCAACTGCTGCCAGAGTTGACCCAGTGGAGAATCCGGCGCCAGGGCCAGTAGCAGGTAGAAGCCCAGCACGGTAGGGGGCAGTACCAGCGGCAGAGCGACCAGCGCCTCGACCAGAGCGGCAGTGTTGCTGCGCCTCGTTGCCAGCCACCAGGCCAGCGGGGTGCCCAGAATCAACAGAATGATAGTTGTGGTACCGGCCAGCGCTGCAGTGAGCAGGATGACGTCCACTTCGGAGGAACTCAGGGGCAAGGGCGGTAGCCGGCGTTGGTGATAATCTGCCGCACGGTATCACTTTGCAGCCAACGCAGGTAGGTGCTCACTACCGGCGAATCCCTCAGCACCACAAAATGTTGCTCCAGAGGCCTGTGCCAATGCCCGGGAACAGGTGTTGCATCGGGGGCCAGGGCGCGTGCGACCAGGGCCATGTCGGTAGCTCCGGCCA
>JAUIIQ010000213.1 GCA_030431585.1 Gammaproteobacteria bacterium | reverse complement strand
CAAACAGCGACCTGTCGGGCCAGAGGCAGCGGCATTCGGCCGTTGCCAGCGTATTAACGACTTCATCGTCATGTCCGAGGGCAACTCCAACGTCTACCTGATAGAGACTCCGGCGGGCAATATCATGGTCAACAGCGGCATGGGTTTTGAAGCGCCTGTGCATGAACACAATCTGGCGGCCTACTCCAGCGCGCCGGTGTCCCACCTGATCCTGACCCAGGGCCACGTAGATCACGTAGGTGGTGTGCAGTACTTCCGCGATCGCAACCCGGGGCTAAATTGCATCGCCCAGGCTGGAAATGAAGAACATCAAACCTATGACGCTCGCCTGCAACCGTTTCGCGCAGCGCGCTCCGCGTTTCGCTTTCAGGATACCTTCCTGGAGGTTTTCCGGCAGTACGCTGAAGCCGGTTATACACAGCTCAACCCGCAGGACCGACCGACCCCGGACGTTACCTTCGAGCAGCGTTACGCATTTACGCACGGTGGTCTGGATGTAGAGCTGATTGCTGCCGCTGGCGCCGAGACCAACGACTCACTGATAGTCTGGTTGCCCCGGCACCGTATCGTGCTTACCGGCAACCTGTTCGGCTGTCCCTTCGGCCATTTCCCCAACCTGGTCACGATACGCGGCGACCGCTACCGTGACGCCCTTACCTGTGCCGCAGCAGCGCAAACCGTGCTGGACCTGAATGCGCAACTGCTGCTGTACGGTCATCATGGCCCGGTGAGCGGCAGCGAGTTGATTCGTGCCGAGATAACGGCGTACCGCGATGCCATCCACCACGTACACGATGAAGTGGTAAAGGGTATGAACGAAGGCCGGTCGCTGACGCAGTTACAGCAGGAAATTACGCTGCCAGAAACCTGCGAAGTCGGTCAGGGCTACGGCAAGCTCAATTGGAGCATTCGCGCAATCTGGGAAAACTACGCTGGCTGGTTCAAGCACGAATCGACCACCGAGCTCTACAGCGTGCCGTCCTCTGCTGTGCAACGGGACCTGATGGAACTCGCGGGAGCCGACGCGCTGGTAGCACGAGCTCGAGAGAAATCGATGCAGGGCAGGCAGGAGGAGGCACTGCACCTGCTGGATATTGTACTGGGGGCCGAGCCAGGGCACCCCGCCGCCACAGACCTCGCTATTGCCGTCCACAGCACACTGTTGGAAGAGGCACGCCAGTTCTGCACTACCGGAAACTTCTGGCTGGAGGGCTGGCTGGAAGACCGTATCAAACAACTGCGCGGCGGCAAAACCGCGGCGCTCGCTTACTGAACTGAGGCAACCAGCGATGAGCGAACTGCGCATTACCGATCTCGCCAACCCGGAGTTCAATGCCGTGCAACAGGCGGCCCTGAACTACGGGGAAACCGTGGATGTCAGTTTTGACCCAGAGGAGATACTTGCTGAAGCCAGCGCCGCGTTGGGTCTTGAGGATTTCGGAGCAGAGGATTTTCGCCCGCGACTGGAGCTGATTTGCGCTGAGTGGGATGCCGATGCCGGACTGACCGGGTTAGGCCGACTCAGTCTAAGGAATCGACTCCTGGGCTACGCCAGGAACAGACTGCTGATTGAGGACATACTCAAGCGTCACCCTGAAATTCACAACATCGACATTCGCCAGCCCGTGGTGGTGGTCGGCCTGCCCCGCTCCGGCACAACGCATTTGCTGAATCTACTGGCGGCAGACTCCCGCTTGCGGGCAATGCCCCTGTGGGAAAGCTATGAGCCTGTGCCGACGCCCGGTGAGAAACCGCTGGCCGATGGCACAGACCCGCGCTATCAGCGCTGCGCTGATGCCTGGGCTATGATGCAGCAGACCGTGCCGCACCTTGCAGCCATGCATCCCATGGACCCGGACCATATCAACGAGGAGATCGAGTTGATGCTGCCCAACTTCGCCTCCTACAACTTCGAATGGTTCACACACTCGCCGCGCTACCGCGATCACTACCTGGCCATGGAGCAACTGCCTCACTACCAGTATATGAAGACTGTTCTCAAGATCATGCAGTTCCTGCAGCCGGCAGATGCGCCTACAAGGTGGGTGTTGAAATCGCCCATGCACCTGGAAAACCTGCCAGAGCTGAAAACCGTGTTTCCCGATGCCACCTTCGTGGTAACCCATCGCGATCCAGTCGCGGTGATTCAATCGACGCTGACGATGCTCGCCTACGGGCAACGCATGAACCGCCGGAATATCCTCATCGACGAGTTGGCCGAGTACTGGTGCGACCGCATAGAACACCTGCTCAGGCGTTGCAGTGAAACCCGCCACCTGCTGCCTGCGAGCAACAGTATCGATGTACCTTTCCATACCTTCATGGCTGACGACATGGGCACTGTCAGCACGATTTACCAAAAGGCCGGCCTGGAGCTTACCGGCAAGGCGCGAGGCGAGATGCAAGACTTCATAGACAGCCACCCCCGGGGCAAGCACGGCAAGCTGATTTACAACCTCCAGGGTGACTTTGGCATTGACCCCGAGGCACTGCGCGAACGATTCCAGTTTTATTTTGACGCCTTCCCGGCAAAAGCGGAGAGACACACATGAGCAAGGCCACAGCAGTTTTTGACTTCAGCGGAGCAAGGGTACTGGTTACCGGTGGCACCAGCGGCATCGGCCTGGCCACCGCAAGAGCGTTTGCCGATGCCGGCGCGAGCGTCACCATTACCGGCACCCGTGAAAGCAGCAGCGCCTATGATGAGGACCTGGCGCGCTTTGACTTCCGCCAGCTTCGCGTTACCGACAACGCAGAAATACGCGCGGTGGCGGCAAGCCTGGACGGCCTGGACATACTCGTCAACAATGCCGGCAACGCCAGGCTCGCGGGGCCGGAGGACTCCGTAGAGGCCGTATTTGAGGAAATGGTACGTGTTCACCTGCTCTCCGGACACCATATGTCCGAAGCGTGCCTCGACATGCTCAGCGCCAGTACACTGGCAGGAGGCGCCAGTGTCGTGGGGATCAGTTCACTGACCTCGTTCATGGCCGCGCCCTGGGTACCGGGCTACGGCGCTGGCAAAGCGGGCATGGTGCAACTGGCCAAAACCCAGGCCAAACTGTGGGGAGACCAGGGCGTACGCAGCAACTGTGTGACAGCGGGCTACACGCAAACACGGCTGACCGCAGCGGTGAAAGAGATGCCGGAAGCCAACGCTGCGGTTATTCAGCGCACGGCCTTACAGCGCTGGGGGCAGCCTCAGGAAATTGCGGACGCAGTACTTTTCCTGTCTTCAGACCGCGCCTCATTCATCACCGGGGAAACCCTGATAGTAGACGGCGGCTACCTGTACAGCGAGTGATGACTGCTAATTACCCCGTGACAGAATAGGCCGCATTAGCTGTGAATTGCTTTGTGTCGGATAGGCCGGGAGAGGCCTGGCAGGAGGCCGTACGATAGGGTGCTCCGGCCGTGGCCGGTAGCCCGGTCGCCAGGGCGGTCTTCCTGGCCGGTAACCGTGTCCGCCATAATAACCGCTGTACCAGCCCGTACTGTATTGCTCGACAAGGTTTTCTGGTGGCGCAGCCTGCGCCGGTGCATCACGCACGGCCAACTCACGCATCTGCGCCCGGTGTTTTTCCCGCTCGCGTCTATCCTGTGCCATGCGATCGGTCGTTTCACGCATGGCTTCAAGATTCTGCTGATACACCTGCGGGTCCACGGGTGACGCAACCTCTATAGTCAGCGCATCAACCGGTTGTTCACTCTCTGGTGGCGTATCGGAGAAGCTCACCGCACCCGTTTCGTCAACGGTGCGATAAACTGTCTGCGTACCCTGCGCCAGAACTGTGGTGCCAACGCACAACGACGCCAGCAGTGTGACAAGCCTTTTCATAACCACGTCCACGCGTTTCCCTTCTCCGCAAGTATAGACTACCCCGGCAGCGGAACGTTCGCCGCTGGCTGTGCGGCGCAGCTTTATTCTGCGTTTTCAGGAAGGTATCTGCTATGCTTTCGCACACTTGCGGGCACGGCAGCGAAGACATTGGCGCCAGCCGCTATACGCCACTGTGTCCATTGACTGGTTTCGGGAACCTAGACAGATGTCCGTGTATGGTAACAACACCGAGAGTCGACAGGCGATTGTAGTAACGCTCAAGGCACTGGGCGACAAGCAACTCAACAAAGGCACCTCAGGCAATGTCTCGGCGCGCACCCCCGACGGCATGCTGATCACTCCCACAGGTGTCGACCCCAGCCTGTTACTGGCGGAGCACATCGTGCATATGACGCTGGACGGCAGCGTAGACGAGGGGCAGCTCACTCCCTCCAGCGAATGGCGTATGCATGCCGACATTTACCGACATAAAGCCAGTATCGATGCAGTGGTGCACTGCCACTCGCCCTATGCAACCATCCTCGCCTGCGCGCGCCGGGCAATACCGGCCATGCACTATATGGTGGCAGCCGCCGGCTCAGATGCCATTCCGCTCGCGGATTACGCCACTTTCGGCTCTCAGGAGCTGTCCACGGCAAACCTGCAGGCATTGTCCGGCGCCACGGCCTGCCTGCTCGCCAACCACGGGCAACTGGCTACCGGCCGCGACCTGCCAACGGCATTAAAGCTGGCCGAACTGGTAGAAGAGCAGGCTCATTGCTATTGGGGCACATTGTGCATTGGTGGCCCGGTGATTCTGGACAAGCAGGAGATGGCTAGCGTTCACAAGGCATTCGAGCGTTATGGCCAGCAAACAACTCGGGATGATCTGGCCAGTGGCAACCGGTTGAACACGTAGCGGCCACTGCAGGCTTGCGGTTAAACACAGGAGATACGGGAAATTGCTGCAAAGAATGAAGATATGGGCGCTGCGTCGCTACTACCCGCTGGTCAGCGCGAGAAGCTGGAGGGGACACAGCAGTGACATTCACTGGGGCGGACTGGAAATACCCTCACCCGAAGGCCCGATACACGGCAGGCTTTACAATGCCAGCGGCGGCGCGGAACGCCCGTTGATCGTTTACTTTCATGGTGGCGGCTGGGTGCTGGGCGGCCTGGATACCCATCACTCCCTGTGCCTTGAACTCAGTGATAAAACCGGCTCCACGGTGATCGCCGTAGACTATCGACTCGCCCCCGAACACCCTTTCCCCGCGCCAGCCGACGACTGCCTTGCCGCAGTTAAGTGGATCGCCGAGCATCTGGGTGACTTCGGCCCCTGCAATGGCAAGCTGATGATCGCCGGCGACAGCGCCGGCGGTAACCTCGCGGCAAGCACCTGCCTTGCGCTGGAGCCCAGCTTGCGCGAGCAAATTTCCGGCGCACTGCTTATCTACCCGGCGGTGCAGGACTACGACGCCGGCTTTGCCTCCTATACCGAGCACGCGAAGAGCCAACCGCTTACCAGCAAACTGATGCGTTGGTTCTGGGATTGCTACCTGGGCGATCGCGGCAGGCAACGAACTGACCTCGACCGCGCCTTTGTGC
>JAUIIQ010000015.1 GCA_030431585.1 Gammaproteobacteria bacterium | reverse complement strand
GCCTGCGCTGAGCAGGCGAACTCCGAAGCGTTTCTCGAAAGCAGTCCAGAGCTCAGGCGCCATTGGCACGATCAGCGCTGTGCGCAGGCTGTTGTTGCTGTCGTCAGCTGACTCAGGTACATTCATCAGGAAAGAACCCATGGCACCTACGGCGAAGATTTGTGTCGCGCCGAAATGATTTATTCGCTCCCAGAAGGTGCTGACCGAGAACTTGTTTTCCAGCACAAGAGGAATGCCCTCGATCAGTGCCCGGTAGACACAGGTGATCCATGCACCTGAGTTATACAGAGGCAGAGGGCAGTAACAGACGTCATCGTCCTGCGAGTCGTACATGCGCGCGGCGCCGTCTACGATGGCGCGAATCCAGTTGTTGTGACATTGCATTACGCCCTTGGACTTGCCGGTAGTGCCGGATGTCCACATGATTGCACTGATATCACCGTAGTCCTGCGTGCTGTAGTCGGGGCTTATCGGTAAATGCTGCAGCAAATCACTATAGGGTTTGCAATTCTGCGATTCTGCATCCTCATCACTGCCCACTATATAGCGGCTGGTGCACAGATCCCCGGCCTGGATCTCGTCCAGGCGGGGCGCGAGTTTGGTGTCGGTCACAATCATGTTTGGCCGACTTCGCTCTATGGCGTCCTTGAGCCATTCCCCGCGAAAGTCCGTATTGATGGGCACCCAGATAGCACCGATCTTGTTGGCAGCAAGAGTGAGTAGCACCATCTCGGGGCAGTTACCCAGCAGCAGGACAACCCGGTCTCCGCGACCGATACCGTTCGCCGCCAGCCCAGCTGCCAGACGGTTGGTGAGGTCTGTTGCCTCGGCAAAGGTGATGCTGACGTCATCGGTGACGAGAAAGCGGGTATCACCCGAATGTTCACCCTGCTGGTCCAGTATCTTGCCGAGCAGGCGGTCCCGCGGATGGCTTAGGTCAAGTTTCATGCATTGTCTCCATTGCTTATGCCCGCTGCAATTTCTCGAGGTAAGCTTCCTTTACTTTGAGCTTGTGCAGTTTTTCGCTGGCGTTACGCGGTAGCGGATGATCCCGGAAAACGATGGTGCGCGGTACCTTGTAGCCGGCGAGATGTGCGGACAGGTAAGCGCGCACCTCGGCCTCGCCAAGGTCACTGCCCGGTGCGGCATGGATCACCATGACCAGTTCCTCTCCCATGGCCTGGTCCGGCTCGCCAAACACCACCACCTCCCGTACTGCGGGTATCTCGAATGCGGCTTGCTCGATTTCGCCCGGGAAAATGTTCTCGCCGCCGCGGATAACAATTTCCTTGATTCGGCCCGTAATATGGAGGAAGCCATCTTCATCCAACAGGCCAACATCCCCGGTTTTCATCCAGCCGTCTTCGGTGAAGGTGGCCTCATTGGCTTCGGGTTTTTCCCAGTAGCCGGAGGTGCAGCATACTCCGCGCAATTGAATCTCACCGGGCTCGCCGTCAGCCGCTTCACTGCCGTCCGCCCTGACAAGGCGCAATTCCATAATTGGAGACACCACCCCGGCGCTGTCGGGTTTGAAATCAAACAGGGCGCCGCTCATGGTAGAGCACACGGCCATGGTTTCTGTCATGGCGTAGCCGGCAGAGCGGCTCGGGTTCTCGACCTTTGCCGCAATCAGTTCCGGCAGGCCGGCCGGGGTGGCCGCGCCGGCGGCGCTGATGCGCATCAATGAACGGGTGTCGTGGCTGTCGTATTGCGGATGGTTGAGCAAGTCCTGCAGAATGGCGGGCACAGAGGACAGGCCGGTGACGCGCTCCTGCTCAATAAGCTCCAGTGCTCTGCCGCTGTCCCACTTGTACATCATGACCACTTTCTGCGCCAGCATGATCGGCATCAGCAGCCCGCTGATCAAACCCGTAGCGTGGAACAGCGGCACGGTGAGCAGCGGCGTCTCTCTTTCCGCTCCGCCCCGGTACTGCCTGGGGCCGCCTTCGAACTCTGCAACCAGTAACCCGAGGAACATCATATTCATCATGGCCTGGCCTATGCTTCGATGCCGGTGCAGCACCCCTTTGGGAAAGCCGGTGCTGCCCGATGTATAAAGGATAAAGGCGTTGTCATCGCTGGCAACGTCCACAGCAGTGTAGCTCTGCTCGGCGCCGGCGCTGATCACGTCATCGAACAGCGCGACCTGGTCCGGCCGCGTAAACGTCTCCGTGGCGGGTACCACGATGACTGGCAGGTCGATGTCGTCGAGCCTGTTCTCGATCAGTTTGAGACGAGCTTCGTCGCAGACAAGCAGGCTGGCGCCGGAATCGGTTATCGCATACTCAAGCTCTGCCGTTTTACCCCAACTGTTAATCGGGACCACCACGGCACCCACCAGAATCGCGGCACAACAACTAATCATCCACTCGACGTTATTGCGCATGGCGATAGCGACGCGATCACCTTTGGCTATTTCATAATCCCCCTGGAACTGTGATGCCAGGGCATCGACTTCGGCAAAAAAACGCTTGTAGGTATACCTTTCATTCTCGTAGACCAGAAATTCCAGGTCGCCATGATTGCGCGCATTGTTCAGCAGTTCAACGGTCGTCGGCGAAGCGTGTTTGAATGCAGCGACGGGCCGGCCGTCCACTTCGAGTGTCTCTACCTCAAAGAACGCGCCGGGTGCAGTCAGCTCAGCTATTTTGGCCTGAATGTCATGCCCTGTTATCGCCATGTGGTTGACTCCCACTATTTACTTCAATAGTCCTGTCAATATACGCGACTTTGCGCTGGCGTGAACCGCGCCCGGCCGCGCCACGCCTGTCGATTCAAGCTATTGAACTGCGGCACCGAGTTTCTCCTTGTGGAACGAAACGAGGGCTTAATGGGCGTTTCCGGGCGTCTCCACGGTTTACCCGTGCGCGCTCTACAGGGTATCTTGCTGTCTCTGCGTAATTGCAGGCAGTGGTTTTGTGAGCGCACGTGTCGGGCTGGTATACACCGGCCCGGATTGATGAAGGAGATAGTTTTATGTCAGGGACCATAGGGCCGCTATTGCCCAGCGACGAGGCCTTTAATCATCAGATAGTCGACACCTTTGCCTCCGTTGCACAAAGCGACCCCTCATGGGCCGAAAAAGTATGCGGTATGGCGGCCGCAAAAGACGGCTCCCTGCAAATCGCATTCGGGTTTGGCAAGTACAGCAATCGCAATGTGGTTGACGCGTATGCGGGTATCGCCAGGGGCAAAGAGCAGTGGGTGGTGCGCGCGAGTCGCGCGCTGAATACCGACCCGGAAACTGTCAACGTGGGGCCGGTGCGCTATGAAGTGATAGAGCCTCTGCAGCAGGTGAAAGTGACGCTGGAGCCTAACGATGTGCAGCCAATCGCATTTGAACTCTGGTTCAATGCGGTGGCGGGCTGCGTGGTTGAAGAGCGGGAAGACCGGCGCGACATGCACGGCTATCGCAGGGCGACAGACCAGATTCGTTATCACCAGAGTGGGCTGGCACGTGGCTGGCTGCAGATTGAAGACGAGCGAGTTGAGTTTTGCGAGAACGACTGGATATCGACCCGGGACAAATCCTGGGGAGTGCGCTCCATGGTAGGGGTGCCTGCGACGGATATGGAACCGGACTATCAACAGCATATTCCCCAGGCCCTGGCGATCTGGAACCCGCTGGTGATGGAGCGGGAAGATGGTTCGCGCTACGCGTTCCACCACTATTTCCTGCATTTCTCCGGGCCCGGATTCTCGCATCAGCGCGTTCAGGGCGGTTTTGAGGATGCGACCGGGCAAACCGCGAAAGTCCATGCGATGTCGCCGCAACTGGAATTTGATTCGCCAAGCAAGCGCCTGCAACGCGGTGTCTTTGCCCTGCAGATGGAGGACGGCAGCGAGCGTCCCCTGATTTTTGAAAAGCTGTCTGAAACCGGCTTTTACCTCGGCGCGGGGCACTATCACGGGGGCGATGGCCATTTTCATGGCAGCTGGCGCGGGCAGTTGCACGTTGATGGAGATTACGCACAGGATGCTGCCGCCGCAGATGTGCTGGCTCGCTATACCCAGTTTCGCGATTGCATGATACGCGTGGAAGATCCGGTAGGTGGCGGTACGGGTTATGGCAACTGCCAAACCTACGTACACGGTGCATGGCCCGAATATGGCTTGTCCGGAGATGAACCCCGCTATTAGCCACTCAGGGCTGAACTGCAAGGCCGAAAACGGACAGGACATCAGACAGGAACAGACTATGGCAAATTTCCCCACCTCGGCCGAGCAACTTGGCACCGATGAACTCACTGACTACCTGCGCGCCTCCGGGCACCTTTCGAAAGGCCGGGTCATTGCGGCGGAGCACGCCATTATCGGCGGCGGCAAGATGGGAGATAACGCACGCTACCAGCTTCGCTACGAGGGTGAGGCAGGGAGCGCGCCGGCAACACTGGTTGCCAAGTTTCCCGCCGCTGATGAGACGGCCCGCGCCATGGCCGGGGCGCAGGGGGCGTATTACACCGAAGTGATGTTTTACCGGCAGCTCGCGCCGCAGACGACTATGCGTTTGCCTGCCGTGTATGCCAGCGAATTGAGCGACGATAAAACGAGCTTCCTGCTGTTGATGGAGGATCTCAGCCCGGCGTCGCCGGGCAGTGCCCTTGTAGGTGAATCACGCGCGAACGCTGAGCTGGCATTGGCAGAGGCAGCAAAACTCGCCGCGGCGTTTTATGGCGCAGAGGGCCTGGGTCAACTGGACTACGTCATGACCGCTGCGCGCGATGATGGCGGGGCCTTTGGCCAGGCCCTGATGGAGCAATCCTGGCCCGGCTTTCTGGACCGTTTTGGTCACGGGCTCAGCAGGGAGTGCATTGCTTTCGGGGAGCGCTACGTGCGCGGACACAGTCACTTTGTGACCCGGTTCGAGGGGCCCAGAACCATTGCCCATGGCGACTTCCGCAATGAAAATATCCTTTTCGGGCGGGGCACGGCAGCCACCGTAGACTGGCAGACGACCAGTGAGTCGAGTGTGCTGACGGATGCTGCCTATTTTCTTGGCGGTAGCCTGGAAACAGAGCAGCGCAGAGCGTGGGAGCGGGATCTGGTGGAAGGTTACCGCGTTGCGCTTGATGCGGCGGGCGTCAGCCTGGACAGTGCCCGGTGTTGGGAGCAGTACCGTGAGTTTTCCATGCATGGTTTGATGATTACCGTGCTCGGCGCCAGCTTCAGTTCACCTGATCCGCGTGGCGACAAGATGTTTCTGGCCATGGCGCAGCGGCATCTGCAGCACTGTATTGATATGGACGCCGGCGAGTTCCTCCCGGCCTGAACCCGCAGTGGCCAGGCGTGGGCAGCATGCCGTATTGTTAAACCAGAGAGCCTTTAAAGCGCCATCAGCCACATGCCCGCGCAGACGAAGCGGACTCGGGTTGTGGCAGTTGGGTACCATACGGTGGCCGTAACAATAATCCAGCGGAGAGTTCTGCCATGCACCTCGCTTTCAGTTCGATGAATACACTCAATGACCCGCACCCGGCGGAACTGGCCAGGGCGCTGGAAGACCGTGGATTTGAATCTCTCTGGTATGGCGAGCACAGCCACATTCCCTGCTCGCGCAAGACGCCGTATCCCGCGGGCGGTGAAATGCCGGGTCCCTATCGTCAGATGATGGATCCATACCTGTCGCTGATGACCGCTGCTAACGCCACCACGACCCTGCGCCTGGGTACCGGCATCGCGCTGCTGATGGAGCGGGATATTTTCTCCCAGGCCAAAACCATTGCTACGCTTGACCAACTGTCCAATGGCCGGGTGATGGTGGGTACCGGAGTGGGCTGGAACCAGGAAGAGTTCGAGAATATCAGTCCCTATCCGTTCAATAAGCGCTATGCAGTATTACGCGAAACCGTTGCCGCTACGCGTGCACTCTGGCGCGAGGATGAAGCGGGCTACCAGGGACAGTATGTGCAATTTGAACCGGTGTGGGCAGATCCCAAGCCGCTGCAGCAAGGGGGGCCGAAAATATTCCTCGGGGCTATGGGGCCGCTGGGACGTAAACATGCAGCCGCGTGGGCCGATGGTTGGTACCCGGTAGATGTGGCGATGGGCGACGTGGCGGAGACAGTGTCGGCGTTCCGCGAGGAAGTCAAGGAGGCCGGTCGTGATCCGGACGATATCGAGATCAACATCCAGATTATGGACACCAGTAACCTGGACAGGCTCAAGGATTACCGTGATATGGGCATACAGCGCGCTACTATCGGAGTGGCGATGGACCTGTGGGACAAGCCTGAAGCGGTGATGCCAATGATCGACAAGTATGCCGCTGTGATTCCACAACTACAGAGCTGATCAACCATGCCCAGAGTATTGATTGTGGGAGGCACCGGCCTCACCGGTGCGCATGCCGCGCTGCATCTGCGCGAGCTTGGCCATGAGGTGACGCTGATGTCGCGCTCGCGACCTCAGGTCGCTTGTCTGAAAGCGTTTGACCATATTGCTGCGGACTATACTGAGGACGCTGTGGCGCCAGCAACCCTGGAGCAGTTCGAGCAACTGGTGTTCGCCGCTGGCGCCGACATACGCAGCTTTCCTGCTGGCGCGGACGAAGAAGCCTACTATACGCGGGTGAACGCCCAGGCTATTCCTGCGTTCTTTCGCAGCGCCCGTGAGGCGGGCGTCTCCCGTGCGGTGTATATAGGCACGTACTACCCGCAAGTGGCACCAGAGGCGATAGTCACCTCATCCTACGTGCGTTCCCGGCATCTCGCGGACGAAGCCGTAAGGGCGCTTGCTGGCCCCGGCTTCAATGTGTGCAGCCTGAATGCGCCCTTTATACTGGGTCATGTTCCGGGCTTGCACGTGCCGCATATCGCGGTGCTGGTCGACTACGCGCTGGGCAAGCTCGAGGGGCTGCCTGTCGTGGCGCCCGGCGGAGGCGTAAATCATATCAGCAGCAGGTCGATGTCTGAGGCTATTGCGTCTGCACTGGAGTGTGGCAGGGGCGGGCACGCCTATCTGGTGGGGGATGAGAACCTGAGTTGGAAGACCTATCTGGAAATGTTTTTCAACGCGGTGGGCAACCCTCAGTCGCTTGATGTTAGCCGGGAAGAGCATCCACTCTTCCCGGACTCCATTCTTTACGCGGGGCGCAATGCCGTCATCCAGTATACGCCCGATAATGGTGAGCTTGGCTACGCTCGCGATCAGATAGAGCCTACCATCAGGGAGGTTGTCGCCGCTTACAGGGAGGCGTCAAAGCAAGAATAGCGATGCGGCGTCAGGCCGCTGCCGCCCCCGATTTCACCTCCGGGTCAAAGGTTATTTTCATGTGCTTTATGCCATTGACCAGGTTAGAGCGCGTGTACTCAATAGGCCCCGCCAGTTTCGGGTGGCGTAGCCGGGGAATGATCTCCTCGAACATCACCCGCATTTCCAACCGTGCCAGATGGGTGCCAAGGCAAAAGTGCTGCCCAATACCAAAGGCGCGGTGCTGGTTGTACAGGTCAGGCATGCGCTCGGCGCGGCGCACGTCAAACTCCATCGCATCCTCACCGAAGACAGACTCGTCGTGATTCACAGTGTGGTAGTGAAGAATGATCTTGTCACCCTTCTTGATCTGGTTGCCGTTGATTACCGTGTCTTCCATGGCCGTGCGACGCATCAGAATGAAAGCCGTGTTATAGCGCAGCATTTCCTCGCAGGCATTGGCAATCTTGTCCGGGTTCTGCACCAGGTATTCCAGTTGCTCCGGGTGGTCCATCAGCAGACGCATACCGTGGCTGGTCACCGTGCGCGTTGATTCGTTGCCGGCGGCAATCAGCATCAGGAAGAACCAGACAAACTCATCCTCGTCCAGCCCCTCTGCGCGCTCCGTGCCGCGTAACAGGGCGCCGATTATGTCGTCCTTGGGGTTTTCCTTGTGCTCGGCGGCCAGCTTCATGGCGTATTCGATAACCTTGAATGACGCAAGTTGTGCAGCCTCTTTGTCAACGGCCATCTCCGAATCCTGGTTGAACATCATAGTGTTGGTCCATTCGAAGAAGTCCTTGCGATCTTCGGGTGGGATGCCGCAAAGCTCCAGGATGGCCAGCAGCGGCAGCTCCGCTGCGACTTCTTCTACAAATTCGCATTCCCCTCGCGCCGCCACGCGGTCGATGATATTTCTGGCGTGCTCGCGAAATCTCGCCTCGTAGGAGTCAACCGCACGTGGCGTAAAGGTGGCGCGCACGATCTTGCGTGATTTCAGTTGTCGCGGCGGATCCATATTGATGGTCATGTGCCTGTGGATGTTTTCTATGTCTTCAGGGGAGTGCTCATCCGCCAGCGCCGTGCGTGCCTCGCTGGAAAACAGTGTCGGGTTTTTGGAGATAGCGTCGATCTCGTCGCGTCCCGTTACCAGCCAGTAGGGTACGCCCATCGTCGGATCTTCCATGTAATGGATCGGCCCGGACTGGCGTATCCTCGCCAGTTCATCGTAAGGCATGCCATTGGCATAGGTGTCAGGGTCGATCAGGTTCTGGAAATTGGCGAAAGGACACTGGCTCATGATGGGGCTCCTCAAAGCAGTAAGTGCTGGCTTGAAACTATAGACTAATAGGCATTAGTTTCAAGCTTTTTATCTGTTTGTTCTCTGCGCCCTGCGCGGGCTGCCGGGAGAACATTTAGCAGTGCCCTGGCTTGCTGACAGCGGTCGCGATGTTAGGCTTGACGCTTCGGCGATAACTGCGTGACGGGAGTTCCTCATGCAAACACTCACAGAAGACGTGCTGCGCGCTACCGCAGAGAAGTTGATAGCCGCCCATCAGGCGGCGTCCATCAGTAACGACTGGCTAAGCTTTGTCGACGAGCTTTATGCAAGGGACTGTATTTATACCTGTGAATACGCAGGTGTCATGAAGGTCACTGCCAACGGTATAGATGAAATCAAGGCAACCCATTATGGCCGCGATATGCAGGTAGGCTGGGAGGGGTGGACCTTCCCCTACGAAGGCGTTTACGTGGGCAGCGAGAGCAAGCTGATCACCCACTGGCTTAATCGGGGGCCGGGAATGCGCGCCGACGGAACGTACTTCCAGACCCCGGGAGTGTCCTTTATCACCCTTGATCACCAGGCGAAGATCTGCAGCCAGTTCGATATGTTCGATCTCGCCCACCAGATGCACCTGTGTGACGAGCTTGAAGACGCCGGCTTGTTGTCAGAGCAGTTGAAGACGCAATGGGTTCTGCCAATGAAGCAAAAACTGGCAGCGGCACTCGCGCGCAACTGTTAGCGGTAACAGTGCATTCCCCGGTTACTAGGCACTTGCCTGGTTCAGTAAGTGAATACGGCCCTGATCCAGTCGTTGCTGCACCTGCTCGCGGTAGTGATCCTCGATCTGCTTGCGCTTGAGTTTCATGGTGGGCGTCAGCAGCGCGTTCTCTATGGTCCATTCGTCGGTGATGAACAGGTGGGACACCCGTTCGTGAGCAGGGACTTCGCTATTGATGTCATCCAGTAGCGAGTCAAGCTCTGCAAGCAGTGTCTCGCGATCGCGAGACAAGCCAAGCTCCGACAAGGTCGCCAGGACGATGGGCTGGTCCATGCCGTGACCCATGCAGCAGAACTGTGCCAGCGAGGCGGCGCGGCCAAACAGGACTTCCAGTCGCGTGGGTACGACAAACTTGCCTTTTGAGGTTTTGAATACTTCGCTGACGCGGCCGGTCACCCACAGGTTGCCATCCTCGTCAAATTTGCCTGAGTCGCCGGTACAGTACCAATCACCGTCAAACACCTCCTGGGTTTTCTCCGGGTTCAGGTAGTAGCCTTTCATCAGGCCTTTACTCCTGAACTGGATCTCACCACTGTCTGATAGTCGCACTTGCACTGACTCGTCCATGGGCTGACCCACACAGCCCGATATTGGCTGGTCGTCCTTGGTCCAGGCGATGCCGTGAATAAAGTTTTCGGTCATGCCATACCCGTCGCGCAGGGCAATGCCCATATTGAGGAACCAGTCCTGTACATCACGGGGGCAGGGTGCAGAGCCCGTGAGAATAAACCGCGCGCGGGCCAGGCCCAGCATGCTGGCTATGCCCGATTTCTGTTCCGCGGTCAGCGATGCCTGCGCGGCGGGCGGCAGTTTTGCGTCTACGCCTTCCTTGAACTTTACCCACAGGCGCGGTACCGCGAAGAATAATGTCGGTTGCACCGAGCGAATTTCTTCGGCAAATGTCTCCAGCCCCTCGGAGAAAGAAATACTGGCGTTCGCGTAAAGGCTGCACATCTCTACCACAATGCGCTCTGCCGCATGTGACATGGGCAGGAATGAAAAGAAGTCATTCGGTCCTTCGTCCAGCCGAAATGCTTTTGCCAGTCCCGGCACGACGTGGCCAGGCGTCTGGAACATATGCATTACTCCCTTGGGATTTCCCGTGGTGCCTGACGTGTAGATGATGGTGAAGATATCCTCTGCCGCCGGGGTAGGTGAGCCGGTGAAGGGCTGGAAATCCTTGTAAATTGCAGGGAGGCTGCTGTCGGTCTCGATCTTGCAGCCAAGCATGGCCACGGTCTCAATATTGTCGGGCAATGCCTCTGCGGCGCGGGCATGCTGGTCGAAGTCGCCACAGAACACCAGCACTGCCTCGGAGTGGCCGAAAATATAGGCGGCGGAATCAACATCCTGCCCCGGGTAGATGGGCACGCTGATGTGGCCGGCCAGCATGATAGCCAGATCTACAATAGGCCAGTCCATGCTGTTGGAAGACCAGATTCCGATACGGCTGCCCGTGGGAAAGTCTTTTGCGGTGAGGAATGCCGCTATGCGGCGCACCCGGTCGGCCACCTCTGCCCAGGTGTACTCGCTCCATTGGAGATTGCTGGGTTGACGCAGGAAGACTTTATCGGGGGTCTCCGCCTCCCAGCGGTAAAACATGTCCAGTGGTGTTGCGACGGCGCTACTCATGACTGACGGCTCCTTTATGATTCGACTTATCGTACTGACACGCATTGCGTTGCAATGAAGTGTAGGTGTGAAACAGAGCACCGCTTGACATTTTGCGTTGTTCTTTTGACAATTTGCGCAAACTCCTGGTCAGCAGAGAGGCCTATGCCTTTCCAATCCTATATTCGTGGAGGCGTGCTGGAACATTTCGCCTCCACCGTGGAATACCTGGGAGGTGATGCCCAGGCGCTGATGCACGCAGTAGATGTGGCCCCCGAGGTCACGAGCATCCCGGGCACCTATCTGCCTTATGCCAGTTATATACGCTTGATGGCGCACGCGGCGGCGGCCACCGCGACACCGCATTTCGGGCTGCTGATGGCGCGTCGTGGCAACGCCGAAACCCTGGGTACAGTCGGCCTCATTATGACGCAGGCGGAGACGGTAGGCGCCGCCTGGCAAACCCTGTCACACTTCTACCGTATACACGATACCTATGGCCGCGCGCGCGTTCACCGCTACCCACATGCAGCGATGATCACTTATAGCATTCCGCGTAACGACCAGGCCGGTGCCCGCCAGGTTTACGATGTTGCTGCAGGCATTACCTGCAACATCATGCGCCAGTTTTGTGGTCCCGGGTTCCGCGCTGATCAAATTGTCTTTCCTTACACCAAACCCGCCGATGTCTCGGTTTTCGGCGAGTTGCCTGCTGACCGAGTGGGTTTCAGCTCCAGCTCCGGAGAGCTGGAATTGCACATGAATTTGCGTTACCTGCAAATGCCGCTGCAGGGGCGCAGCGATGAGCTGCGTTTAGCGCTGGGCAGTTATCTCACCGACAAGACGGAGGGGGACGCCCGCTCTGCAGCGCTGCTGGTTGAGGATATGGTGCGTCGGCTACTGCCCACGGGTGAGTGCACTCTGCCACGGGTAGCGCAGGCGCTGGCTATGACCACCCGCACCCTGCAAGCGCGGCTGGAACTTGAGCAGAGCAGTTTTCGCCAGATACTGGAGAGCGTGCGTAGGGAAATTGCGACCTTCCATCTGCGTCGCGGGGATATGCCGCTGACACAACTGGCGCTGGTATTGGGTTACAGTGAGCTGAGCGCTTTCAGTCGCAGTTTTCGCAAATGGTATGGGCTCTCACCAAGGCAGTGGGCGAAGCAGGCCATCTGGTCTGCCTGAGCCTCGAGTGCAGCAAGCAACGGAAGGAGAAAAGCAGTGCAAAGGACCGTATTGATAACAGGATGCTCCAGTGGCATCGGCCGCAGTCTCGCGCTGGAACTGCATGCTCGCGGGCTGCGCGTCTACGCTACCGCCAGGCGTCCGGAGACTTTGCAGTCGCTGGCGCAGGCAGGGCTCAATACGCTCGCGCTGGATGTCAACGACGACCAGAGCATTGCCGCTGCCATGGCCAGACTGCAGGAAGATGTGGGGCATCTGGATATGCTGGTGAATAATGCCGGTTTTTCCCAGGTCGGCGCCATTCTCGACCTGAGCAGAGAGGACTTGCGCAAGCAGTATGAAACCAATGTTATTGCCCCCGTCGCAGTAACGCGGGCCGCCGTTGGCCTGTTGCGCTCAGCCGTAGCCGCCCACGGTAAAGCCGAGGTAGTCAACGTGGGCAGTATAGTCGGCTTGTTTACTACCCCGTTTGCGGGAGCCTATTGCTCCAGCAAGGCTTGCCTGCATTCGCTGACGGATGCCCTGCGCATGGAAGTGGCGCCCCTGGGTATCCGCACCATCACAATTCAGCCGGGCGGTGTGCGTTCGTCCTTTGGTGACCATGCGGAGGAGGGGATTCGTCTCCCTGCGGACTCGCTCTACAAGAGCCTGGAGGAGGGCGTGCGCGCCCGGGCCCAGGCCGGACAGCAGAACGCTACGCCTACCGATGAATTCATCAGGCCCGTGGTGGACAAGCTTTTACGCGATAATCCGCCGGCGATAATTCGTGGTGGTAAAGGCAGCGTGCAGTTTGTTGCGCTGAAAAAGCTGCTTTCGCTGCGTGCATTCGATGCCTTGATGACCAGGCGTTTCGGTTTAAACCGCTTGAATGCCGGTTAGGCTCTGAAATACAACGAATTAACCGGACAGGACACTAGTGGAGGGCGCGTGAGCCCGGGGCAATATCTGTGTCTGCCTCGGCAAACAGGTAATTCAACTGCAGACACTCGGCGGCCAGCTGGCGCGTCGCCGTGACGGTGCTGGCGACGAAGCCGGCAAACTGTTCGAGGCACAGGCCAGCTCCTCCCAGCTGGATGCCGGCGGCAACTAACTGCGGTGTGGCATCATCTACCACGTCCTGGAACAGTTTCAGCGTGGGATAGTCCATGTTCAGGCGCCCCAGATCAGCAGCCAGCGGTAGCAGGGCCATAGGGCGGATTTCCAGTTCTGTCGTCAGCAGCAAGCCCCAGGGTTCCAGGAAGAGCCGGCTGTCTATCACTCCCTCGGTTTCCTGCAGCGTACGCAGGTGCAGGCCTTCGCAGCGGTCGCAGGTGTAGTACTCCACGCGCGAATCGGCCAGCCAGTGTTCCACCGTGGCTCTACTGATGTCCTGCACTGAGCTCATGTCGTTAACAATCCTCACCCCGAATCCCGCCATTCTACGGCAGAAGGCTGTGCGTCCCAAGCGAAGACGAGCTGGCCGGGCGCGGTAAAATTTACTTGGCCTTTACGTAACCGGTGATAGAGTCGTGACAATCATGACGGAGGGTGCAGAGTGAGTGGAAGAATAATGCGGCGTGGGTTGCTGGTGGTGTGCCTGTTGCTGAGCAGTGTTTCAGTCCCGGCCGACGAGGTGCTAAAGGTAGGCATGTCCGCCGATTACCCACCTTTGAGCTTCAAGCAGGATGGACGCTATCTCGGTATAGAGGCGGACAACGCCAGGGCGGTGGGAGAGATCCTCTCGCGTCGCACGCAAATAGTGGAGTTGCCATTTGACGAGTTGATTCCCGCGGTACAGTCCGGAAAGGTGGATGTGATCATGTCCGGTCTCAGTGTGACGGCTCAGCGCAGCCAGCAGCTGCAGTTCACCGAGGCTTATCTGTTGGTGGGCCAGATGGCCATTCTGCACAGGAGCAAGATCGGTCGCTTCTCCCAGCCCTGGTCAGTCTACCGGGAGGACGTGCGTATAGGCGTGGAGCCTGGCACCACCGGCGCAGCCTTTGCCGAGCGCGAGCTGAAAGACGCAAAGCTCAGCTTTTTCGCCAACCCGGATGAGGCTTTCCGGGCGTTGCGCAACGACGTGATCGATCTCTACGTTCACGATGCACCAACCAGTTGGCAATTAGCCAATGGCATGGAGAATGAAGACTTGATCAGTCTCTATTCACCACTTACCGAGGAGATGCTGGCCTGGGCTGTGGCAAAAGACAATGACGCCCTGGCAGCCGAGCTGAACCGGGCACTGGCACTGATGCAGGCCAACGGCACGCTGCAGTACATACTCAACCGCTGGATTCCGGTTACGGTGGAGGTGAAGTGAGCTGGTACAGGTCTCTCTCATATCAAGAGGATATCAGCTGCGCCCGGTGGCGAGCCGGGCCTGATGGCTAACAGCGGGCCGTTGGTGATCAGTCGTTCAGGCCCGGGAAGCTGTATTCATGCCCCCACAGGTCGCCCTCTGTGCTGACCGTGGCAACATGAGTTTCCCAGTCTATCAGCATTCCGTCATAGCCAAACTCCACCGCGATGCCGCCCGGAGCCAGCAGGTAGACGGAGCACATATTGTCATTGATATGGCGACCCAGGGTCGCCAGGAAATGCGATCCGGCAGCTTTGGCCCTGTCCATGGCATGTCCCACTTCATCCATGGTTTCCACTTCAACCATAATATGGACTACCCCCAGAGGGTGTGGCCCGTTAAACAGTGCCAGCGAGTGCTGACGCGGATTATTGGCATGGTAGAACTGGATTTTCACGCCTTCCATACCGGAAGGATAAAGGGTGTCAGTAAGCCCCATACCGATAATGTCCGTGTAAAAGGCTGCAGCCGCGTCGATGTCAGGAGCCGGTAACACCAGGTGACCAAACCCCAGGTCACCGGTCTGGCGGTAGGTGGTGACGAAGCCGGGAACGCCTTGCGGTGACACCAGAGGGGTATAGTCCAGTTCCCGGCCCCAGAACAGCTCAAGGGTGTTGCCGGCCGGGTCCGAGGTAGTGGCGAAGGCGGTTACGCCGCGCCGTTTCGCCTCTTCTGCTGAGCCCTGCACGAGGTTCTGCCCGCTCTCTGTCACCGCCTCGCAAGTGCGCTGCCAGGCATCCTCCGAGGGAAACTCCAGGCCGGTAGCCAGCAGCCCATCGGTTTCCGCCGGTTCTATCATCAGCCGGAAGGGGTGATCGTCCATACGCAGAAACCGCGCCCCGGCGGCATCTGCGCGGTTCGCATCCATCAAACCCAGCACACCCGTGCCGAAATCCATCCATGCGTCTACATCGGAAGCGCCTATGCGCAGATAACCTGAAGCTGAAACGGACATGCTTATCTCCTGCTTGCTTGTGTATGGCGGCATTATGAGCGATTCGCGCGCGGCTGCCATACCTTATCTCGGGTAATCCCCGCGCGGTTCACCATAATGATCTGAAAAGTCACTGACGTTTGATTAGATGGGTCATTGAGCGAAAAAGTCATCCCTCTGATACTGGTTAGTGTTAGTTCATGTTGTTAAGGAGAGTGCAGGCCGTGCCAGAGTCAGAGATTCTCAACCAGGCGTTTGAGCTTGGTTATACCTATACCCGCTCCACCGGACCTGTGGTCGGGCGGTTTCTTACCGGGTTGCGTGATCAGCAGATTGTCGGCATCCGGGCCAGCGATGGTCGCGTCGTCGTGCCGCCCATGGAGTACGACCCGGATACGGCAGAAGCGCTGAGTGAGTTCGTGGACGTGAGCGACGAGGGTGAAGTGGTCAGCTGGGCCTGGGTGAAACACCCACGCGAAGCTCACCCCTCATCACAGCCCTTTGCCTGGGCAATGATTCGCCTGGATGGTGCTGACGTGCCCATGGTGCACTGGGTGCGAGCCAAAGATGAAAGTGACATACGTTGTGGCAGCCGTGTGCGAGCGCGCTGGGCAGATGAAACCGTGGGCTTCATTACTGATATTGCCGGTTTCGAGCTGGTAGGGGAGTAGGGCAGATGAGTGATCAGCGAGAACCGATAACCGGCATTGACGTGCCCATCAGTCTCAAATACAACTTCACCGCAGGCGCGGGCCCGGCTCGTTTTTTGTCGCAGGTCCGCAAAGGTGTGCTTACCGGGCAACGATGCCCTCGCTGTGAGCAGGTCTATATTCCTCCCAGGGGGTCCTGTGCCGCCTGTGGTGTACCCACCGAAGAGGAGGTGGTGCTGGCCGACAAGGCCACTGTACAGTCCTTTACCATTGTGTCGATTCCGATCCCGACCAACCCGATCGAGCCGCCCTACATTATCGCTAACCTGGTCGCGGACGGTGCAAACATTTCCTTTATTCACCTGATGAGTGATTGCGTAAACGAAGAGGTACGCATAGGCCAGCGCGTGCAGGCAGTGTGGAAGCCGGAGGAGGAGTGGGACTACGCGATGGATAATATCCGCTATTTCACGCCGATTGACGAGCCGGATGTGCCTGCAGACAAGATCGGCAAACTGCCGGTCAGCGGCTGGGGGGCGTGAGCAGATGAAGCAGATTGCTATCGTTGCGTTCCACCAGTCACGTGCAGTTGCCGACGCGGGCGCCTGCAACGAGGTTGAAATGATCATGCCAGTGCTCAGTGAAGTCTATCAGCAAGTGGGTATCAACAACGCCCAGGATGTGGACTTTGTCTGCTCCGGCAGTTGCGACTACCTGCAGGGCGCGGCCTTCGCCTTTGTTGCCGGTGTCGATGCCCTGGGGGCTGTTCCGCCTATCAAGGAATCCCATGTGGAAATGGATGCCGCCTGGGCTGTGTATGAGTCCATACTGAAAATACGCATGGGCCATGCAGACTCCGCATTGATCTATGGTTTCGGTAAGTCCTCGCCGGGAGAGTTGCCCATTGTGCTGTCCCAGCAACTGGACCCCTACTACCTGGCGCCGCAATGGGTGGACACCATTTCTCTGGCAGCCTTGCAGGCACGCCTTATGCTGGAGCAGGGCAAACTCACGGAGCGGGATATGGCCGAAGTGGTTTCACGCTCCCGTCGCAATGCGTTAAACAACCCCAATGCGCAATTGGCAGGCGATATCAGCGCGGAAGACGTACTTGCCGATGAAATGTACCTGTCGCCGCTGCGCAAGGCGGATTGTTGCCCGGTGTCGGATGGCGCCTCGGCAATGATTATCTGCACCGTCGAAAAAGCACAGCAGTGGGGCGTGCCGTTTGCGCTGATTACCGGAATAGACCATCGCATTGAGACGCACAACCTGGGTATGCGCGACCTCACCGACTCCGTTTCCACGCGCCTTGCCGCTGAAGGCGCCGGTGTCGCCGACGGGTCGGTGGATGTCGCTGAACTGTATGCACCATTCAGTCACCAGGAGATCATTCTTGCCCGGGCACTGGGCCTGGACGAGGGTACCTCTGTTAACCCCAGCGGTGGCGTGCTCGCTGGAAACCTGATGATGGCGTCGGGTCTTTCACGCATAGGTGAGGTCTTTCAGCGCATTGTAAGCGGTGAAGCACAACGTGGCGTGGCCCATGCAACGTCCGGGCCTTGCCTGCAACATAACCTGGTCACCGTAGTGGAGAAAGCGTAATGGCGAACCTGGCAGCAGTGGTCGGCATCGGCCAGACCAAATACACCACCAAGCGCGGCGATGTCTCCATTGCCGGACTGGTCCGCGAAGCGGCACAAAACGCGCTCGACGATGCCGGGCTGAATTGGAATGACATTGACGCGGTCATCCTGGGCAAGGCACCGGATATGTTCGAGGGCGTGATCATGCCCGAGATATACCTGACCGACGCTTTGGGCTGCAACGGCAAGCCCATGTTGCGAGTGCACACCGCCGGGTCTGTTGGTGGTTCCACGGCGATTGTTGCGGCGTCCCATATCCAGAGCGGTACCTTCAGGCGTGTGCTGACGGTGGCGTTCGAAAAGCAGTCAGAGTCCAATGCCATGTGGGCGCTATCCAGTCCGCAGCCTTTTTCCACGCACCTCAACGCAGGCGCGGGCGGTTATTTCGCGCCGATTATTCGCGAGTATATTCGCCGTTCCAATGCGCCCCGCGATGTGGGGATCAAGGTTGCTGTCAAAGATCGCCTGCATGGTGCGCGCAACCCGTTGGCACACCTGCAGCGCCCGGACATCACCATGAAGGAAGTGGAAGAGTCATTCATGCTCTGGGACCCGATACGCTTCCTCGAGTCCTGTCCGTCCTCTGACGGCGCATGCGCCATGGTGATAGCCTGCGAAGAACTGGCGGAACAGGGGCCCAAAGCGCCGGCCTGGATCCGCGGTGTGGCCATGCGCTCTGAACCGACCATGTACGCCGGCCGGGAAGAGGTGAGCCCACAGGCGGGTAAAGACTGTGCCGCCGACGTCTACAAGCAGGCGGGAATCAGCGATCCGCGAAAGGATCTGGATTGCGCCGAGGTCTACGTACCTTTCAGCTGGTATGAGCCCATGTGGCTGGAAAACCTCGGATTCGCGCCAGAGGGAGAGGGGTGGAAGCTGACAATGGACGGTGCGACTTCCCTGGATGAAGGCGGAGACATTCCCTGGAATCCATCGGGTGGCGTATTGTCTTCCAACCCGATTGGTGCATCCGGAATGATTCGATTCGCCGAAGCCGCGCGACAGGTTCGTGGTGATGCCGGTGACCATCAGGTCGAGGGTGCCAGGCTGGCGCTGGGGCACGCGTACGGCGGTGGAGCGCAGTTCTTTGCCATGTGGGTGGTGGGCGCTGAAAAGGCGTAGGAGAGTTATACGATGAAAAAACACTTCAACCTCGCGGATCTTTACGAAATAGTCGCCGACAAAGTCCCTACGCGCGATGCGTTGGTGTGTGGTGATCAGCGCGCGACCTTTGCTGAGCTGGAGGCCCGCGCCAACCGGCTGGCGCACTTCCTGGCGTCTCGCGGCGTGGGCGCAGGCGATCACGTTGGTCTTTACCTTTACAACTGCAACGAATACCTGGAGGGCATGCTCGCCTGTTTCAAGATTCGTGCTGTGCCGATCAACGTCAACTATCGCTATGTCGATGAAGAACTGTTGTACATATTCGATAACGCCAACATGGTCGCCTGCATCCACAACCGCGAGTTTCTTCCTCATATCGCCGCAATTCGCGATGCAGCGCCAGACCTGCATACCTTTATCTATGTAGAGGATGGCTCGGCAGAAGAACCCGCCGGTATCGACGCAATTGAGTATGAGCAGGCCATGGCCGGCTTCAGCAGTGCCCGGGATTTTGCAGAACGGGCGGACGATGATTTGTTCATCCTCTACACCGGTGGCACCACAGGCATGCCCAAGGGTGTGATGTGGCCGCACAAGGCAGTCTTCTATGCCGCGATGGGAGGCGGTGGCTGGTTTCACCCGGACGGTGCCATAACCCGCCCCGAACAGATTGCCGATCGAATTGGCGATTTCCCTATCGTGGGTATGGCGCTGGCGCCCCTGATGCACGGCGCATGCTGGTGGTATGCCTGCATTCAGTTGCTTGCCGGCAATACCGTGGTGCTCAGCCCCTATCGATCCCTGGTTGGGGAGCAAATCTGGGACATCGTCGAAAAAGAAAAAGTTAATGCGGTGTCCATCGTTGGAGACGCCATGGCAGTGCCTTTGCTGGATGCACTGCAGGCCAACCCCGGCCGCTGGGAATTGAGCTCGCTGTTTAACGTAGGCTCAGGCGGTGCGGTGTTCTCCGAGTCCAAGCAGGAAGCGTTCAAGCAACACTTCCCCAACGTTTTCATTACCAATTCGTTTGGCTCATCCGAGAGTGGCAACATGGGCATGGACGGTGGCGGGAAGAAAGGCCAGGGCCTGGGCAACGTTACCAAAAGTGAGTTTATGTCGGTGATCAGTGATGTTGAAGGCGAACCGCACCGCCATGTGCAGCGCGGCGAAATGGGTATTTTCGCCCGCAGTGGTCATATTCCTGTGGGCTATTACAACGACCCTGTTAAAACAGCGAAAACCATTGTGGAAGTAGACGGGAAATCGTGGCTGCTGTTGGGGGATGAAGCGCGCCTCGAAGAGGACGATACCATCACGGTGTACGGACGCGGTTCCAATTGTATCAACAGCGGCGGTGAGAAGATCTTCCCGGAAGAAGTGGAACAGGCACTCAAGGCCAACCCGGATATATTCGATTGCCTGGTGGTGGCGACCCCGGACGATCGCTTTGGTAGCAAAGTGACGGCGGTGGTGGCGGCCAGGGGCGGGCAGACACTGAGTCTGGAAGGGGTGCAACAGCATGCGCGAGAACACATTGCAGGCTACAAGCTGCCACGTGAACTGCACGTTGTTGACGAGGTGCCCAGGGCACCAAGCGGCAAGCCTGCCTACCCCCAGGCCCTTGCCATAGCGCTGGCCGGCAACTGTCGCGTCGATTGAGCGAACGCCGGGCATTTCTGACAAGCAAGCGACAGCATTAACGGAGAATAAAATGGCTGAACTGGATATCAGTACGCAAAGCTGCATTATAGAGCGCGAAGACAATGTACTGATTGTTACGCTCAACCGCCCTGAAGCAAAAAACGCGTTTAACTCACAAATGTTGCTGGGCATGTACAAGGCCTGGCGCTTGCTTGACGAGGACGATGAGCTGTATTGCGCTATTCTCACCGCCAACGGTGATACCTTCTGCGCAGGTATGGACCTCAAAGCCGGCGCCGATGGCAAACACGATTCAACCGAAGAGTTTATGGCGCTGATGGCTGAGGTGCCCAACGTGCACTGGCAGGCATTGCTTCGCGACAACAGGCCGAACAAACCCCTGATCCTGGCGGTGGAAGGCTATGCGCTTGCAGGCGGTACCGAAATACTGCAGGGAACCGATATCCGCGTAGCAGCCGAGGACGCGGTGTTTGGCATTACCGAAGTGGCACGCGGCCTGTATCCCATGTCCGGTTCGACTATCCGCCTGCGTCGCCAGATTCCCTACTGCCTGGCAGCGGAAATGCTGTTGTGTGGTGATCACATAACCGCCGCCCAGGCCCTGGAATATGGCCTGATCAACAAGGTAGTGCCCAGCGGCACCACGCTGGACAGCGCCAGGGAATACGCTGCCAGAATCTGTCGCAATGGACCGCTGGCGGTAAAAGCAGTGGTCAGGTCACTGCGGCAACATCAGGAATGCATGGCTGAAGACGAGGCCATGCTGGCGTCGGATGAGCTGGCTGGACCGGTATTCGCTTCCAATGACGCCAGGGAGGGCATGCGTGCTTTCAAGGAAAAACGCCGCGCCGAGTTTACCGGCAGTTGAGTCCTGCGCATAATAGCGGGCCTTTCATTGTGGAGATTGACTGCACATGTCCGATTTGAGTGAAACCTTCGCCTCTATTGTTGCTGCCCGCAGGTCGCTGCGCGCGTTCCTGCCGCAGGCAGTGGATGAGGCTACCCTGCAGCGCGTGTTTGGCGCTGCCCAGCGAGCCCCCAGCAACTGCAATACCCAGCCCTGGCAGGTCCATGTGGCCTCAGGAGATGCGGTTGAAACACTGCGACGCGAGATGCCGGAGCGTTTTATGCGTGGTGAGATGTCGCTGGACTTCCCCTACGACGGTGCCTACGAGGGCGTTTACAAGGAACGCCAGCATGGATCCGCCGAAGCACTCTATGCATCGGTGGGTATTACGCGCGATAACAAGGCTGGCAGGCATGAGCAGTTCATGAGTAACTTCACGTTCTTTGGCGCCCCGCATGTGGCGTTCCTCTTCCTGCCGGAGCCTTTCGGGCTGCGTGAAGCCGCCGACCTGGGTATGTATGCGCAAACGCTGATGCTGGCATTGACGGCCAATGGCCTGGGTAGTTGTCCGCAGACTGCGTTGAGCTTTGAGGCGGATCTGGTGCGGGAAACCCTGGGCATAGACGCCTCGCAGAAGCTGATGTTTGGTATTTCGTTCGGGCACCCGGATCCGGAAGCGCCGGTTAATCAGTGCATGACTGACCGGGCAGCACTTTCTGATATCGTTCATTTCCACCATTGAGCTGCCATGACTGATACGGTCCTCACTGAAAACAGAGATGGCGTGCTGCTGGTTACGCTTAATCGGCCAGAGAAGAAAAACGCCATCAATAACGCCATGTGGGGGCAGATTCGCGACACCTTCCGTGCCGCGGCAGCTGACGATACGGTGGGCTGCGTGCTCCTCACGGGCGCAGGCGAACACTTCAGCTCCGGTGTTGACCTGAGCAGCTTCGGCGAGGCCGATGTGGACCCGCAGGCCCTGTTCAACGCGGCAGCCATGGCCGTTGCCGAATTCGACAAACCACTGGTCGCCGCTGCAACGGGTGCGTCGGTGGGCGGTGGCGCAACCGTGCTGTTCCATGCAGACGTGGTGTATGCCGGCGAGTCCCTGCGTATGCGGCTGCCGTTTGCCAGCCTGGGCCTGGCACCCGAGTGGGGCAGCAGCTATATGCTGCAAGCCAACATCGGGGCACAGCGAGCGGCAGAGCTGTTTTACACTGCACAATGGATTGACGCCGACAAAGCGCTGCAGGCGGGCATCGTGGCCGCTGTACTGCCGGATGATCAGCTGCTGGAACACGCGCTGGCAACAGCGGCGGAGATAGCCCAGTGGCCGGTCAATTCCCTGCGCGAAATTAAACGTAGCCTGCGCCTGCATCATTTGCCGGCCATCAAAACGGCGATGCAGGCCGAGCAGGAAGCCATGGCCCGGCAGGCGGGCTCGCCAGAGAACATAGAGGCGATCACCGCATTTATGGAAAAGCGCAAGCCGAATTTTCGCAAGTCGTGAAGGCAGTTCTGGAGAGCCCTGTTTGTCCGGAGTTTGGAGCTGCCGCGACAGCTTCTTTTTCCTTATGATCTGCTAAGCTACAAGCACAGTAACTAATAATGTCTAACCGCAGAGGTACTTGCACTTGAAACATGATTACCGAGGTCAATTCCGCCTGGCCGCCGCCGTTTTTGCGTCAGCGTTGCTCGTCGCCTGCAGCGACTCCTCCGATCGCCAGGATCCCGTTGTACCGCCGCAGCCGCCGGAGCCAGAACTTACCTATCAGGCAGATATTGTGCTGACCGAGTACGGTATTCCGCATATCACGGCCGATGACTGGGGTAGCCTGGGCTACGGTGTCGGTTATGCTTATGCCCGGGACAACTACTGCACGGTGATGCGCGAATACGTGCGCGCGGCCGGCGAGTCTGCCCGTTTCCTGGGCGACGACGGGGATATCAACCAGGACTTCGTCTACAAGTTGTTCAATGACGATGAGCGTATCCAGAACCTGTTTGATGGCCTACCTGATTTTATACAGGACAACCTCCGCGGTTATGCTGCCGGTATCAATCGGTATTACAACGAAACCGGAGCCGATAACCTGGCAGAGGGTGAGGAGGGTTGCCGTGGCGCAGAGTGGGTGCGCGAGATCGATCACATGGACGTGACGCGACTGCTGCACAAGACGATACTGCGCGGCAGTTCGGACCCGCTTTCAGATTTCAGCACAGCGGTTACCGCACCGGCGGGAGATATGGTAACCCAGTCCCCGGCGAAACCAGGCGCGGCAGTTGAAGCCCTGATCGCCGGACTTGATGCCAAGCGTTTCCGCGCTGCCATGGATATGCCCCAGGGTTCGGAAATTGGCAGTAATGCCTACGCGGTGGGTGAGCAGGAGTCCCAGACGGGAGCAGGTATTCTGTTTGGCAACCCTCATTTCCCCTGGCAGGGACCCTCGCGCTTCTACGTATTTCGCGTAAGCGTAGGTGATGAATACAACGTGATGGGTGCCGCTTTGGGTGGTCTGCCCATGCCGGTGATTGGTTTCAACAAGGATGTGGCATGGTCGCACACGGTAAGCACGGCCGCGCGCTTTACTTTCTACGAACTCACGCTGAATCCTGAAAACCCCATGCAGTATGAGTATGACGGGGAAATGCGCGATATCACCGCACAGACCGTCAGCGCGGAACGGGTGACTGAAGAGGGCAGCGTGGAAAGTGTGGACTACACGTTCTACCTGTCGCATTTCGGCCCAATAGTTGACCTGGGCTCGGTAACGCCTTTGTTGGGTGGCTGGCCCAATGCAGTGGGTACGCTGCTGACTTACCGCGACGCCAACCTGGAAAACCTGCGCGGCATCGGACAATGGATCAAAATGGGTCAGGCCCAGAATCTGGGCGAATTCAAGACAGCGCTTGCTGATATCGGCATTCCCTGGGTGAATACCATTGCAGCAGACCGCAATGGTGATGCCTTTTACGGTGATATTTCAGCAGTGCCCAATGTCTCTGTGTCCCAGTACAGCAACTGTATCCGTGGCCAATTACAGACGCTGCTAACCGACTTCGGTTTTGTCACCATGGATGGCGCGGACTCGGACTGTGAATGGGGCAACGACGAAGGTGCGCCCGAAGGGCTCTTTGGTTATAACAGCTTGCCGAAGCTGGAAACGCGAGAGTACGGTGCCAATGCCAACGACAGCTACTGGCTGTCCAACCCGCGCATGTTGTTGACTGGCTTTTCCCCCATTATCGGCCGCGAGAACGTGGAGCAGTCAATCCGCACCCGTCATACTTTCAGCCAGGCTGAGCGACGTCTTGCCGGCAGCGATGGCTTTGGTGAGGCGAAGTTTAATATCGATAACATTCGCGATCTGTCGTACCAGGCCACCAACCATGCCGCAGAGCTTATCCTGGACGATGTGGTAGCTCTCTGCAGCGATACGACGGATTGGGCTCCCTATTCAGCCAATCCCGGCGAGGTCGCACAAGCCTGTGAGGTGCTCGGAAACTGGGATGGCGCGCACCGCGTAGACAGCGTCGGCGGTCACATATTCTATGAATTCTGGCTGGGTGTGCGCAACGAGGCCACTCTGTGGTCCACTCCCTTTGATGTGACCATGCCGGTCACCACGCCGTCAGACCTCAACACGGACCCGGTCAATGCGGAAGTTGTCCGCCAGAAGCTTGGCGCGGCAGTGGATCGCCTGAGCGGGGCGGGTATACCCATGGATATTCCCTGGGGCGAGGTGCAGTTCGATGAGAAAAACGGTGAGCGTATCGGCATTCACGGTGGTTCGGGGTCAATGATGTTCAGCGTTATCACTTCGTCGCTGGTAGACGGGGAGGGCTACTCCAATATCACCCACGGGAACAGCTACATGCAGGCGGTGACCTGGGATGATACAGAGTGTCCAGACGCCTACGGCATGATCACCTACTCGCAGTCAACCGATCCGGCATCACCGCATTACGCGGATGCCACCAGGCTGTATTCAGAAGGTGGCTGGATTGATATGCCGTTCTGTGCGGCCGATCGCGACGAGCAGGAAATCAGTCGTGAGACAATCGAAGAGTAGGTGGCAGGTTTCCGGCCACTGCCTTTGCGCAGCGGCCGGGTTATCGGACCGGGACCCGGTCGCACGCAGCGAATAATAGCTGCCGGGTTTCAGGGCTGGACGAAGTCTGTCACTTCAAGGTTGAACCCTGACAGGGCGTTGAAGTGAACAGGCGCGGACATCAGCCGCATTTTGCCCACGCCCAGGCGCTTCAGTATTTGCGACCCGGTGCCGATAACACGGTAATTCTGCTGTCCCGCGCTGTCGGCGGAGCCCGCTACCTGAGCCGGCTCGGGAAACTGTATCACCTCGTCCAGGGCCTGTTCCGGGCTCGTTTCCTGGCCGATCAAGACCACCACGCCTTTGCCTTCCTCGGCGATAGCCTGCATCGCCCTGCGGTAGGACCAGCCCTGGGCGCCCTCTATGCGCGTGGCGAGCACATCGCGCAGCGTATTGAGTGACTGCACTCGCACCAGCACGTCTTCAGACTCACTGATCTCGCCGCAGGTCAGTGCGTAGTGCACTGTATCGTCTACCAGGTCCAGAAAGGTGTGCAGCTCAAAGGGACCAAAGTCTGTGTCCACCGGCTTGCTGTTCCGCAATTCCACAGACGCCTCGTGCAATGAGCGGTACTCGATAAGGTCGGCAATGGTGCCCATGCGCAGGCCGTGTTTTTCCGCGAACACTTCCAGCTCAGGCCGCCGCGCCATGGTGCCGTCTTCATTCATGATTTCAACGATCAGGGCTGCCGGCTCGAATCCGGCCATACGCGCGAGGTCCACGCCGGCTTCCGTATGCCCCGCACGGCGCAGAACGCCACCGGGTTTCGCCACCAGCGGAAAGATGTGACCGGGCTGGATGATATCGGCAGGCGTGGCGTTCGCCGCGACTGCGGTCAGTACGGTGTGCGCGCGTTGCACGGAGCTTATGCCAGGACCCTTCTTCTCCGCTGCATCAATCGATACGGTGAAGTTGGTCTCGTGCTGAGAGCGGTTATCGCGCACCATCAGCGGTAGCTGCAGCTTGCGCGCGCGCTCCTCGGTGATGGGCATGCAGATCAACCCACAGGCCTCGCTGGAGAAGAAGGTGATGATCTCTGGTGTCACCGCCTCTGCGGCGATGATCAGGTCGCCCTCATTTTCCCTGTCCTCATCATCCATGAGGATGACCATTTTCCCGGCGCGAATGTCGTCGAGGATGTCGGGTACGCTGGACAGTGACATGGGGTGTTTTCCTGAATGCTGGCGGGCTGTCGAAAGGGCGCCCATTTAGCCACAGCCGCGCTTTTTCCTCAAGCGGACGCAGGCGCAAACAGCTTGCCGCGCACGGCCTCGCGGTAGCTCCCCGGGGTCATACCCACGTGTTCGCGAAACAGCTTGCCGAAGTGGCTCACATCGCTCACACCGACTTGCCAGGCCACCTCGCTTAGCGACAAATTGCTGTGTCGTAGCAGTTCTTTCGCTACGCTGACGCGTAACTGCTGCAACCAGTCTCGTGGGCTCAGACCGGTAGCCTGGTGAAAGCGTCGGTTGAGGGTGCGGCCGCTGATACCCAGCTGTTTTGCCAATTGGCTGATTGCAGGCTTGTCAGGCAGTGTGTCCCGCAACCACTGTTGTGCCTCGATAATCAGCTCATCATGGTGGCTGGTATCGCTGCCGGTCTGGTAGGCCGCGGCGCGAAACGGGCGGCGGATTTCCGGGGAAAACTGGTTTTCAACTGCCCTGGCAATACCCTCGCCGTACCAGCCTTCAACAATATGCACCATCATGTCGGCGATCGAGTTGACGCTACCTACACAGTACAGTTTGTCACTCTGGGTGATGAGGTGTCTTGGTTTCAGGCGTACGGCAGGATAGCGCCTGGCGAAGGTATCCATGTAGTTCCAGTGCGTGGTGGCGGGGCGATGATCGAGCATTCCGGCCTCCGCGAGCAGACAGGCACCGGTGCCTACGGCGCAGATGCTCGCGCCGCTGCCGGCAACCCTCGGTAATACACCCAGCCAACTTTGGGCTTTTCGCACAACCGACTGCGGGTTTCGCCATATGGCGGGGACAATAAGCAGGTCCAGTGCATCCAGGTCGCTGCAGTTGATGTCAGGCGCCAGGGTGATGCCGCCAAACAGTGCGATCTTGTCCTGGCTCGGCGCTGCCAGCATCAGTTCAACCCCGGGAGCGCGACGATTGCGCACCTGTGCCATTTGCGAGGCGGCGCGCAGGATCTCCAGCGGCAGGGTAATGCTGGTGGCCAGAGCCTGGGGGTAAAGTAATGCTGCGATCCTGTACATGTCAGCGTGTCCTTTGGCATAAATGCCATAATATCTGTCAGTTAAGCCATATTACAGCTTCTTGACTCTGCGTACACTGTGCTTTCATACAGCGGTCAGGAAGGTGAAACACAGAATGGGCAGACAGCGGTTGCCGGTGATAGTCAGTCTGGGCGGAATCAACGGAGCCGGTCGTGCCTCGGGGCATCATGCCGTGGCGCGCATGGGCTATGAGGCGCTGGACGCCGCGCAGCAAGCCAGAACGCTTGCGGCCCTCGCCTCGATGATGGGACTGGAGTCTGCCCACGGGCAGGAACAGTATATTCTGGATCACACGCTGGTGCGGCGGGTGGAGAAGAGCCACTTTGATGTCGACAACGTGCTGTGGAATCAGCGCTTTCCCACAGAGAGCAATGGTCATCCGGTCAATTTCGACATCGAGAGGCGCCATCTGCCTGAAGCTATACCGCCGAGTTGGAAAGTCACCCCCACGTCTGTCACCCACGTGAATGTGAACATTCAGGGGCACCAGGAGTTTCTGTTGCCCACCAACCGTGAATTCGAGGTAAAGGCGGCGGGGCAACTTCCCACCGGTTATGAGCCGGGCTCGTTGTATGCATCGCGAAGCCATCCCAGGGGGCTGGAGATGTCCATCTGTGCCGCCTCCGATGCCCTGGGCAACCTTGGGCTGGACTGGGAGATGATTCAGCGCAAAGTGCCGGCGGACCAGGTCAGCGTCTATGCGGGCAGCGCCATGGGGCAACTGGACAGTGCCGGCGCAGGCGGTATGCTCAAGGCGCGTTACAACGGCAAACGGGTGACCTCCAAATACTGCCCGCTGAGCCTGGCGGAAATGCCTTCGGATTTTATCAATGCCTACGTACTGGGGGCCATGGGGTCCACCGGTGCGACCCTGGGTGCCTGCGCGTCTTTCCTCTACAACCTCAAGAATGGTATTGCCGACATACGTGCAGGGCGCGCGCGCGTGGCGTTTATCGGCGCGGCGGAAGCGCCTATCAATGCCGAGGTGATGGAGGGTTACGCGGCGATGGGTGCACTGGCGACCGACAAGGAATTGCGCCAGTTGGATGCCCTGGATGCCTCTGTAGAACCGGATCATCGCCGCGCGTGTCGGCCTTTTGCCCCTAACTGTGGCTTTACCATCGCTGAGTCAGCGCAAATGGTGGTGTTGTTCGATGATGAGCTGGCTCTGGAATTGGGCGCTACAATCTATGGCGCGGCCACCGATGTGTTCGTCAACGCAGACGGTTACAAGAAGTCTATCTCAGGCCCTGGTGTGGGCAACTACATCACCATGGCCAAAGCCGTTGCGGCGGCCAGGGCCATAGTGGGCGAGGTGGCCTTGCAGCGCGGTGGCCTGGTACAGGCCCATGGCACCGGTACGCCGCAGAACAGGGTGAGCGAATCTGAAATTCTCGACCGGACTGCAGCGGCGTTCGGTATCCAGGGCTGGCCGGTTGCCGCGTTGAAGAGTTATCTGGGACATTCGCTGGGAGCAGCATCCGGCGACCAGGTGACGGCGACCCTGGGTATGTGGCACCACGGCCTGATACCCGGCATCAACACCATAGATGCGCTCGCCGATGACGTCCATGCCAGCCAGCTCGCCTTCAGTACCACCCATCGTCGCTTTGATCCGGCCGAAGCGGAATATGCCGTGATCAACTCCAAGGGTTTTGGCGGCAATAACGCGTCGGCGACGCTGCTCAGTCCGGTGGCGACCCGTCGGCTGTTGCAGCAGCGTTACAGCGCGCGCGAGTGGCAGGCCTGGCAGGCCTCCAACGAGCAGGTGCTGGCGGCTCAGGCCAGCTATGACGACGGTATGATAGCGGGCGCAATCGACCCGGTTTATCGCTTTGATTACGGCGTTCTGGGTGACCGTGACGTAGAACTGGGGGCTCACAGTATGCGCGTTGGTGAGTTCACCGTTAACCTCGACCTGGAGAATCCATTCCTGTGACAGGACTCAGATAAGCGCGGTTGCGAGGCCGTAGAAGATCACCAGGAATCCGCCTATTTCCGCAACGACCAGTGACCACAGGAACACTTTTCCAGCCGTGTTGATATCGCGTACCTGGTTGTCGGTATCCTCGCGGTAGGCGTGAACGATATACCCCGCAATCGCCATGGCGAAGTAAGCCAGCAACAGCGCGCTTGCAATCACTTCTACGGTGTTCGCCAGCTGGCTTATTTGCGTGAACCAGGCCAGCATGGTTGCGGCGAAGGCATACATCAGGGACGCGCGGTGCGCGATATCCACATACGGATGCGCAAGGCCTCCGGGACGGCTTGCCATTTGCCGGTATTTCCATACTCCCAACAGCAGTCCCACCAGAAAGAAGGTGGCAGCTGATAGCAGTGATAAAGTGGGCGCTGTCATCCGGGTATCAATCCTCTGTTTTGCAGTGAGGCCGACAGTAGCAGCAAAGTGCACTGCATGAGTTTTATAGTATCCGTGCGGCAAAGTGGCCTAGTCAACGGCCCGTTCGATTTCATCAGCATCCCGCTGGTCTGCGGCTTCCTCATCAAGGCACCCGCTGGCGTCGCCATTGTCATTTTTTGTCAGCGCGAGCGTTAGCAGCAATGCGAAATGGTCTGACCCGAAATCGCGGGACCTGCGCATGGACACCACGGAAAAATGGTCACTGCAAAAAACATGATCCAATGGCCAGCGGAAGAATGAAAAATGAGCGTGAAACGTGGCCAGAAAATGTCGACCGACACGTGGATCGGTCAGGCCGCTGAGTTTGCGGAACAGGCGTGTAGCGCGAGACCAGGGCACGTCATTGAAGTCGCCCATTACCAGTGCCGGTCCCGCATGGTCGCGCAGTTCTTTGGCTATTTTCACCAACTCAGCATCGCGCTCTGAAGACTCTTCATTTTCCGTAGGGCTGGGAGGAGCCGGGTGCACGCAATGTAGCAGCAGTTTGGTGTTACCGGGTAAACACAGGTCTGCGACCATAGACGGAATATCCGACTCTACACGATAGCGAACCTGGGCGTTTTCGAGAGGCACGCGGCTGTAAAGGTGCATCCCGTAGAGGTTGTCCTTGGCGCAGCGCAGCGCATGTGGATAGCCGTTGAGGCCGACGTCCAGATGCGTTTCCCAGGATTGATCCCCCTCAAGGAAAAGTACGAGGTCGGGTTGGTAGGCGTGAACTTCCGCAAGAAGCGCGTCGTACTGCCGGTTTGTCATCAGCACGTTTGCCACCATCAGCCGCAAGACGGGGAGGGCAGTATCACCTTCGCAGGAATCCAGTTCGGGTCGCCAAAAACGCGCGTAGGGTAGCAACCGCCTGGCGTGGTCTATCGCGCAAACCAGGCTGAGCGTGCCGCCGCTCAGTATCGCCATGTCGGTGGTGGGGCGAATAAACCAGGTACACAGATAAGCCAATACCAGCAGCAGAGCGACGACGAGTAATTGCAGACGCGGGAAGTCCAGGCCCCGGATCCACCAGTAGGGCTGCCGTGAGAGGGGAATAATCGTGGCGAGCACCAGCAGCGCCAGCAGGCTGTGAAGGAGAATCAGCATAAGCGCCGCAGTTTGCACTAAAGAACGGTTTTTGCCTACGCTTTCCTGCCTGCTCTCCAGCGCTGTGCGCTGCGTGCAGCAAGGCAGCAAGGCAGCAAGGCAGGGTATGACAGGCCTCTACCTCGCTTGACCTGATACGGGAAGGCTGGAAGACTGTGGATTGATCCTGCGGAGCCTGCGATGTCTATGGGCCACTTCCAGCCGCAGTGCCCTGGAGCTTACCCTTTGCCGATGGCGATGTATTAATGTCAGATGCTTCAACCCCCGGTTTCGCCCAGCGGATGTTTGCCCGCGTCTGTGACATCGCGCCCAGGGAGCAACGCGCTACCCTCGTGTCTTTTTTGTTTGTGCTTATGCTTATGGCCGCGTACTACATACTGCGGCCGGTGCGTGACGCCATGGCATCAGACTGGTCTGATGCGGAGGTCAGCTGGTTGTGGACCTTCACCTTCTTCTTCAGCGCGGCGGCGGTATCTGTTTATGGCTTTGCTGTATCGCGTATGCGCGTGGCCCACCTGGTGCCTGCGGTCTACAGTTTTTTCGCTGTGAGCTTTGTACTGTTCTACGCGGGAAGCCAATTCCTTGGTGATCGCACCCTGCTGGACAAGTCCTTTTACGTCTGGGTGAGCGTATTCAGTCTGTTTCACATCTCGGTGTTCTGGAGTTTTATGGCGGACACCTTCAACCAGGGGCAGGCAAAACGCCTGTTTGCTTTTATTGGTGCGGGTGCCAGCGTCGGTGCGCTGGGTGGGCCTGCCCTGGCAACCCTGTTGGCAGGTGCAAGTGGAACAGACCCCTTGCTGCTCATAGCCAGTTGCCTGATTCTGCTCACCTTGCCACTCATAGTGTGGATACAGAAGCTGAAGACCACTGAACTTGCCAACGTGGGCGTAAGTGCAGGCGAAAAAGACTTCGACTACCTGTACGGTAACCCGCTAGCCGGCTTCGCCGACTTTGCCAGAAGCCCCTACCTGTTGGGGATTGGCCTGTTTATATTCCTGTATACATCTATTGGTTCCTTCGTTTACTTTGAACTCAAGAACCTCATGGCCGACTACAGCAGGGCTGAACGCACGCAGATATGGGCCAGCATGGACCTGGTGGTGAACACGCTGACACTGCTGGTGGCCACCTTTGCCACCGGCCGCATAGCCAGCCGCCTCGGCCTGCCTT
>JAUIIQ010000212.1 GCA_030431585.1 Gammaproteobacteria bacterium | reverse complement strand
ATTCAGGGCTGAGTCAGTCAGTGCGAGCGGGCTTCAGTCTGTGGGTAACTCGGGGTGGGTCAGGGTGAGCATGTATTCCGCCGCCGCGCCCACGTCGTAGTCAGTGATGTAATCCGCATTGCCGTGTGCTGGCATTTTCAGGTAACCGTGCTCGGCGTGTTCCAGCAACACCGCGTCCCAGAGACGGGAGCGCCGCTGCCAATCGCCAGCCTTGCCAACCACCGGCGCACCCTCGACTCCGGTTTCGTGGCATCCGGCGCAGACTCTTTCATAGGTACGCTTGCCGTCATCGAGACGCTCGGAGCCTGAGGCAATCGGGGCCATGGCAAGTAGTGCTGTGCAGATGGCGGCGGGGTAATAGGTGGCTGTCATCGCTCTGGTCCTTGGGGTTACTATGCTCAGTGTAGCAGAGCCGGGTTGTCTTACTGATGCGATTTGAGTCAATGCTGCACGGGCGGGCACCCGCCTGGCGGCGTTAGGTGATAGCCGGTTGCGGGAAAGACAGGGGCAGTTCGACAGTGGAAAAACGCGCGTGGATGTGAAGATAGGCATGGACCTGCGGCTGTGGGCGCCGGCTCCCGGCGTCGAGCAGCTGGCGTTGCTGGATGTTCTTGTCGCACAGGGTTATGAGGGCGTGGAGGTGCCGCTTGCCGGGCAGAGTCGGTCTTCGCTGAAACTGCTGGCGGTGGCGCTCCAGGACCTGGGGCTGGCAGTGACGACCAGCACGCGACTGCCCGCCAACGCCAACCCGCTGTCGGCGGATGCGGAGGTTCGTCGCGCTGCCGTGGAATACCTGGTGGAGCGGCTGGAAGAGTCGGCATTGCTGGGCAGCGAGATGCTCAGCGGCGGTATTTTCCAGGCCCAGGGGGTGTTCAGCGGCAAGCCGCCAACTGACCGCGAATGGGAGTGGAGTCGCCAGTGCCTGCGCGAGGTGGCGGCACATGCTGCAGGTCTGGGCATTACCCTGGGGCTGGAATTCCAGAGTCGCTTCGACGCCTACCTCATCAACACGGCGTCTGCTGCAGCGCGCATGTGCCGGGACGTGGGCCTGGACAATATAGGCGTGGTCTACAATACGTTTCACGCACACCTGGAAGAGTTTAATCCAGCCAGGGCGCTGCCTGCCGCTGGAGAGTATCTCGCCCATGTGCGCCTCAGTGAAAGTCACCGTGGCGAACTCGGACGGGGACAGGTGCAATTTGCCGAGACCTTCGCCACCCTGGATTTTCTCGACTACCGCGGCTGGCTGGTAGTGGAGGCACTGGCACCGGGGGTGGGGCCTGCCTTTCCCGAGAACCTGTGGCGCAGCGGCTTCGACAGCCCCACGCAGTTGAGTGCCGACGCCATACGCCTGGTGCAGCAGATCTTGCGCACCCAACGGCAGTAAACCTGTAGTTTAGTTAGCTACGGCCTTGCGTTTCAGCCCATTCTTTGCATTACAATTCTTTACGCGGCAGCACTGGCGCGCACTGCCCTTGGCGCTAGACTCAATGGCAGACTCGATAAAAACAGGAATATCCCAGGGGGTCTTATGATCATTGCCCGTTGTCTGTTATTGGCCTGCCTTGTACTGGGGCTGGCCGCCTGTGGCGGCGGTAGCAGTGGCGGCTCGTCCAGCCCGGCCCCCGAGCCGGTGCCAACCCCTGTGCCTGACCCGGACCCGGACCCCGATCCGGATCCGCCACCACCGTCGGTCACTCTGTTGACCGGCATGGAAGCCGCCTCCCGCCTGGCGTCCAGGGCGACCTTTGGTATGAACCTTGCCGGTATCGAAGAGATCAATGCGCTTGGGGAGGAAGCCTGGATTGAACGTCAGTTTGCAGAACCCATCGGCTATCACGACCCGATCGTTACAGAGCTTGAACTGCGTCAGGAAGCCGGCGACCTGGCACCGATAGAGGCAGAAGTTGAACAAATACAGTTCGTTTTCAGGCGCATGGCCTGGTGGCACCAGACGGTAACGGCGCAGGACCAGCTGCGCCAGCGTGTGGCCTATGCCCTAAGCCAGATCATGGTGGTGTCTGACAACCTCGACGACCTGGTGCTGTACCCGCACAGCCTGAGTGACTATTACGACACCCTGCTGCAACACAGCTTTGGCAATTTTCGCGACCTGTTGCGGGCCGTCACTCTGCACCCCGCCATGGGTGTGTACCTCAGTCATCTCGGCAATGCCCTTGCAGACCCGGAGGCCAATCGCTTCCCCGACGAGAATTACGCCCGCGAAGTGATGCAACTGTTCACCATTGGCCTGTACGAGTTGAACGTGGACGGCAGCGAGCAGCTCGATGACGAGGGGCGGCTCATCGCAACCTACGACAACGACGATATTCGCGAGTTTGCCCGGGTATTCACCGGCCTCAATTTTGGCGAGAGCACCGGCCCCTGGGGGCGGCGCCTGCCTAACTTCCGCGCGCCCATGCAGATGTTCCAGGCCTACCATGACCCCGGTGAAAAGGTTCTCCTGCGTGGCCAGGTGGTGCCGGCAGGCCAATCCGGCATGCAGGATATCGAAGACGCCCTGGATAACCTGTTCGAGCATCCCAATGTAGGCCCCTTTATCGGTCGGCAACTGATTCAGCGGCTGGTCATGTCCAATCCCAGCCCAGCCTATGTGCAGCGCGTGGCAGAGGCATTCAATGGCACAGGTGGCGGTGAGCGGGGCGACATGCGTGCTGTTATTCGCGCGATTCTGCTGGACCCTGAGGCCAGGGCTCTGCCGGATGTAGAAGGCAACACCGGCAAGCTGCGCGAGCCGTTGCTGCGGGCGGTAGCGCCTGTGCGGCAGTTGAACGTGTCCAGCCCCGACGGCTTCTATGCCAATAGTGGCTTTGGCGTGCAACAGACCATAGGCCAACATCCCCTGTCCGCGCCCAGTGTGTTTAACTTTTACCTGCCGGGCCACAGCCCGCTTGGCGATATAGCCGCGGCCGGCCTGGTCGCCCCGGAATTCCAGATCACCAACAGCACCACGGTCGTGTCGGTATCGAATTTACTGGACGGTGCCGTGCTGGAGGGGCGCTGGAACGACCTGCCCGTGCCACCCTTCCTGCCCGCGCGGGCTGACCTTGGCGAGTACCTGGCGGTGGCGGATGATGCGCAGGCCCTGCTCGATCGTATCGATCTGGTCATGGCCTACGGCACACTGTCAGACGCAACCCGTGAGAGTATTCTTTCGTCTATTGAGGTGATCGAGGATCTCGAGATCAGGGTCAGGGCAGCGCTTTACCTGGTGCTGGTTTCACCAGATCAGGCGGTGGAACTGTGAGGAGGCACCAATGATAAAACGCAGGACATTTCTTGCCCACAGTTGTGGGCTGGCCACGGTCACCGCAGCGTCCTCGCTGTTGCAACTGGGTCTGGCGCGCAGCGTAGCGGCGCAGGGGGCACAGGACTACCGTGCGCTGGTGTGCATACTACTGGCCGGTGGCAATGATTCATTCAATATGCTGGTCCCCACGGACGGCGACCAGTACGGCGAGTACCAGTCTATACGTTCGGACCTGGCACTGCCGCGCGAAACCCTGTTACCGCTGGCAACAAATGCCGCCAATGGCCGCAGCTATGGCCTGCATCCGGGTATGGAAGGCCTGCAGCAGCTGTTTGCGGACGGCGATGCCGGCCTGCTCTGCAACGTGGGCACACTGCTGGAGCCCTTTGATGCAGGTGCGATCGCCTCCGGTGCATCGCGCACACCGCTGGGTCTGTTCTCACACTCTGACCAGATACAACAGTGGCAGACCGCTATCTCCGATCAGCGCAGCGCCCAGGGTTGGGGCGGGCGGGTTGCCGACCTGATGCAGGGTCCCAATCCGGCGAACGGCATCTCCATGAACATCTCGCTCTCCGGCAATAATATTTTCCAGAGCGGGGCCACTGTTGCCGAGTACAGCGTGGAGGCCTCCGGCGATGGCGCTGTAGGGCTGAACGGCTACAACGATGGTTCCGAGGTGGGCGAGTTACGCCGACAGTTTATCGATGGGCTGCTGGCTACCCCGCCGCGCCACATACTGCGCCGTGAGTACCGTGACCGGCTGGCCGGCAGTATCGACGCACAACAGTTTTTTGTGCAGTCCATGCAGGCAGCGCCGCTGCTCAGCACCGCGTTCTCGAATGATCGCCTGTCTGCCGCCCTGCGCCAGATCGCGCGTATCATCTCGGTGCGTGAACAGATCGGCGCGCCGCGCCAGGTGTTCTTTGTTACCGCCGGTGGCTGGGACCATCACGACAACCTGCTGGGCAACCAGGCGGAAATGTTGCCTATGGTGAGCCAGGCCCTGTTGTCCTTCAGGGATGCCTTGCAGGAACTGGATGTTGCCGACCAGGTCACCACCTTTACCACCTCAGACTTTGGCCGCACCCTCACCTCCAATGGTAAAGGCTCAGACCACGGTTGGGGCGGTCACCATGTGGTAATGGGAGGCGCCGTGAATGGCGGCAGTTTCTACGGCGAGTACCCCGAGATCTACCCGGGCAGCCCCCTGGACGTAGGGCGTGGCATCTACGCCCCCACGACGGCCGTGGAGCAGTACTTTGCCGAGCTGGCGCTGTGGTTTGGCGTGACCCCCGGGGAGTTGGATACCGTGCTGCCGAACGTGCGCACGTTCTACAGCCCGGAATCGGGAGAGAGCCCCCTCGGCATTCTCAGCTGAACCAGCGGTTTATATTGTTTGACGTGCTTCAGCCAGCGGCTGTCAGGCCCGGTGCAGCTGCTATCATGTAGCCAGAGCAACTAAACCAATAAGGCCCCAGCCATGTCGTTGTCTGTACGCGAACTCCGTCACCGTTTGTTCCTCACACTGTTGCGTGTCATGACCCCGTTCATGTCCGAGGACCGCAATATTGCCTTCGCCGGGCCCGGCAGCAGCCGCCACCTGTGCCTGCATATCGCCAGTCTCGGTGTCAGCAAGGTACTGATCGTGACGGACAAACCACTGCGTGAGCTGGGTGTCGCCGAGCAGGCGACCGGCGCACTGCTGGAAGCGGGCGTGCCCGTGGCCTGGTATGACGGGGTATTGCCAGACCCTACCTACGAGCAGGTGGCTGCTGGCCTGGCGGTATTGAAAGCAGAACAATGTGACGCCGTGCTGGCCATCGGGGGCGGTTCTGCCATGGATACCGCGAAGATGATTGCAGCCTGTGCCACGTCCAACGAAGACCCCAAAACCTGGAAAGGCCTGGGCAAGGTCAAGCACGATGCACTGCCTATCTTCGCCATCCCCACCACGGCCGGCACCGGCTCGGAGGTAACCTCCGGAGCGGTGGTCAAGGATGCTGCCACCCGCGCCAAAAGTATTATTTCCGGCCCGTCCATGTTGCCCGGGGCTACTGCCCTGGATGCAGAGTTAATGCTCGGGCTGCCGCCGCACATTACCGCCGCCACCGGCATGGATGCCCTGACCCATGCCATCGAAGCCTATATCGGCGTATGGCAACGCGGCACCAGGCTGGAGGATGGGCGTATTGCGGTGCGGCTGGTATTCCAGCACCTGGTGACAGCGTATCAGGAGGGCGGCAACCTCGCCGCTCGTGAAGGTATGGCACTTGCTGCCTACTACGCCG